>NZ_JBJGXU010000089.1:0-16997 GCF_045447305.1 Pseudomonas sp. D47 | reverse complement strand
AATAGCCGCCGTTACCGCAGCAACGGATATGTACTCACATCTACCTAAAAAACCCGTCAAAAGCTTAAAGTTGCGTAGATACCTATGCTGCGATAGCGGTGTAACTGCCACTGCAATGTGGCTAACCCACCGCCATCGCAGGCAAGCCAGTTCCCACATTATTTTTACCGCGTTGTTACAGGGCGAACTGCGCGAAGCTCACGCCAGCACCCGCCGGGCGCACATCTTTCAAGAACGAATCTTTGTCCGCACTCAACTCCAGGGTGATCTCCGGCTTGCGCTTGCCTGCATTGCGCACCACCAGCCCTTCGAGCTTTTCACGCAGGAACGCCGTCGGCACCTTCAGGTGCAGCAACTGGTCGGACTCGGCGTTGTGCATCAACAGGTGAACCCACTCGAACTGGCCCACGGCAATACGGCCCACCGGCAGGTCGAACCACCAGATGTTGCGTTTGTGGTCCAGGTCGGTGAAGTGGCAGTTGTTGACGCCGAGTACGGCACCGCCCAGTTCCTGGTTTCTGCGGGCGATGGCCTGTGCTTTATTGAGTTTCATAACCTTCCTACGGGATCTGTTATTCAGCGTTATAGCCTGAATGTGCCGGGCATTCTCGTGGGTTGGCCGCAAAACATAAAGCCAAACCTGCAGGCGGCGATGAAATGCGCGCTGAAAAATAATTGAAACTCTGCTGAACGGCTTCAGGTCAATCTCTACGTAATGACCAAAAACCTCGATTGTTCCAGGAGAAATACCATGAGCAGCACATCGGATAAGGCAAAAGGTTTGGCTAACGAAGCCGTCGGCAACATCAAGCAAGGTGTCGGCAAAGTCACCGGCAATGACAAGCTGCGCGCTGAAGGCGTGGTGCAGGAAAAGAAAGGTGAAGTGCAAAAAGCCGTCGGCGATACCAAAGACGCGATTAACAAAGCCACCAAGTAAGCCTGAATCGCTGGCTGTATGCGTGCAGCCCGACGGCCATCCACGGATGGCCGTTTTTATGCCTTACGTTGAAACTAAAATCTGGTAATTGTTTCAAAGTCGCCAAGTAGGCTACTTTTAATGTAGAAAACGGCCCCTGAGTCGCCCACGACCTCACTCTTTTTGCGGCGAAAGGAGACGCTATGATTTTTCCGGTACTAGACGGCCTCAAGCTCCACAAAGTGCTGGTGCGCACCGTCAAGGAATTCGTCGATGACGAAATGCCCACCTATGCCTCGGCACTGGCTTACCAGATGCTGTTCTCGTTGTTCCCCTTCCTGCTGTTTCTCATTGCCCTGATCGGCTTCCTGCACCTGCCGGACTTCTTCACCTGGCTGCGCTTGCAGTCGGAACTGGTGTTGCCGCCCCAGGCGCTGGAACAGGTCAACCCGGTGATCGACCAGTTGCAGCAATCCAAGGGTGGCTTGCTGTCCGTCGGTATCGTGATTGCGTTGTGGACTGCCTCGGCGGGCGTTCGCCTGATGATGAGCGCGATGAACGCCGCCTACGACGTGGTCGAAGGTCGACCGATCTGGAAGCGCTTCCCGCTCTCGGTGTTCTACACCGTCGGCATCGCCGGCATGCTGCTCGCCGCCGCCGCGTTGATGGTGCTTGGCCCGCAGGTGATGGGGTGGCTCGCCGGGCAGATCGGCATGCAGGAATTTGTGGTGACCTTGTGGACCATCCTGCGTTGGCCGCTGATCGTGATTTTGCTGATGTTCGCCGTGGCCCTCATGTATTACGTGATGCCCGATGTAGAGCAGAAATTCCGCTTCATCACTCCAGGCTCGGTGCTCGCCGTGGTGGTGTGGATCGTTGCTTCCCTGGGCTTTGGTTATTACGTCAAAACCTTCGCCGACTACAACGCCATGTATGGCAGTATCGGTGCGATCATCGTCCTGCTCCTGTACTTCTACATTTCCGCTGCCGTGCTGTTGCTGGGCGCGGAGATGAATGCCGTGATCGAACACATGTCGGCTGAAGGCAAGGACCCGGGGGAAAAGGAGTTTGAAGAAAACGCCGATGCAAGTTCTTACACGGATGAAAAACAGCACGTCTCAGGCCTAGGCCGGGACCACTCCAAGCCCACACCCATTGAGCCTGATCGATGATCCATGAAATTCTGAAAATGGGCGATGAGCGCCTGCTGCGTATTGCACCGCCGGTTCCGCCGGAGATGTTCGACAGCCCCGAGCTTTGGCAGTTGATTGATGACATGTTCCAGACCATGGAGCACGTCGGCGGTGTCGGTCTCGCCGCCCCGCAGATCGGCGTCGACCTGCAACTGGTGATCTTTGGCTTTGAGGCCAGCGAGCGCTACCCGAACGCACCGCCGGTGACGCAGACCATCCTGATCAACCCATTGATCACGCCGCTTAGCCCAGTACTGGAAGAGGGCTACGAGGGCTGCCTGTCCGTGCCTGGCCTGCGTGGCGCCGTGGACCGTTATCAGCATATTCGCTACGAGGGTTTCGACCCCAAGGGCGAGCCGATTGTGCGCATCGCCGAAGGCTTCCACGCGCGGGTGGTGCAGCATGAATGCGATCACCTGATCGGCCGGTTGTACCCATCGCGCATTACCGACTTCAGCAAGTTCGGGTTTATCGAAGTGATGTTTCCGGATATGGATCCCACGGCGGACGAATAGCCCCCTGACACACCATCGATCAAAAATGTGGGAGCTGGCAAGCCAGCTCCCACATTGGTGTTGCGTTCATTCAGACTATTTGGCCGGTTTCACAAACCGCAACGTCATCCGATCCGACTCCCCAATCGCCACATATTTAGCCTTATCCTGCTCCCCCAGCTTCAACGTCGGCGGCAACGTCCACACGCCACCTGGATAATCCTTGGTGTCTTTGGGGTTGGCGTTCACCTCACTTTGCCCGGCCAGCTTGAACCCGGCATCCGTGGCCAGTTTCACCACCTGGGCCGTGGTCAGGTAACCACTGTCTTTGATCGCTTCCAGATCGGCCCCGTCCTTGGCGCGGTGATCTTCCACGCCCAGCACGCCACCCGGCTTGAGCACGCTGTAGAACGCCGTGAACGTGGCGTTGGCGGTATCCGCCGCCACCCAGTTATGCACATTGCGAAAGGTCAGCACGGCATCCGCCGACGCAGGTTTGCCGAACACCGGCGCCTTGGGGTCGAGCTCCACCACGTCGGCCTTGGCATATCGCGTTGGGTCGGCGGCGAATTTCTTCTTTAGGTTTTCTTCAGAGGTGCGCGCGTAGGCGCTGCTGCTGGCGGCCTGCACGGCGGCGATGTAGTGCCCGTGGTCCTTGAGCAGTGGCGCAAGTATTTCGCTGTACCAGCCACCGCCTGGCGTGATTTCTATCACGGTCTGCTTGGCGCCCAAGCCGAAAAACGCCAACGTCTGCTGCGGATGGCGATAGCCGTCACGCGCGCTGTTGGCCGGGTCGCGCCAACTGCCGGCCAATACGCTTGAATATTGCTGGGCAGTAATGGGGGCGTCGGCTGCTTGGCTGAACGCTGGAAAGAGCAGGGCGGCTAGGGATAGAGCTGCGAGCGTCGTTTTCATGATCGTCCTGTAAGGGGTCACTGTGCCACCGAGGCTAGCACGGGCCCCGCACAGGTCGATCACACATTATCCGCAGTCGACCTCACCAAACGTTCTAAGCCCATGGCAATCATTGGCTTGTTACGTTTGTAGCGCGCCCACCGCTCGCTGAGTGATTGCGGCAGCACCGTGTCCTGGCTGAAACCCATACGCTGATACACAGCTTCCAAATCAGGATGGCACAGCAGCCATACCGTTCCTTCCACGTCGGCCACTGCCTGCACAATCAAGCGCGCCGCCAACCCTTGGCCGCGAAACCCAGGGTCAACAAATACGCCGGTCAGCCACTGCCCTCCGACCACGGGCGTGAGGCACAGCCCGGCCACAATCTCGCCGTCGCGCGCCACCCACAAACGCCCGCCCTTAAGCGCCTTCATCGGTGAATTATGGCTGCGGTAAAACTTGTTCAGCAGCGGCCACAGTGGCTCTGCCAGCGGTTCGATGAGCAGTTCGGGCATGGTCTTTAAGCCAGCGTTTTCAAGGGCCGGGGATTATAAGCGCCTTCTGCCCGGCAATAGGTGGTATACCCATTGTTACATCCCCTTTTAGTGGAGCATGCATCATGGCCAAAGGTATGGATTCAAAGAAAGCCGCGAAGAAGAAACCGGCAAAAACCGCCGATGAAAAACGCGCCGACAAGAAGGCCAAGAAAACCGAGACAGGCCTGTTCGGTCACTGAGTTACAAGCTTAGAACCAAACGATCTGCAAGATTTTTAGGTCTCGCTGCACAGAGCAGGAAACACCTGCTCTGAGCTGCCGATGGCCAACTACCTTGATCTGACCCAACGCCGGGAAATCGAAGCCCTGGCGCACCGCTTTACCGCCAGAACCGAATGGCCGACCTGGCTGCTGCTGATCGGCGTGTATGCCGGCTGGTTCTCTGTGATGCTCGCCAGCCCTTGGCTGGGCCTGTGGCTCAGCACCCTGTTGCTGGTTCCGTTGGTGACGCTGTGGCTGTCGGTGCAACACGAATTGCTCCACGGTCATCCCACCCGTTCCCTCCTCGTAAACAAACTGCTCGGCTACGCGCCCTTTGCCGTGTGGTACCCCTACACGCTGTACCGCAACAGCCATCTGCTGCATCACAACGATGAAGACCTGACCCTGCCGGGCATCGACCCGGAAAGCCGCTACCTGAATCAATCCCAATGGGACAACAGCTCGTTGTTTAAGCGCGGTGTGCATTGGTTGACCAAAACCGTGCTCGGCCGTTTCCTGCTCGCGGCCCCGCTGGCGATTGGTCGATTGGCGCGCCAGGAATTTCAACGCCTGCCACAGGTGTGGCCGATGTGGCTGGCCCACGGCGCCGTGACGGTCTTGATGCTCAGCTTTATCGCCCACTTCAGCGTAATGCCGGTGTGGCATTACCTGCTGCTGGTCAGCGTGCCAGCCTTGTCCCTGGCCTCGATCCGTTCCTACTATGAACACCGCCCGCACCTGCAACCGGAACGGCGCACCGTGCTCAACGAAGCCGCCTGGCCGTGGACCTGGCTGTTTCTCAACAACAACTTGCACCTGGTGCACCACGACTTGCCGAAACTGCCCTGGTACTTGCTGCCCACGGTCTACCACGCCCGCCGCGAACAGTGGGTGGCGCGCAGCGGTGGTTTTCTGGTGCAAGGTTACGGCCAGTTGATCAGCCGTCACGGCCTCAAGGCCATCGACAGCCCCCGGCACCCTTTTGCGTGAGAGACGACCATGAGTGATCGCTATGCCGAGCTGTTGATGTACGTCGCGCCCGAAGCGGTGCAGCAAGCCAACCAGCAATGGCTGACGCGCATATTTGAGCGCCTGAACCTCAGCCGGCGCAACGCCGACTACCTCGACTTGCACAGCCTGTGGCGGGCGCCCGAACTGCTCGTCACGCAAACCTGCGGTTACCCGCTGATGACCCAACTGCGCGGCCAGGTGCGGGTGATCGGGCGCCCACGTTACGAGCTGGCCCACAGCAGCCACGGCGAACATTGCAGCCTGCTGCTGACCCGCGACGACAACCCGCGCACGGCCCTGGCGGACTTCTACAACAGCCGCGGCGTGATCAACGGCCACGACTCCAACAGCGGCATGAACCTGCTGCGCGAACGCCTCGCGCCGTTGCAGCGCGACGGCCGTTTCTTCACCCGTGTCGGCATCAGCGGCGCCCACCGCGAAAGCCTGCGTTGGCTGCGCGAAGACCGCGCCGACCTTGCCGCCATCGACAGCGTCACCTACGACTACCTCGCCCGTTTCGCCCCGCAGGAGGTGGCGGGGCTGCGCATCGTCACCCATAGCGCGCCAAGCCCGACCTTGCCCTACATCGTGCCGCTGCATCTGCGCGACGAACAGGTGGCGCAGATTCGTCAGGCGATGAACCTGGCGTTGCAGGACTTGCCGCAGGTCGTCGAAACGCTGGGTATTCAAGAAGTTTTATCCGCCAGCGAAGACGACTACCACGTGCTGTTGGGCTACCAACAACAAGCCGTCAGCGCCGGTTATCCAAACCTGCACTGATCGTTCCCACGCTCTGGGTGGGAACGCCTGTTGTGACGCTCCGCGTCACGCTTTCATACGCTGAGGGTTGGAACGATAAGTTATATAAAAATACCTTTTAAATATTATTAAAGAATAAGCAGCCTTGCTAGGATCGCTCCACCGGAACACCGGACATAACGCGCAACCTACTCAGATGGAGCCACTATGTCCGGCGCCGACACTTCACACTGCGATTACGTGGGCGGATTGTTCCGCAGTCATTACGACTGGCTGTGCAGCCGTTTGCACCGCCACTTGGATTCGCGTGCCCACGCCGAAGACATCGCCGCCGACGCCTTCGTCCAACTCCTGAGTTCGTCGGGTGTGACGCCGATCCGCCAACCCCGCGCCTTACTCACCACCATCGCCCAGCGCCTGATGTACCAGCTGTGGCGCCGCCGTGACCTGGAGCGCGCTTACCTCGACGCCCTGGGCAACGACGAAACCTGCACCGCGCCTTCGCTCGAAGACCTGGCGCAAATGCTCGAAGCCCTGCAGGCCATCGACCAGTTGCTCGACGGCTTGCCGGCCAAGGTCAAGGCGACCTTCCTGCTGTCGCAACTCAATGGCCTGACGTATCCCGAGATCGCTGCCGAACTGGGGATTTCCCAGCGCTCGGTCAGTGACTACATGGCCCGCGCGCTCAACCAAACCCGACGACTTCAACAGCCGCCGGCGCCGGGCCAGCAACACAGCTACCTGTCGCCGACCGCGCCGGAAGGGGCGTTCCACTGCACGCGGCTCAGTTATGACGTTCAACCGATCTTGACGACTGCGCAGATCGAATGTGGGAGCTGCCCACTTTGAATGTGTTGTGAATCGAATCTCCAAGAGGCTACTCATGAGAACACTAAAAAACCTGCTCGGTGGTTCGCTACTGGCACTCACCGCCCTGGCCCAGCCAGTCACCGCTGGTGAACTGATAAAACCGATCCACTTCGGCGACATCACCTGGGAAAGCGGCAGCCTGATCACTGAAGTGCTGCGCCTGATCGTCGAGAAAGGCTACGGCCTGCCCACCGACACCTTGCCCGGCAGCACCGTGAGCCTGGAAGCCGCCCTGGCTAAGGACGACATCCAGGTGATCGGCGAAGAGTGGGCCGGGCGCAGCCCTGCGTGGGTCAAGGCTGAAAGCGAAGGCAAAGTGTTCGGCCTGGGCGACACGGTCAAAGGCGCCACCGAAGGCTGGTGGGTGCCGGAATACGTGATCAAGGGCGACGCCGAACGCGGCATCAAACCCCTGGCGCCGGACCTCAAGTCGGTGGCCGACCTGGCGCGCTATAAAGATGTGTTCCGCGACCCCGAAGACCCGAGCCGTGGCCGCTTCCTCAACAGCCCCACCGGCTGGACCTCGGAAATCGTCAACAGCCAGAAGCTCAAGGCGTATGGCCTGACCGATACCTTCGTCAACTTCCGCACCGGCTCCGGCGCGGCGCTGGACGCCGAAGTGGCGTCGTCGATCCGACGTGGCAAACCGGTGTTGTTCTACTACTGGTCGCCGACCCCGCTGCTCGGGCGCTTCAAGCTGATCAAGCTAGAGGAGCCGCCGTTCAACGCACAAGCCTGGAAGACCCTGGCCGACGCCAACAACCCACACCCCATCGGCACCCGCTCGATGCCCGCGCACTTGGCGATTGGCGTGTCGGCGCCGTTCAAGGCGCAGTACCCGCAACTGGTGACGTTGTTTGAGAAAGTCGACCTGCCGATCGACCTGCTCAACGGCATCCTTGCGCAGATGAGCGAGAAACGTGAACAGCCACGCCAAGTGGCGCTGGCGTTCCTCAAAGAGCAACCGCAAGTCTGGCAACAATGGGTGCCAGCGGACGTGGCGGCCAAGGTCAAGGCAAGCCTGTAGATCGTTCCCACGCCCCGCGTGGGAATGCCGCCAGGGACGCCCGCGTCCCGCTCTAAAAGTCGTGACGCAGAGCGTCACAGGATGCATCCCCACGCTGAGCGTGGGAACGATCAGAGGTGACAGTGATGGTTAAGTTTTTCAGCGTGATTCTGGCTTCAGTTGTGTTGTCGGCAGCGGTTTTAGCCGCCGAACCTTCCACCTTGCGCATCGGCTATCAGAAAAGCTCGGTGAGCATGGTGCTGGCCCGTGAGCACAAGCTTTTCGAAGAGGCACTGCCCGGCACCCAAGTGCAATGGATTGAGTTTCTCGGCGGCCCGCCGCTGATCGAGGCGCTGAACGGCGGCAGCCTGGACATCGGCAATATCGGCGACATCCCGCCGATCTTCGCCCAGGCCGCCGGCATCGATTTGCAGTACTTCGCCGTCGAGCCCAACGAGGGTAAAACCGAAGCGGTGCTGGTGCCCAAGGCCAGCACGATTCAAAGCGTGGCCGAACTCAAGGGCAAGCGCGTGGCGCTGCTCAAGGGTTCCAGCGCGCACAACCTGTTCCTCAAAAGCCTGCTGCGCGCCGGTTTGCAATGGAAGGATGTGAACGTGGTGTACCTGTCGCCGTCCGACGGTCGCGCCGCGTTCGAACAAGGCAAGGTCGATGCCTGGGTGGTGTGGGACCCGTATTACTCCGCTGCCGTGGTCGACGGTTCCGCCCGTGTGCTAGGCGACGGCCAAGGCCTCAACCCGGCCGGCAGTTTCTTTGTGGTCAGCAGCCCGTTTGCCAAACAACACCCGCAGGCCGTCGGCGCGATTATCAAGACCCTCGCCAAGGCCCAGCGCCTGTCCCTGGACCAACCCGAGGACAGCATCGCACTGATGGCCAACACTTTGGGCCTGCCACCGGCCGTGGTCAAAAGCTACTTCGAACACCGCTCACCCGCACCGATTCGCCCACTGGAAGCCGTGGACATCGCCAACCAGCAACGCACCGCAGACCTGTTTTTTGCCAACGGCCTGATCCCCAAGAAGGTCGATGTGCAGCAGATCGTGCTCAAGGCCCCCTAAACCCTGCGGCCAGCGGGCTTCCTGCAACCCGCGGGCCTGTTGTGGCGAGCGGGCTCGCCACAGGAAGCCCGCTCGCCACAAAAACATCCGATTTTAATCAGTGAGCAGACAATGCAACCGATCTGAATCGACTTTCTCAACGGCCTGGACATCGGCGCGCTCAACTTTTCCAACGACGAAATCCTCACCGCCATCGCAGGCAAGCCAGCTCCCACAGTGAATTGCATTTCAGGTCATGCGGCTTCGGCGGCCAATGCGGCGATCACAGCTTGCCGCTCACCCATCCGCTGCTCAAACGCCGCCAACGCTGGCCACTGCTGCAAATCAATCTCGTGAAACCCCGCCCAGCGCAGCACCACAAACAAATACGTATCCGCCACTGAATACTGCGCGCCGAGCAGATAATCCTGACGCTCCAACGTCTGCACCAGAATCGCAAACCGCTTGTACAACGTGGCCAGGAACATCGCCCGTACCTCACCCTGAATCGCACCATTAAAGAAAATCGCCAGCCCGCCATGAATCTCGCTGGCGATAAAGTTCAGCCATTCCTGCAAGCGCACACGCTCCCAGCTGCCATTGGCCGGGGCCAGGTGGGCGGCGGGCTGCAGGTCGGCCAGGTACTGCAGGATGGCGCTTGCCTCGGTCAGTACTTCGCCGTTGCCCAGTTGCAGCGCCGCGACGTAGCCTTTGGGGTTGATTTGTAGGAAGTCTTCGCCGCCGGCGAAGGTTTTGGCCTGGTTATTCACCCGCACCAGTTCGAACGGCAACGCCAATTCACGCAGCACGATATGCGGGGCGAGCGAACAGGCATTGGGGGAAAAATACAGTTTCATCTAAGGCGGCTCCGTTGGATTTGCGCCAGTCTCACGGGCATGGCACCTTGCGTAAAATTAAACCTTCAAACCCCATCCATAAGGACAGCTACTGCCATGATGAACCTGATGCACTGGCGTTTGTTGGTGGCTGTGGCCGATCACGGCAGCATCACGGCGGCTGCCGAACAGGTGGGCATGACCCAGTCCGCCGCGAGCCAGGCCATGGCGTCCATGGAGGCGACGCTGGGGGCGCAACTGTTCACTCGTGAGCCGCGCAAGACCTTGCCCACTGCGCTGGGGCTGAGTGTGATCGAGCAGGCGCGGGTGATGATGGGGGCGTTGCAAACCATTCGCACCACGGTGGATGAAGCACGCCCGCTGCTGCGTGGGAGTATTCGCATCGCCAGTTTCCCGATGGTGTTGGCGACCGTTCTGACGCCCTTGTTGCGCCGTTTTCGTCAGTTGAACCCGGGTATCGAGGTCACCACCCTGGACGTCACGGACAGTGAAGTGCACACCTTGCTCGACGCCGGCCTGATCGACTTGGGCGTGGTGCTCAACCCCAAGCCCGAGCGCAACGCCACGGTATTGGGTCGCGGCCTGTGGATGGCGGTGTTGCCGACCCACCATCCACTGGCGCAGCGTGCGGCCGATGCCAGCGTGTCGCTTGAGGAATTGCTCGAACAACCCTTCGTGCTCGCCACCGGTGGCTGTACCGCCAATGCCCGCAGCCTGGCTGTAGACGCCGGGCTGAGCCTGCGCGACATCCGCGTGGAAGTGCGCGAATGGAACAGCGCCTACAGCCTCGTGCGCGAAGGCGTCGGCGTCACCCTAGTGCCTGAAATGGCCTTGCCGGCCCAGCGCAACGGCCTGCGCGTGATGCCGCTTACGGTCCCGCTGTACCGTGAATTTGCCTTAGTCGGTTCACCAGCCCTTCCGACCTCGGCTGCCGTCAGCGCATTGTTAAAAATGCTGGCTGAATAATGGCCTTGCATAGCGCCAAGCCGAGTCTATGCTCACCCAGAACCGTTGATGACGTTTGGCATATATAGCGTTTTGGATGGTTTTTTCCCTATGAAGGTGTGCCAGCAATAGCCAACTGAAGAATGGAATGCGCCTTCCACGGGCGCCGGGAATCTAGGGTGATCTGACCATGTTCAACCGCCACCACCAATCCGACCTGCAAGAAATCGAACGTTTCTCCTGTGCCCTCACCGAAGCTAACGCCAAACTCGCCGCCATCAGCCGCTCCATGGCGATGATCGAGTTCGACGGCAATGGCATGATCCTCGACGCCAACCCCAATTTTTGCAAAACCATGGGCTACACCGTCGAGGAGATTCGCGGCAAACATCACCGCCTTTTTTGCGAAGAGGCCTACACCCACACCGAGGCCTACACCAAACTCTGGCGCGACCTGGCGCGGGGCGAAGCCCTCAGCGGCACGTTCATGCGCCTGAACAAGCGCGGCGAAGAGGTGTGGCTCGAGGCCAGTTACATGCCGGTGCTGGACAGCAGCAATCAGGTGCAGAGCGTGATCAAGGTGGCGTCGGATATTTCCGCACGGGTCCACCGTGAACACGAGAACCAGAGCCTGATCGATGCCATCAGCCGCTCCATGGCGGTGATTGAGTTCACGCCCCAAGGCCAGATCCTCAATGCCAACGACAACTTCCTGCGCACCGTGCAGTACACGCGTGAAGAAATCATCGGCCAGCACCACAGCATGTTCTGCCATCGCGGCGAAGTGGAATCCCCAGCGTACAAGGCCTTTTGGGCCTCGCTCAATCGCGGCGAATATCACTCCCATCGCTTTGAACGCAAAAACAAATACGGCAAAACCCTTTTTCTGGAAGCCTCCTACAACCCGATCTTCGACGCCAACGGGCGCCTGTACAAAGTGGTGAAGTTTGCCAGCGACATCACCGAGCAGGTCACCACCCTGCGCACCGCCGCCGATTCGGCCCACGCCACGTCGGTACAAAACGACGCCTGCGCACGCAAAGGTTCGCAGGTGGTGCAGCAAACCGTGCAAATCATCGAAGCCATTTCCAACGACTTGAACCAGGCGGCCCAGAGCATCGATGCGGTGAACAAACAGTCGGACATCATTGGCTCCATCGTGCAGACCATCCGCAGCATTGCCGAACAAACCAATATGCTCGCGCTCAACGCAGCGATTGAAGCGGCGCGGGCCGGCGAGCATGGGCGCGGCTTCGCGGTGGTGGCCGACGAAGTGCGCAGCCTCGCGGCACGTACCAGCCAGGCGACGGTGGAAATTGTTGATGTCGTGCGCAAGAACCACGACCTGTCGCTGAGTGCGGTGTCGAGCATGCAGTCGAGCCTGAGTCGCACGGGGCTGGGGGTTGAACTGGCGAATGAAGCGGGGCAGGTGATCCTGGAGATTCAGGAAGGCTCACGGCATGTGGTGGATGCGATCAGCCAGTTCAACTCGACGTTGCAGCTGCAGTAAACGTCTTGGCGCTCGCGGTCGGCCCTGGGCCGGCAGCGAGCTTTGCGATTTACCCTACAGAGTGCTTCCACGGGGGGCGGTATAAAACTCAGGTTTATTCACTGAGTTGGACTAACTATGAAGTTGCAAGGTGCCTTATTTCTGTCGCTGTGCGTGCTGTCAGCCGGCGTTGCCGCGAACGATGCCGTTCTGGAAAAGATCCGCGAAACGAAACACATGGTGATTGGTTATCCGGCTGAGGCCCTGCCGTTCTCCTATCAACCCGGCGCCGGTGAGCCGGTGGGTTACTCCATCGACCTGTGCCGACGTATCGCCAGTGATGTGAAGAAAAACCTCAAGCTCGACGAACTGGCCTTGAGCTTCAAACCCTTGAGTTTCAAAGAACGTATCAGTGCCGTCAGCAGCGGCGCGGTGGATCTGGAATGTGGTTCCACCACTAATACGCCGGAGCGCCAGAAGCAGGTTGATTTCAGCGTTTCAACCTTTGCAGCCTCGATCAAAGTGGTCTCCCGGGTGGGTGAGAAGCTGGACACCTTGAAGGATCTCAATGGCCGGTCTGTGGTGATCGTCGACGGCACCACGGTGGGCGAGGTGGTCAAGCAACTTGAAAAACGTGAAGGCTGGCGCCTTAAAAAGGTGCCTGCCAAGAACCTGACCGAGGGTTTCAAGTTGTTGGTCGAGAACCAGGCCGACAGCCTGGTGTTTGATGAAGTGGTGGTGGCCCCGTTAATGGCGAGCGCCGCCGAGCCTGCGCGTTATCAGTTTTTGCCGGATGTGCTGGTGGTTGAACACTTGGCGTTGATCATGCCGAAAAATAACCCAGCGTTAAAACGTACGGTCGACACGACCCTGGCGGGCTTGATGGCCTCCGGGGAAGCCAAGGCGCTGTACGTGAAGTGGTTTGAATCGCCGATTGCGACCAAGACGCTGAATGTGAACGTGCCCTTTTCAGCACAGATGGAGCACATGTTCAGCGCCCCTACCGACCAACCGGGCAAGGCGTTGTAAGGTTACTTGCGCAAGGAGGGGAGCAGAGTTGCTCCCCTCCTCAAAAGCTACGTAGTCAGATCGCAGCCAAGGTCTCTTTCACGCTCTGTGCCTGCGGGTCAGCGGTCTTCGCCGCGACTTGCTGCTCTTGCTGCTGCTTCATGCGCTCAGCCACTTGCTTGGCAATTGCGTCCTGTTTTTCCTGTGGCATGGCTTGCACCTCTGCCTCAGTCAAACCCTGCTCCTTGAGCAGCTGTTCGCGAATGCGTTCGGCCGGGGTTTTGCTCATGTAGTCGGTGAAGTCGGCACGCGCGGTGCTGGTGCTCGAGCCGGCCGCCGGCACATCCGTCGACGCCGTAGGGGCGGCGGTGGTGGCTTGCAACTGCACACGGGTCTTGGCGAAGGCTTCGTCGATACGGTCGTTGGCCTTGTCCAGGTCCTTCTGCGCAGTCGGCACGGTCACGCTCTGCTGCGCGGCTTGCACGGCACCGCTGTACAGCGCGCTGGCGGCTGCGTTGGCGGGGTCCATGTCGGGGCGCTTGAGCTGTTGCACGGTCGACACAGCTTGGGTGTTGTTGTTAACCAGCATGATCGGTTACCTGTGGATATGTTCGGTGCCACAGGTGGAGCAAATAGTGTGCCGGAGGCGATGCCCCCGGTTTTATTGGAGATGGTGCGGCCGTCGCGGCAAACATTGTCCAGCTCGCGGCCAAGCGTTGCCGTCAGTGCGCAATATTCTCCAACGCCAAATTGCGCGTACGCGGCCCGAACCAACTGATGGTGATCATCACGATCAACATGCTGCTGGCAATAAACGCGAGCACCCCAGGCGTGCCCAAGTGTTCGAGGATAAAGCCGATCAACAAACTGCTGAACACCGTGGACAAGCGGCTGAACGAATAGCAGAACCCCACTGCCCGCGCGCGGATGTTGGTCGGGAACAGTTCGCTTTGGTAGGCGTGATAGCTGAAGCTCAGCCAGGCGTTGCAGAAGGTGATCATCACCCCGCAGATCACCAGCCCCAGCGCTGTGGTTTGCAGGGCGAACAGGCTGCCGAAGATCATCGCGCCCATGGCCGAGCCGACGATTTGCCATTTGTTTTCAAAGCGGTTGGCCACCTTCACAAACAGCAACGGCCCCAGCGGGTAGGCGAGGGTGATGATAAAGGCGTACATCAAGCTGTGGGTCACGCTCACGCCCTGGCCCGACAGCAACGCTGGCAACCAATTGCCAAAGCCGAAAAAGCCGATGGCCTGGAACACGTGGAACACAATCAGCATCAACGCCCGGCGCCGGTACGGCGGTTGCCAGATATCGGCAAAGCGGCCGTTGCCTTGCACGCTGACGGCTTGCGGCTCAGGCTCATCCAGCGGTTTGCCGTGGTCTTTCTGGCAGCGCGCCTCCAGGCTGTCCATGATCTGCCCGGCTTCGTCAAAGCGGCCTTTCTGTGCGAGCCAGCGCGGTGATTCTGGCAGGCGTTTGCGCAGTTGCCAGATAAACAGCGCAAACACCGCGCTGCTCAACACCACCCAGCGCCAGCCGGAGATGCCAAACGGCGCCTGGGGCACCAGCCACCACGACATCAACGCCACCGCTGGCACCGACAGAAACTGGATAAAAAACGCAAAGGCAAACGCCGAGCTGCGCATGCGTTTGGGCACCAGTTCCGAGAGGTAGGCGTCGATGGTCACGAGCTCAATCCCTAAGCCAATGCCCACCAGAAAGCGCATGCCGATGATGCCCAGGGCGGACGTCTGAATGCCCATCAACACCGTGGCGATCGTGTACCAGATCAGCGCGAAGGTGAAGATTGCCCGGCGCCCGAAACGGTCGGCGATGGGGCTGAGCAGGCTGGCGCCGAGGAACAGGCCCAGGAAGGTCGCCGAGGCAAACGCTGCCTGGTCGGAGAAGCCGAATACGCCTTCGCTGCCGGTGTGGAAAATCCCGTCGCTGATCAAACCGGGGCTGATGTAGGCGGTCTGGAACAGGTCATACAGCTCAAAAAAACCGCCAATCGACAGCAACGCCACCAGGCGCCAGACGGTGGCGACGGCGGGCAGGCGGTCAATGCGCGCGCTGATATGAGCGGCACGGATTGGGTCGATGCTGTCCGTGGCTGAGGCAGTGAGTGTCGACATGGGGTGGATTCCAGGAGCAGTGACCTGGAATCTTAGCGGGCTAACGGAAATCGGCGCTTGTGAAATTACGTGCGGCAGGCCTCACATTCGCTGATTTATTGCGCCAGGGTGTCAGGTTTAAAGGTTTTATGGCGCGGGGCTCAATAAGTGATGGGGATCTCGAAGGTCTGGAACGCGTCATCCACTGGCTGGTAACCCAACACCCGTATGGTCTCACTCAAGTCCAGGCGCTTGAAGCGGTTATTGGAAATGCCATGGGCGATCAGGTGCTTCACGCCCTCGGCCTCTACCGAGCGTTGCAGCAGTTGCACGGCGTCATGCGGGCTGAGCCAGGCGCTGAGGTCGCGGGCGTTGTTCAGGTCGTGGGTTTCAGGGGATTCGAACGCGCCGATGCGCAGGGCAATGGTCGAGAGGGGCGTCTTGGCTGCGTAATAGCCGCACAGCGCTTCGCCGTAGCATTTGCTCACGCCATACAGGTTGGCGGGCAATACCGGCATGCCGGGGGTGATCTGCCGGTCCACCGGATAGCCTTCGATGGTTTGCGCACTGCTAGCGAATACCAGGCGTTTAACCCCGGCGGCCACGGCGGCTTCGAACAAGTAGGTGGTGGCGAGGATGTTGTTCGGCAGTAACTCATCGAATGAAGCGCTGGCGTGGGGGATGCCCGACAGGTGCACGATCACATCGATGCCGTCGAGCAGGGCGGCCAAGCTGGACTTGTCGCTGAGGTCGGCGTGCACAAAGCAGTGCTCGCCCAGGTCGAAATCCGGCGCGATGCGGTCAGTGAGCGTGAAGCGGTAGCGGTTTTTCGAGGCTTCGAAAAACGTCTTGCCGATTCTGCCGCAGGCGCCGGTGAGCAGTACGTTGAGTCCTTTCACGAAGTGTCCTTGTGTTAGTTATGACCGTCGAGGGCAAAGGTCTTGAAGCCTGGACGCTGGCTGAGGCGTTGGTAGTACGCCGCAATGGCGGGGTAGGGCGGGCGCGCCATGGGCGTGTTCTGCCAGCGGTGCACCGAGAGGCCGATGAGGATATCGGCGAGGGTGAATTCATCGCCGGCCACATAGGCGCAGGTTTTCGCCAGCTGTTGCTCCAGCAGGCCCATCTTGTCATTCCACCGGTGTACCGCGGCGGCAATCTGCGCAGCGTCCAGGCCGTCCGGGTTGTTGCGCACCAGCGCGGTAAAGGCATCGCCCCAGGCGCGGTTGAGTTCCACGGCTTGCCAGTCCACCCATTGCTCGATGCGCGCACGGGGCGCGGGTTCGACGGGTAGCAGGTCCGTGCGTTGGTAAAGGCCGATCAGGTAGCGACAGATGGTGTTGGATTCCCACAGCACGCCATGGTCGTCGATCAGCACCGGCACTTGGGCGTTGGGGTTCAGAGCGAGAAACTCGGCAGACTGGGTGGGCTTGAAGCCGATGCCCCAGTCTTCGCGCACGTAGTCGATGCCCAGTTCCTGGCAGGTCCAGAGCACTTTGCGCACGTTGATGGAGGAGGTGCGGCCTAAGATTTTCAGTGAGTGTCCCATGGTGCTTCCCTGACGATGGAGATGACCAATCTAGCAGGGGTCGGGAACGACAGCGAGGGCGAGAAGTGCACAGGGGC
>NZ_JBJGXU010000088.1:0-17455 GCF_045447305.1 Pseudomonas sp. D47 | reverse complement strand
CGTTTGCGTGCTGCCATAACCCGCTGTCAGCGAGCTTTCTTCTCCAGCGGTTTGGGTGCTGCCGTAGCCGGCAATGATGGAACTGTCGGAACCTGAAGTTCCGGTACTCCCGTACCCCGCAATCAGGGTGCTTCGATCTCCAGCGGTTTCAGTACTGCCATAACCGGCGATGAGCTGACTCTGATTTGCGCCCGTGAGCGTACTGCCATAAACAGCTGTTTCTAGCGTTTTTAGCGCCTGATCTGTTGCCGCCGGTGGCCTGAAAGAGTCTTCGTTAATTTCCGGGCGCACGTCAGAAAAAGCAAATGGTTCAACCAGATCTGCTGAATATGACGCATAGTTTGAAACGTTACTCGAAATGTACCCTAATGCACTATTTCGTGTTCCGACATGAACCACTTCAGCACGGGGAAATTTAACGCACCCATCTATATCCAGACGAATAATATCGTCAATCGCAACTTCACAAACCACCCATCTAGCATCGGCTTGCATATTTAATTGGCTGCTCGCACCCTTTCCCCAGAGCAAGCCGGATAGCCCATTCTCGAGCTTTCTCGTAGGCTCCCAAAATTTGCATTCCACAACACCCGAGACGGGCCAGACAAGGCCGCAGTGATCGCCCATGTTATTGGAGCAGGTGCGCAAAACTAAGACTTTTACATCATTCATCTCAACATCCTCGTGATATTTTTACTAAGAAATAGCGTCATCCGCTTATAAAAAATAGCACTTAAAGAACGTGAAATTACTATTTATAATTTCATGGAAGTCCGGACTTAACGCCATTACAAAGCAATAACACTAAGTTCCTTTTTTTATTCAGCCCTCTGTGTCAGCCTATTGTAATTTTATAGGTTATAAATTACAGGCAATTACGATCAGTCACTTTGGCTTGAGAGACATAGAGGATCGAAGATCTTATTAAAAAGCCCTCAATAAATTCAATGTTCCGCCTCAACACCAATAAGCTTTTTTGCAGATATTGCAAGTAGTAGCCGTAACAGGCCATTCTATGACCAACAATAAATATGACTTTATTGTTACCTAATATTATATAGAGTGGACCGCTCTCACTTGGATGCAGGATCGACTCCTGCTCGCACATCAGAGCGCTAGCGTACTAGAGGAAAGATTGAGCGCGCATTTAAACAAAAGCAGGCCATCGCTAAGTCAGAATCTCGCACAGAGTGCGAACGGCTATTACGGGTCCGAAGGAGCTAATGGCGAGCGACTGCTTTTGGACGAGGGCGGACATTCATAATTTTGGAGCGGGGTTAGCAGTACCAAATGCTAAGCTGTTCACTCTCTGGAGGAACACCAATGCCGAACTCAGATTTGATCCCTTCCCTACTTTCAAAACTTTACGAAAACCAACTCGCCCTTGAGGCCTCCATCATGGAGCTCTCGAATTGGGTTGAGCAGCGCGGCTCTGCTGATGTGGCAGAGAACATCCGTGGCGCCCTGCATACAATCGACGAGAACGAAGAGTTCATCAAGCTGACACTGGCGGTCCTAATGGCGCCGGACTGACTGCCTCTCGTCGCCTGAAATCGCGGCGGGGTCAAACCTCGATTACCGCATGCACATACGGTTACGGCCTGGTGCAGATACACGCTGAGGTGTCTACTTTGCCAGGGGCAGTCCAAGCCTTCTGTCCGGGCACAGCAAACGCGAGATCACAAAGAGGATTTACCGGAGGATCGGTGCGACAGCCAAGCCCTCCAAATAGGCAAGTTTCGGAACTCGTGCCGTTTTGCCCAACGTCGCCCCCAAACCTCAGAAACGCAAAAGCCCCGCTTTCGCGAGGCTTCCGTGTAAATCTTGGTGGAAAACCAGGGATTCGAACCCTAGGAACGTTACTAACGTTCGCCGGTTTTCAAGACTGCCGATTTAACTAAACAAATCAATACCTTAGCTATTTATCATTTCCGCAAATGGACATTTTTAGCTGACCTGTACGCCTCGCAGATCAAGGGGCGCGCATCAGGTTGCGGAAACGATTTCGTCCTCCCCGGCGTCCTGCCGACCGAACACAGCCCCCCAAAAAAACCAAAATTCATGAAGCGCACCGTATCACCACATTCGGCGAAAAGCTGCTAGTCGCAGACGGCTATAATCGGCCCAGAGTGTGTAAAAACGCTTCGCCAAAATTGAAGTGTGCGCGTCTACGTTAAATCTGAAATTTATCGGCACGTCAGCAGATGTGGATTTCGCGTAGAAACGCGATTTTCAGTCCGGTTTTGAGTAGCGGTCACGCTCAAAACTGTTTTTACACAGCCTCGGCCAATAGCGGACAGTCAGCATATCGATGATTTTGGCTACAGTTACTCACCCGATCGCAAGGGGCGACACCCGCCCAAACTATAGATGCGCTGCCTTGCACGCTAAAACCTTGCAGTGCATGTCCAATTTGGGCACAAGGGCGTTATCGCCTAGGGACAGAACAAAATTAATAGCCATAACAATATCCTCGACCTGGATTTTATCTGAATTGCTGATTACTCCATCATTCGTCATGTCCGTATTCACGACGCTGGGACATAGGCACGTAACATTTACATTGAATTGCAGTAGATCCTTATATAATGCATCGCTGTAACTGATGATGGCGGCCTTTGAAGACGCATAAGCCGCCAGTTTTCCTTTGTTCTGTACGCCCGCGAGCGAAGCCATCGTAAAAATATGCCCTGAATTCCTTTGCTTCATCTGTTCAGCAACGTGATTCGTAACTAAGATTGTTGAAATAACATTTATTGATTGCATAGCACTCAAAGTTTCTACGATGAATGAAGTCCGGCCGACCTCCAATACACCTGCAGAGTTAACCAGAATATCGACAGGAGGATTTTCTCTGAGAAGCCTCACCATTTCTTTATCCACCTCTTGAGGATTCCTCATGTCGACAGCATGAATCTTTACAATAGTTCCTGGGTAGGCAGAGACTATCCTTGAGCGCGCGAGCTGAAGACTGTCTAGATCTCTGGACAGCAGTATTAAGTCCATACCGCGAGATGCAAAGTATTGCGCCGCTGCGAAGCCTATTCCGCGACTTCCTCCGGTTACCAAGACACACTTTTTCATATTCAAGACGTATGTATTTTCGCTATTTACAAGTTTTTTTGGCGCACAGCCACCGCTTCAATCTCTACTCGCCACGCGTCATTGGGCAGCCCAGCGATTTTCAGTACAGAGCGAGCGGGTACATTGGGCTGATCTTTTGTTCCGAAAAACTGTACATAACCTTCCATAAAGCCCTCCATATCCATTTTGTTATTCTTGGCTGGGTCACCCACCAAGAAAACTTGCAGTTTGACCACATCCCCTAATCCCAGCCCAATATCGCTCAGACTTTTCTCTATCGCTTTTAAAACTGCTATCGTCTGTCCTTTTGTGTCCCCACCATAAGCAAGTGGGCTAGTCAGACTCTGGCTGGGGTCTTGCACCGGAGGAAGCTTTCCTGACAGGTATATCGTTGAAACGGAACCAGGTACTTCAACGGCAGCGGCGACAGGAATGGTTGAGTTCGCGACGCGGTGACGAACAACCTCCTCTACCGCAGCTTGTGCAACGCTTATAGTGCAAAAAGACATAAAGCACAAAATAGCCAGAGGCTGGCTGCCCAGTAATTTCGGCATAAAACAACCTGTATGATCAGTTCAGTGTGAGTTTATAAGAGATGACATCCCTATCACTACTTAGGGGAATTAGTTATTGCGTTGTCACCACTTGAGTTGGAGGTAATGCGCCAACCGCCTTCAATAGCATCCGACCAATTTCTTCTCTTTTGTGAGCATCGGCCATTCTATGAGGGGTGTCGATATTCAAAGCAAAGAAAACCGGGCCTGCTGGCCATTCTATCCAGCCGACCCACCAACCTACTTGGCTCCCAAGCCCGGTTTTAGAGCGGATAATCCATTCACGGCCTGCCTCAATCACCATGATATCTTTTGTCAGAAGCTGGTGCTCAACCTTGAAAGGCAGTTGATTCCTGTAAAGCTTCTCAAGAAAGTCGATCTGCTCTTGCGCTGAAACTTCCAGCCCGCCGTTAACCCAATAATCACGTTTTTTTACGCTTGCATCTTGATTCCCGTAACTGATACTTTTCAAGTAAGTTGTTGCTTTTTCCTTACCGATATCCTTAGCAAACCCACGATACACCCACAAGGCGGAGTGCCTCATTGCGGATCTTAAATTTTGGTCTGCATTGTGGGAAGGAATTTCATGCTTTTCTCCATCCCATTTAAAAATTTGGAACTCATCACGAACCACGCCGAAATCGAGAGCAAATAGCGTATGAGGTATTTTAAAAGTTGAAGCGGGTGTAAAACGCTCCATCGAGCGTTCCTTGTTGTAGATGAATGTTTTGCTTTGATTGTCCCGCTCATCTTTGATGATAATGGTGCCATTGGTATTGAGTTTATCAAAGGCACTCTTCCAGCCTCCTACCTCAACAACACTACCTTGGGCGCCCGCCAACACCCCGTTTGAAAAAGTCGCAAGACAAGCAGCTAACAAAACAAGTTTTAAAGATTTTTTGTACACGCGGCACTCTCCCTCCGTTTCCTCAAACAAAAATGAAAACACTGACTGCCGCACTGACGCAATTGGATATTTGTGTCCAAATTCGTCTCGCGCATGAGGCGAGTCACAAAAACATTGCTTAGGCGCCACTGTCGGTGGCGGCAAAGGTGACTGTTACTGTTTTGCAGTCGCAGTATCTATAAGTGTTGGCTCTGATTGAAAACTGACCCACTGGGTCAGTTTTCGGTCAGCGGCAACACGCCTCTCGTCGCCTCAAATCGCGTCATGCTCAAACCTCGATTACTGTACACGCATACAGCACTCGGATTACCTCAAGATGCACCCCATTGACGAAGACACCTCTGCGTGGCTTGGATGCCCTACGCCCCTGGAAATGTACAAGCACCAATGCTCTCTGCTCGAGGATGAACTTACCGAGACACAGGCACTGCTGCGCAGGGCACGGAAGAACATCGCCGGGCTGGTCCAGATGAACGACGCGCTGGTCACCGGCAAGGCCGAGGCGCAGGCAGTCCTTAAGGCCGCTCAGGCGGAAATCAGCGAGCTGAAAGAGCGATGTTCCGAGCCCGCCATCCTAGGTATAAAGCTCGTCGCCGAGCAGCGCGATTACCTGCTCAGGGAGAATCAGCGGCTTCTGACGGAGCTCAAGAGTGTCAACGAGCCACAGCCCTGACGTACGCCTGGCACGCCCGCAGCGCGATTACGGCGCTATCCCCGTCACCGGTAATGGCGAGAATTCGTTGAGCATGCGCTGGGTCAAGTTGGGCTCGACGGGCTGCATGAACCACGCCGACGGCGCTGGCGGCCGTAGGCACGTTGCAACCACTGGCTGGATCCGCTGCGTCGAGAAGGACTGACAGCCGCACATCAGCAGTAGCAAGGCGGTCGCGCAGTAGAGCTTGGTTATGTTGGGCATCGGACAGTTCTCGAGTGTGTTGTTGGTCCTGGGCGGCGAGCTGCTGCTCGGTGGCCAGGCGTTTGTCCTGCTCGGCCCTCTGCTGACTCCAGGCCTCGCCGATGATTAAGTCCAGCGCCTTCTGCTGTGCGGCACCCTGCTCTGCGAGTTGCTCGGTGCCCATTCGCCAGTCTTGAACCTGCCAAGCGCCGCCAAAGCCGATGAAAACAGCCAGCAGGATCTGACCGGATGTCATGCCAGCACCTTTTTCGCCCGCTCCCACAACTGCAGGCGATCTTCCAGCCCATTGATACCGCCATTGATACGGCGGGTGATCTTCACAAAATCGCCCGCGTCGGCCAGGGCATTAAGCGCTTTCGTTGACCAGAACCACGCCGCCGACATCGCGGCGTTCTGTGGCAGCTCGAGCAGCATCGGCTTATTGAGCAGGTCAAGGCCCAGGGCTTCGCCGCACGCCGCGTAGTTCGCCCGACCGGTGATCTGAATCAGGCCGCGGCCACGGTACTTCGAGCCATCTCCCTTCACGGTGTTGCCCAGATCGGCGCGGTCTTCATAGCCAGCCTGCTGCGCCGTGGGGCCCCATATCTCGCGCACCCACCGAAAATGACCCGACTCATGCCCGACCTGGGCGATGAACGCAGCAATGCGCAGCTGCGTGACGATTCCGTACTTGGCCATGGCCGTATTCAGTACAGGAACAAAAACGCCAGCTTGGCGGCCGGCGTTCGGGAGGATCTCCAGCAACTGCTGCTCGGTGATCGGCATACTTTTCTCCAGGCAATAAAAAACCCGCTCAAGGCGGGCATCGGTGTTCGGGTTGCGATTAGGTCTTGGTGGCAGGCTCGGCAGTCACAACGTCGAGAGCTGCCTTGCGCTTTGCCTGGACCTCGTCAGGGATCGCGCGCTTGCGCTCGTACATGGCGATCACTTGCCAGTCGGTCTCTTTTAGGTACGCCACAGATTCGGTGTAAGCCTGATCGAACGCCTGATCGTAAGGGCGCGGAATCGCTATAGCCTGGCTAAAATCAATCATTTTTCTCGACCTCCTTTGGCGCACATGTGTCTGGGAACTTAACCTTGCCGCGCTTAATCTGTAGGACTATAGATTCTGCCGGGTTACGTATCTCTTCGGCGGTCTCGTGCGTAACTGGTAGCCGGATGGTTATGCAGACTTCGCCGCCTACTCGTTGAATCATCTCGGTTTCAACAAAGAATCGAGAGTCGACCGCCGTTGATGGCAGTAAGAACCCCTCCTTCAGCTGAGAGAAGTCAAAGACCTCGCCGTTAAGCGTGAGCTTGTCGCCGCTTACGGAAGCCTCAAGCGGCCACTCCACAAGGTCGGGCCATAGTTTGATTTTCATTATTTCCACCGCCCTACAATCTTAATGCGTAAGTCTAATATTTGAGGCGTAGCACCATTACGAATTTGAATAACGCCAAGAGTTGTGCCACTTATATACTCAAACGCCGTGCCGCAATCTATAGAGCTGCGCGGGATCAGATTGCAACTAATGTTTGTTGTCTCTCCAGATATGAGAACAGAAGGCACCGCAAACGAATGGGCCGATATTGCGTTAGCCGCAAGTTGAGCCGTGGCCGAGTTTCCCGTCAGCATTATTGCTCCGCTGGCATATTTTTCAACGACCCAGCCACTTACAGTAGTCGTAAACATCAAGCCGCCAGTGCTAAGAGCTGGGTCCTTTTGCGAGTTGTACGTGGTGTGCACTTCTGCAAATGAAGTTGCCGAGGCGTTAATGCTTCCCCTAAGCCAGGCGCGAGGCTCAACCATTGACTGCACAAGCTCTGTCCAGCTGCCCGTTGAAATATGATATGCGCCGCGAAGCGTTGTCCCGTAGCTGTTGGGGATTGGCGCCCCGGCAGTGGCGTTGTTCCAGCGGTAAAGGCCGCCTGTAGAGGCGTTGCCGAAGTTGCCGTCAGGGTAATCTGGTGATGTGTCGCCACCTACGCCGAAGTCACCCTTTTTAACTGACTTGCCGAGACCGTCATAAATCTCAGTGGTCATGGCATTGATCTTCATGCTTGCCGTTCGGGGCGGATCGCCGCCCAGACCTTGCGGCGGCATACCGAGGATAATTTCTTGTCTTGCCATGGTTTGCTCCAAGTTAAAAGTGGCTTATCACTGGCGCGAGTGTTGTCGCTTAGCCAAAGGGGGCCGGGGGGTACTCGCTGACATCGACGGCCAAGCATGTACTTGGCCCCTTGTTTATTTGCAGGAGCAAGGACATCCCGGTACCAGGCCCGGTGGCGAATCCTACGCCCGCGAAGAACGCAGTTCGCCCGGCAACGCGGCTCCCAACAGCCCGCACCACACCCGCGACGGTACTGGTCTGGATTGTGTAGCGGGCGTGCGTGATGGCAATTGCCGCGTTGCTTACCTCTAGTGCTTGCGCCTGCCAGTTGCCGGCTGTATCCGAGCCGATGTCGAACTTCTGGCGTATCCTCATCACTGGCCAGGCTGCGTCGTACATGAGCTTGCCGGCCTCGGTGTAGGCCTGTATTCCGACCTTCCCTGGCGGGGCGTCCCACTGCGCGAATATCAAGAGCTCCACGTTGCCGGACGGTCTGGCCATCTCTGAAAAGAGCTTAATGGTCAGAGTATTTGCACTGGGGTTGATAACGTGACAAACGAGACTGTCGCTCTTGATGAACACGAGCGGAAACCCGCTAAGCGGAAAATGTAGAGTTGTCTCAAATATGCCGCCGACAGCCGCGTTCGGCTGGGGTATGAACGATTCGCCAGCGATTGCCCGCCGATACTTCAGGACAAGGTTTTGATATGAGCTGTCGACGCTCACCTGGCCTTCAGGCCCATTCATGATTTGGGCGCCGCTAACCCAGACCATCACATCACCCCGTAATAAAGCGTGCCATTGCTCGGCTCGTAGTTCATATACCCGTTGGCCGCATCAGTTTCTCCAGTTCTGACAAATCGCCAGTTCAACTGCGCCCCGCTAAATGTCACCTCGGGTGGGAATGGACACGCGAAGTAGCCACGAGCCAGGTAGTAGTAAAACGGCGTACCACCACCGGCAAGATGCCCGATGCTCACCGTGCCCGCCTGGAAACGGTTAGCGTACCCGCCAGGTAATACAATCTCGATTGAGCCCAAGAACCTCCCGTAACGGGCGAGGATGTCAACCGACAGTCGCCCGGTCTCGTCGAAGGTTTGGGCGCCCGCTACGAACGCCATAGTGTTATTGCTCCCACATACCCGAGCGGAATCGAAGCGTCGCGCCTTGGTACGTTCTCATGCCCATGTTATCCAGGGTGTTCGAGATGTTCCCGCGCTGGCCGCGAACGATGAATTGGCCCGTCACAAAGTTGATGTCTATTAATGGCTGCCCTTGGGCATCTACTGCCTCGGACTTAATAGACATACTCGCGATAATCTCTTGAATCAGCGCCTTATTGATGATTGCCTGACTGATAAACACTTGGTTGTTCTGAACGACGAACATGGGGACAACAGCGCCGCTTACTTCATCTACTACAGCAAAGCGCTGCGCAAAGATAAGGAACTCTGCCTGTTCGCCATCCGAGCCAAATGAAAATCCTGAAGCGACCTTCTTACCGCCGACAACCGTTTCGGCCTTGAAGGTAACCATGGCTGAAACTTTGCCGTCGGTGGTGGCCTGGGCCTGGCTCGTCTGCTTGATCGCTGCTGTGTTTTCACCCGAGACCGCCTGCACGGTTTCGATTTTCTCGCTCAGTGCCTTATCCGCATCGGCCAGCGCAGTGGTTTCAGACTTGAAGGCCGCCTCATTTTTGTCGACCTTGGCCCCCATCGTCGTAACCCTTTCAGCCAATGCCGAAGTTGCGGTCGCGGAAGCCCTCGCTACGTCGAGAATGCTCGCGGCGTTCTCCCCCACCTTGGCTTCCAGCAAGTCGGTCCTGACAGACTGTGCAAAATCCCGCTCAGCAATGGCCGACATCAGCGACCAGGCGCCAGCGGATGAAGTGCTGTCGCCGGCACTGCCCTCCTCCGAACCCGCCGAGTCGGGCTTAACCAGCACGTAAACGCCGTCCAGTTTCTCGGCCGTGGCCGTGATCTTCCCGTCGACCTCCTCAATAGAAGCCGTGTTCTTGCTGATCTCCAGGGCCATGGCTGCGTTGGTTTCGGCGATGGTGCCCAGATTGAACCAGTAATTGGCGTTCGGCGGTGCGGTGTCGACCGGTACCGCGGTGGTCGCCTGGAACAGCTGATGCCCTACCCGAACCATGTCGCCCTTGGCGTAAGTCTTTGTGGAGAGATACTCCAGAGCATCGACCACTTCAGAGATCAGGGATTCCAGCTCTTGCTTGGCCTTGTCCAAGCGATCATTGACCGAGCCAGGCCCATCGCCAGTGATCATCTCGATCTCCTCGCGCAGGCTCTGGTAGAGCGCCCCCTTGCCGATCTTGTCCGCGAAATGCTTGTCGTACTCGGTCTGGTCCGCGCTGGCCCGACCATTCACAGCGCCGGTAACGGGAAAGAAAGGCCCGATGTTGCCAGTACGGTCGACCAAGCGAGCCCAGAAGAAGAAGCTCGCGCCCGCCAGGATGTTCTGCATTTCGTGCTTGGCCTGTGGGTAGCTGAAGTCGCTCAGTTTGATCGCGGTCGTCTGGTCCGGCGATTGGCTGTACCAGAGTTCCGTCCGCTGGGTGTCCTCGGCGCCGGGTGGGAATCCCCACTGAATGCCGATGCCGTAGACCAGGCTGGTGGTGGTCAAGAACGACACCGCCGGCGGAAGGCCGGTTTTGCCTTCGAGGTTGGTCAGGTTGGAGCTTTTCCAGATGGAAGAGATCTCGAAGGCGCTCACTGACCGAACCCGCGCCAGATAGGAGCCCGAGTAGATGCCGGTAATATCCACGCTGGTGGAGCCGGTGCGCTGCACCTTGATCCAGTTGCCGCTGTCCTTGCGCCACTCCACATCATAGGCGACCGCTCCAGCAACAGCGGGCCACGAGATGTTCATGGTGCTGATGGCGATGCCCTGATTCACCGCGTAGCTCGACGTCAGCGTGACGCTGGCCGGCGCCGGAACTACGGTGATCGGGATAACGCTAATCGGCCGTTCTTCCAGGCGCGCGCCGGTGTCGATGTGCGCAAACTTGCTCGGGTCGTACTGCACCGCCGATATCTCGAACACACCAGGCTCTGGCCGGGCGACGCTGACCACGCGGTACAGTGGAATTGCCAGGTCGTCAGCATCCAGCGCCCACACTAGTTCACGCTCCGGCGCTACGGAATACGCAACGGTAACCGTTACCTGCCGGCCACTGACCAGTTGCACTGTGCGGCCCTCGCACTTGCCGTCGGGGAGGTTGAGGATCAGGCGATCACCGGGCTTGGCCTGGGTGTCGCGGTCGAGAGTGATGACTTTGCCATTCACCGCAGAGATGCGCCCGCCCACCGGCCGACCGGCCAGGAGTTCGTCGGCGATCGGGATCACGTAGCCAGGCAGCGGGATGCGCCCGTCGAGGCCAACCTTGAAGGTAACGGCTCGATCCTTGGAGTTGGTGAGCAACGCCCACTTACCGCGGCGCTGCGCCTCCGACTCGCGGGTGCATCCGATAGCACTGATCTCCAGCGGATTGTCGCCGTAACGCCGCTGTAGCTTCTGATCGGTGACAGCCGTGACGTCGGTGTCGTAGTTGTTCTGCGGGTTGTCGTAGCTGACCAGAGCGCGCGTATACCGGGTGCGCTCCGACGCGCTGGAGTAGGTGAACTTGCCATCGAGTACGTTTGCCCGGGTATAGGCGAAATCGAAGTCCGTGGCGCGCGGCATATCCGAAAGGGTGAACACCTGGCCCTGAGCCCAGTAGGTCATGCCCCGGTAGATAGCCGAGATGTCGCGCAGTAGCGACCAAGCGTCAGCTTTGCTCTGCAGGTTCAGGTTGCAGATGAATCGCGGCTCCTGGCCACCTTTACCGTCCGGCACCAGCTGGTCGCAGTATTGGGAAACCCGATACAACTCCCAAATATCGACCATCCACGGCTTAATGCGCCGACCAAGGCCGAACCGATCGTTTGTAGTGATGCCGTAGGTGTGCCAGACAGGATTATCCGTCCACGCCTCCTTGAACGTACCGTCCCAAATTCCGGTGTAGCTGCGGGAGCGCGGATCGTAGTTGCTTGGCACCTGCCACTTTCGACCATCACATTCAACGGTGACCGCCGGGATATTGCGGAACTGCTCGGCCGAGAACTCGATGTAGAGCAGGGCTGTGTTCGGGTAACGAATCTTTGCGTCAATCACCTCGGTAAACCCGGCGATCTGCATGGTGTCGGAGATTTTGTTGTTGTTTTGGTTGATCGTCAGACGGGTGATGCGCATTAGCCAACCAGTTGTCGCTCTGGGCAAGTCAATGCGGCGTGTACGCTCGTAGGTGCTGGTGGTCTTGCCGTCAACAGCCTCGCTCAGAACTTGCTGGTAGGCGCCGCCGTCGGTGGCCAGTTCGACCTTGTATTCGATTCGGTAGCCATTAATGTTGCCGCCAGAGTCAACGGATTGAAGGGCTGGCCACGCGAACCGCACACGAACAGCAGAAAGCTGAGTGTTGCTTATGGCGCGCACCCAGGGTGTGCCGCTGCGCAATTCTGTGCTGATCGTGGTCTCGTTTTCGACTGAAGGAATTCCGCCAATCGAGGCTTGATCTACTGCGCCGGTTCGCCACTCCCATTTCACATTCGGGAAGTTCATATTGCCCTGAGGGTCTTGCAGTGGCGTGCTGTCGAGGCAAATATCGTGAGCAGTTGGCGTGCCCTCAAACTCACCCTCGCCCACGGCGATCAGCATCTTGGCAATTGCGACAGAGCGCAGGCTGTCCGGCGCCTCGGTCGGCGTCTTTGGCTTGTCTTCCCCGCCCTTGGCGCCGTGGATATCAAACTTGCGTACTGCGCCCATGCTTTCCTCCAGGCAATAAAAAACCGCCTCTTGGGCGGTGCGGTACTACGTCCTATTTCTAGGCTTTATCTTCGGAATAAATGGCAGCACTGATGATTGCACCGCCCCAACGCCGTCTGCCAGCGCAAAGCGGTACGGGATTGCCGGACGCGGTGGTATTTCTCGCAGATCCAAATGCGTAAGACGGTTGATTTTCCGGGGCCGCACTCATCTTCAGGCCGCCAGCTTGAGGACTGAGCATCTGAATAGCGCCACCAATAGCCATTGAGCCACCTCCCATTCCGACCGCAAGTGCCGTGGCGGCAGACCAACCAAGCGGGTTCCACCACGCCAAAGCAACGATCACCACCCCAATAATGGTTTGTAGCAAGCCTGCACGTTTTGAGCCGGTAATGACGGGGACGATCCTAATTTCTCCTTTGCCCTGAAAGCAGAGTTCATCCTCACCGATGTTTTTCTTTCCTCGGAAAACAGCGAACTCCATACCCCTCGACTTGGCGTTAGACAGAAACCTTTCAAAGCCTGGGATTTGCACACAAAGCGCCTTTATAGCTTCTGCCGGGGTACGAATAGAAAGCCTGTATTGTTTTCCGAACTGCCGCAGCATTCCCCCGAGCCGGATCGTTTCCATCGGCGAGTAGTAGATAGCAAGTGCAGCCATAGCTTTTCTCCAGATAATAAAAAACCACCCGGAGGTGGCTTATTTGTTTTCCTTGCCTATTTGGCGCAGGACCTCACTACATCGACGACTCTCTCAAGCGGAGACTGCCAGGTTCTGTAAAAGTGATAGCGGACGCTTGAACCTCCATTTTTCGGGATGACATCGACCAAATGCAGTGGGGCCTGAGCGTCCGGCGCCAAGATCGTATAGCGATCACCAGATGTTTGCAGAATCCCGCCGATTCCAGCGCCCAGCACGGTAGTCCCCTGCCAGCCGTCGCGTATGCATTCCGCGACAACTTTCGCTGGCTTACTTGATTGCAGCGATAAGAGCGGTGGGTTGCTACGGGTGTCACCGACACTTGCGCAACCAGCCATCGATACCAGCGCCAATACCCCTACCAACAATTTCATGCTGTTCCCTCATTGAGATATGGCGAGACTTTATCACTAAGCAGAGAGCAACACGAAAGCCCCGCATGGGCGGGGTTCTTCGGGTTCATAGGAGTGCCGTCCTTGGCTGAAGAATCAGCCTTGCGAGAGAATTTCCCGGAAGCGCTCTACCGCTGCGCCATTGTAGAAAAAGGTCTCGCATTGACGGTCGCTGTACTTCGACTTATCGAGACGGATCTCGCCGTATTGATCCGTCTTCAAGCCATGCTGATTCGCAAGCCTGCCGATTTTCTGCGCGCTGACTCCGAACAGCTCGCCAACCTCCCCTGCTAACTTCAGGCTTTCTTCGACCTTCGGCAGTGGAATCAAACGCTGACCAAATGCGAGTTCCGAAATATGACTGAGTAAGGCTTGCTTGCTCGTATCCCCCAAGTTGGGCAGGTGAGCAAGAGCGAGCTTTCCGAACTCAACAGCTGAATCATTTGCAGCTGGCAACTGAGAGCGCGGATTTACAGCGTGCCCGTCGTTCCAGTACTGCCAGAGCGCGTCATCGCACTCGTCTTGGAACTCTTCGATCTTCTGCCGGGCAATTGGGCTTTTAACTCGATTCGGCTCAAGAGTTGATAGCCAGCCTGGAAGTTTGCGAAGGGGGATGCAGACAGCTTCTTGTTCACCACCAGCGGAAGGGGTGGTCATGATGACCATCCCCCAGCGCCTTTGATTTGCGGTCAATTTGCGATGTTGGCTCTTCCAGTCGATACCCATCCCTTCGACCATTGGCTTCATCGGAACAAATGGCTGACCGTCGCGCTCAACCAAGTACAGATCAACACCGTGAAAAGGAACCGTCATCAAAGCGCTCATGCTGCCACCCTCCACTTCACTTTCTCCATCGCCGCTAGGACAAAGTCGAACAGCGTCGCAGGTGGCACATGAAGTCCATTCGATCCAGTGACGGCCGCCAGGAACTGAGTCGGCGACATCACGCAAGCGTCGAACGGGACAGGCTGAACCTGACGCTTGCCAGAACCGTCAGTGAAAATAAGGTAACGCTGGGTTTCCGAAAGGTCGGTCGGGATGACGACAGATTGGTTACCGCCCTTCGGTAAGTATTCGCCCTCGATCGCGTAGCTCGCGACGAAATTGCAGGCTGCATCCATTTGGTCGGCGGGGATCAGCTCCATGCGCGGAACATCGAAGCGGGCGTGAAGTGCGGATGCCAGCTTGGCAGTAGCGCTGCGCTGATGCTCAGCATCAAGTTTGGCAACACGGCATCGCATGACGTTGCCCAGCCGAAGAGCTCCGACCTTGCCGAGAAGTTCATCAACCATAGGCGTCATGACGCTCTGGGTGTCTTCATACCGGCCGTGCTTACGAATCGCAGGAAGAACCTCAGCGGTCACCCATTTTTTGAAGCGTTTGGCTTCCGCCTTACGGCTGCGCAGGATTGCCGAGTAAAGGCCTGACTCGTTGATGACCAGCATTTCTTGGTCGCCGCCAGGGGTACGCACAATCTGCGTACCCTTTTCGTCTTCGTCCAAGTTTCGAGTCATGTCACCGGCAATACGGTATTCCAGGGCGGACGAAAGATCGGCCGCCACGAACCATGGCTGATCATCAATCAGCAGCGTGCGTACCTGTTGCTTGCCGAACTTGAAGGGGATGACATTGGATACAGCTGTGCTAACATCGCTCATGACGATTTCTTCCTGGTAGTTGATCTCGTTACCCGAAGCCCTGGCCTGCAAGCCGGGGTTTCTTCGTTTTAGGCTATCGCTGCCTGCTCCTGCTGCTTTTTCGCCGCCAGCAACCAGAAAACTATTTCGGCCGTTTGGGACCGGCAGTTTTCCTTTGAGTTTTGCTCCACCCATTCCTTCACCTCCTCCGGCAGCCTCAGGTTGAACTGCGGGTCTTTCCTGCTCATTACGCCACCCCCTTTTCGTATAGCATTTTGCTTTACCAAGATTAAAGCACTTTGCTTTATTGCCGTCTATAGCAAAGTGCTAGAGAATTCTCGGCATGAGCAAAGAAGAACTGCAGGTCAATTTCAGAATGCCAGCTAGCCTCAAGCGCGACCTTGAAGCAGCGGCAAAATCTAACGGACGTTCACTCACGTCAGAAGTAGTCATGCGACTTGAGGTTAGCGTGGCGCTAGATACCCCAAGGCCGGATAGGTACATGTCGGCAGATCGAGCCCTTTCGCTGGCAGAATTTGCGAGGAAGGATGTCGCTACATTCGTCCAGGAAAATGTTCAGAGATCTATTATTATTTCCGCCCGCAGCGGGAGCACCGAGGCCGTAGTGGACCTTGAGGACTATGATCTGGCTGAATTGCCTCCGGAAAAGCTTGAGTTCCTGAATAAGATTGTTCGAGCCCTTGAGGAGCAAGGCTATAAGGTTACGCTTGATGAGCTCAGCAGTATGCGTATAGACTTTTCTAACCCAACTGACTGACGCCCTACTCAGTTATGGTGATAATCACCACAATAGAATCGAATGACCCAAGCCCGGCCCGCCGGGCTTTTTCACACCTACGCAGGACGCGAACTATGCCATCTCTCAAGAAGTACCTCTCCAAAGGCCTCATAGCGCTAATCGCTGCGGTTGGTGGCGCGTTCCTTGAGTCCACGACCGACATAATAAAAAAGAACTTCGAGCCCGCGCTTATCGGCGTCAGGAACACATACGAGGATTGGACTTCTCCACTACCCGAAGATGCTCAGATAGGAATTCATTTGCAAACGTACACTCCATCTCCATCAGGTGATGAGCCATGGGCAGAAGCAGTGACAGCAACAATCCCGGCCAACAGCTGCCGAAAAACCGATGGGTACAGCATCGTTCGTGCCTTTGATGAATCACCAAACGGACACCGTACGAACGCAATAATGATGATTCATTGCAGACCTTCTGGGCGGATCTCAATCAATCTCGCGACGCAAAGTGGTGAAGTCGTGCAAATCTTCGAGGGGCGCTTCAAGGATGGTGAGAAGGCAGGCTTCCCTGGGGTTTCTGGCAGTTACTCTGCTGGAGTCATGACCATGCATAGACTCGATGTGCTTAGACCTGGGGGCCCGTGGAGGGATCTGCCAACAAGAGACGAAACGCAACCCTAGAGTTTCTTTTGCAGCATTACACGCACAAAAAAACAATTGCAATCAGACGGGGGACACCATGTCCACGCTCACCTTCAAATGCCTAGACCACACCAAACGGGGCGACTTGAGTGAGTCCTACCAGCTGGAAGTGACCGACACCCGCGATGGCACGACCGTAGAGATCTCAGTACCGACGAGGCAGCTCATTTCAGCTCATAGCATGAAGAGCATTCTGCTCGACCGAAAAATGTTCTACTCCGTCACGCAGCGCAAGCACGCGAGAATGCTGAGCGAGATGTTCGATCAGCAGCAGCTTGACGCAGTCGAAGACTAGCCCGGCCTGCGGGGCTTTTTCATGCCCATCAGATGCAAAAAGCCCAGCGCTAGCTGGGCGGTTGGCTACCACAAAAGCTACTGATACCTCGAATGCTCGCACGCGGCCTTCAATCGTTGCATCACATCCGGCGCCATGGGCGCGGTCATCATTGACCTGTAGGTCATGCACTCTTGAGTTTCGCGGGGCTTCGGAATATCAACGTGACTCGTAGCGCACCCCGCCAGCACCGCCACCGCTACCGCCGCTATCAAAATCCGCATGTCGTTCCCTCTTTGGTTTGGCGGGACTGTAGCATTTCCGGCATCGAAATCTCTCAAGCAGTAACTTTGTCCAATGCGTCGTCGGTGCTGAAGGCTAGCGCTTCAGAGCATCACACTGCGCACGCAGGTCGCTGTCGGAGATAGAGCCGCAGCTACCGTTGTTGGTTTTGGCGTTACACAAATAGCGCTTATCACTGTCATCGATGCTATTGCAGCTACCTCCGTTAGTCTCAGCATTGCAGGCATAGCGCAAATCGCGGTCGGAGATCGAGTTGCAGCTTCCATGATTAGTCTTGGCATTGCAGTAATAACGCTGATCACTGTCGCTGATGCTATTG
>NZ_JBJGXU010000087.1:0-17623 GCF_045447305.1 Pseudomonas sp. D47 | reverse complement strand
GACCTTGAGCAACAAGGCCGGCACCGACGTCACCCTCAAGTTGGATAATGGCTCGAGCATCACCATTAAGGCGGGCGATACCGTCGGCACCGTGACTGTGCCAGCGCCAAGTGATGACGTGTTCATCGATAAGAGCACTCAGATCGTCAAGATCACCGACACCGCTGGCGGTAACTTCGAGAAGCTCGAAGTTGCAGGCAACGGCGCAACCACGACGATCAATGACACCATCGACAAGGTCGATGTCGTACTGACCGCGACCACCACTATCGGCGAAGGCGGCAACATCGTTTACACCGCCAGCCTTGTGGATAAAAACGGCGCCCTGGTGACCAACATCACCAGCCCGCTGACCGTCACCCTGGATAACGGCAAAACCATCACCATCGGTGTGAACCAGTCCAGCGGTACCGTCACCGTCGTAGCACCGAACGACGTCTACAAAGGCGACCAGACCGTCACCACCGCGATCACTAACGTGACGGGCGGCGCGCATTTCGAAAACCTGGTGCCAGGTACCACGCCGGTTAACACCACGGTCACGGACACCCCGGGCACCACCGATCTCACCAGTGTCACGCTGACTGCCCCAACGGCCGTCAACGAAGGTGGCCAGATCACCTATACCGCCACCTTGAGCAACAAGGCCGGCAGCGACATGGTGGTCCAACTCGATAACGGTTCGAGCATCACCATCAAGCAAGGCGCGACCGTGGGTACAGTGACTGTCCCAGCGCCTAGCGATGACGTGTTCATCGATAAGAGCACTCAGACGGTCAAGATCACCGGCACTACCGGCGGTAACTTCGAGGGTGTGACTGTCACTCCAGGCGGCGCGACCACCACCATCAACGACACCATCGATGATGTGACCGTGGTGCTCAAGGCCACCGGTTCGGTGAGTGAAGGCGGTCAGATCGTCTACACCGCGTCCCTGGTCGACAAGAACGGTGCAGCGGTGAACAACGTCGGTTCCGACCTGGTGGTGAAGCTGGATAACGGCTCGACCATCACCATCGGCAACGGCAAGTCCAGCAGCACCACCACTGCCACCGCGCCTAACGACGTGTATGTCGGTGCCAACGATGTCAGCACCAAGATCACCAACGTGGTCAGCGGCGGCGACAAGTACGAGCACTTGATTGTCGACGGCAGCACCGTGACCACCAAGGTCACCGATGTGGTCACCAACACCACCATCAGCATCACCGGCGACGCGTCGGTGACGGAAGGCGGCACGGCGCACTACACCCTGACGCTGAGCAACCCGGCGCAAACCGACGTGACCGTAACGCTCAAGTACAGCGGCACCGCTACCGACGGTTCGGACTTCAATGGCGTGTACACCGTGAAGATCCCGGCCGGCTCCAGCAGCGTGCCGTTTGATATCCGCACCCTCGACGACAAGATTACCGAGCCGACGGAAAAAATCGTCATCACCATCGACAAGACCACCGGGGGCAACTTCGAGAACCTGGTGGTCGGCAATGGCAGCGTCAGCACCGATATCATCGACAACGATGCACCACCGGTCATCGACCTGGATGCCAACAACTCCAGTGGCGCCACCGGTGCCGACTACAAGACCTCATTCACCGAAGGCGGCACGGGCGTGTCGATTGCTGACACCGACATCAAGATTACTGACCCGGACAGCACTCAACTGACCGGCGCCACCGTGGTCTTGACCAACACCCAGCAGGGCGACGCGCTGAATTTCAGCAGCGTCACCGGCATCACCGTGGCCTCGGCGACAGACCCTGCCACCGGCAAGATCACCCTGACCCTGACTGGCACGGCGTCGCTGGCTGACTACATGCAGCAGATCAAGAACATCACGTTCACCAACAGCAGCCACGACCCGAGCACCACGCCGCGGACCATCACCGTGACCGTGACTGACGGCGGCAACTACTCCAACGTCGCCACCACCACGGTCAACGTAGTGGCGGTCAACGATGCGCCTGTGGCGACCGGCAGTGCTGTGACCGGCACCGAAGACACGCCGCTGGCCCTGACCTGGGCTAACTTCGGCGTGACCGACGTGGACTCACCACCAGCCAGCCTGGCGGTGAAAATCACCGACCTGCCCATTGCCGGCAAGCTGCAATACCTGGCGACAGACGGCACCACCTGGACTAACGTGACTGCCGGCCAGACCTTCACCAAAGCCCAGATCGACGGCGGCCAGTTGCGCTTCATGCCAAACGCCAACGAGTCCGGCGCCGATGGTTATGGCGGCAACGGTATCGGCAACAAGCAAGCCGATTACGCACAGTTCAAGTTCCAGCCAACAGATGGCAAGGACTTTGGCACCAGCGCCACGGTGAAAGTCGATATCACCCCAGTGGCCGACGCACCGACCCTGAATGTGGCCGACAACAACGTCAACTCGATCGGCTTGCTCAAGCAAAGCTGGAACAGCATTGCAGGCATCGGCAGCAACGGTAACGGCGCGTCAGCGACCGACCTGAAAAACGCTATTGATAAGGCCGGCACGCCGAACAGCAGCGGCGTCGTCACCAACGTCGAGTCCACCGAAAACGTCGCCGCAGGCGCGGGTTCGAAGATCTCCGGGCTGATGTATATGGAAGCCGGCAAGACCTACACCTTCAGCGGTACCGGCGATGACAGCCTGGTGATCAACGTCGGCGGCAAAGACGTGGCCAGCGCGCAGTGGGGCACCAACAGCGGCAAGTTCAGCGGCTCGATCACCCCGACGGTGAGCGGTTACTACAGCCTTGAAATCTACCACGCCAACCAGGCCGGCCCAGGCAGCTATGACGTCAACCTGTCGGTCAACGGCGCCCCGGCCACAGACTTGAGCACCAGCGGCGTGCCGCTGTACACCGGCATCACCGACCTGACCAACGCCGGCGTAACCGTGTCCGACCTGCATGGCAGCAACGGTGACGGTTACTACGTGGGCTACAAGCTCAACGAAGGCCAGGAAAACGGCACCGTGAAGCTGTCCAAGGTCACCACTGCGCTGACCGATACCGACGGCTCGGAAACCCTGAGCGTGAAGATCAGCGGCATACCAGCGGGCTCGGTACTCACGGACGCTTCCGGGCACACCTTCACCGCGACCAAAACCGTAGGCGAAGTCAACGTGAACGGCTGGGACCTGAGCACCCTCACCATTAAGCCGCCGACCTACTACAGCGGCCAGTTCAATCTGACCGTCACCTCAACCTCCACCGAAAGCATCGGCGGTTCGGCGACTACTACCGCGCAATTGCCAGTCACGGTGCACCCGGCGACCTACAACCCGGTAACCGGCACCTCGGGCAGTGACACCATCAATGGCACCGATGGCAACGACATCGTCGTGGCCGACATCGCCGGCTTGAACGTGGTGCAGGGCAAGAACTACAACATTGCGTTCATGATCGATACGTCGGGCAGTATGGGTTCGGACTCGGTAGCGGCGGCGAAAGCCTCGCTGACCACCGTGTTCAACTCACTGAAAAACAGTGTCGGCTCCAGCACCTCTGGCACCGTGAACGTCTTCCTGGCGGACTTCAGTGACCAGGTCAATCGCACAGTTACAGTCAACCTGAAAGACCCAGGTGCACTGGATGCGCTGCAGAAAGTCCTGGATAAGATGGTGTCGACCGGCGGCACCAACTACGAAGACGTGTTCAAGTCTGCATCCAACTTCTTCCAAAGTGCCCAGGCGACTGGCAACACTGGCGCAATCAACACCACGTACTTCATCACCGATGGTCAGCCGACGTTTTACCAGGCGTCCGAGCAGACCAACCCGTACTTGTACGGCAACGTCAGGCTCGATGATGTCGTCACCATGAACAACTACACCATAGGTACAGCCACCCGGATCAACATCGATTCGAATAATTACCTTGATATCAACTCTGTCGGTAAGGTAACCCTCTGGTCCTACGGCGGGTCGTACAACAAGGGAATCATCCACGCCCAAGGGGATGGCACCTATGAAATATCGGTACAAGGCGGCCTCGGGTACGATACCGACTACTCCACCACCACCAACTCCAACAGCGCGTTCGCACTGCTCAAAGGCCTGTCCACCGGTGGTGTAGAAGCCATCGGCCTCAACAGCGGGGTCAGCCTGAGTCAGTTGGCACCGTACGACAGTGATGGCAAGCCACAAAGCAACATCGATCCGAAGGACTTGGCCAACGCCATCCTCGGTCACAGCGAGGCGACGCTGCCAGGCTCTGACACCATCAGCGGTGGCGACGGCAACGACATCATCTTCGGCGACCTGGTGAGCTTCAGCGGGATTGCCGGTGAGGGTTACAACGCGCTGCAGGCCTTTGTTGCACAGAAAACCGGTGTAGCCGTCACAGCCGTGACCGCCTCGAACGTGCACCAGTACGTCACCGAGCACTACGCGGACTTCGACGTGTCCGGCGCCAAGGACGGTAACGACACGCTGTTGGGCGGTGCAGGCGATGACATCCTGTTCGGCCAGGGCGGTAACGACACCCTGGACGGCGGCAAAGGCAATGACATCCTGCTGGGCGGCACCGGCAACGACACCTTGATCGGTGGCCAGGGCAACGACATCCTGATCGGCGGTTCGGGTGCCGACACCTTCGTGTGGAAGGCGGGTGACATCGGCAACGATGTGATCAAGGACTTCAAGGCATCGGAAGGTGACCGGATCGATCTGAAGGATCTGTTGAGAGGTGAGACCGACAGCACCATCGACAACTACCTCAAGATCACCACGGTAGACGGCGTGTCGACCTTGCAAGTCAGCACTGAAGGCAAGCTCAACGCCGCTGGCGGCCTGGCCAATGCCGATGTGACGATCAAGCTGGAAGGCAACGATTGGTCCCACACCAGCATCAACTCGCTGATCAGTGGTGCCGACCCAACCATCAAGATCGACCACACCGCCTAAGCTTCAGTTTATCGGCCGCCCCCAGGGGCGGCCGATTTGCTTAGGTGATACGTTGCTGGCCCTGGCGGGCGGTTGCATCGCATACTCGGTTCAATAAACACACCGCTGGCCTATGCGGGTGAAAACGTGTGGCTCATTTTCGAGGGTTTCTTATGTTTTACGTGCAACGTGATGCACAGGGTGCACTGAGTCGCGTGGAGGCCGCCGCCTTTGCCGAGTCAACCGAAACCCTGCCGGCCGATCACCTTGAGATTCAGGCTTGGTACGCCAACGAAGCGGTGGAAACCAGCCTGGCACAGCTCAAGCAAAGTGACCTGGAGATGATCCGGGTGCTGGACGACTTGATTCAGGTACTGACCCAAAAGGGCGTGATCAACGTGACGGACCTGCCGCCGGCGGCGCAGGCCAAGCTGATGGACCGTAACCACGCGCGGGAAGCGTTGGGCGGGTTGAGCCATTTGATCAATGATGAAGAGACCGGGCTGATCTGATTTCGGCAGGCAAACCGAATCTAAATGTGGGCAGGCTTTTGTGGGAGCTGGCTTGCCTGCGATGCAGGCACCTCGGTGTATCAGGCAGCCCGAGGTGATGCTATCGCAGGCAAGCCAGCGCCCACATAAGCCCGCTCCCACATTGGATTGGCATTATTTCCAGGGCGCGGGTTCACCAAACAACTGGCCCTGCACGCCGAAAATCCCCATCTCGCGAATCACCTTCAGCTCACCCTCGGTTTCCACGCGCTCGGCAATCAATGGCAAGTCGATACTGTGGGCCGCGCGTTGGATCGCTTCGATAAACAGGCGCTTGTCGCTTTCCTGGTCGATGGCGCGGATGTAGCTGCCGTCGATCTTCAAGTAAGCCAGGCCCAGGCGCGCCAGGTTGCCGATCATGCTGAAGCGCCCACCAAAACGCTGCAGGCTTAGGGAGAAGCCCAGCTCGCGTAGGCGCTTGGTTAACTGTTCCAGCAGCGCCTGCTCAGGCAATTGTTCTTCGCCAATTTCCAGGGTCAGGCGCGAGCCCAGGTTGCTGTGCTGGCGTAGCAGCTCAAAAATCCGATTCAACGCCTGGGCGTCCTGCAAGGTCGCCGCCGAGAGGTTCAGCGCCAGGCTATGGCTGTGGCCGGCCATCTGCTTGAGCACTTGCTCCAGCATCAGGCGGTCCAGGCGCGCGGTCCAGCCGAAGCGCTCAAGCCACGGCAGGAAACGCCCGGCGGGTATGGTCTGGCCGTCTTCATCCTGCAAACGCGACAGCACTTTGTAGTGCAGGACCAGCTGCGGGTCCTGGCTGGCGACGACCGGCTGGAAGTACAGTTTGAAACGTTGCTGAGTCAGGGCCTGGTCAAGCAGGGTGTGCCAGGCATGGTGATCATCACCGACGCTGGCGGCGGCACTGTGGTCGAGGCACACCCAACTGGTGTCGCCCTGCCCTTCGGCCTGGGCCAGGGCTTGGTCAGCCAAGGTCAACAGCGCCTGGGGGGAATCGCCATGGCTGAACGGCGCCAGGCCGATATAGGCGACCGGCGTCACATCACTGGCACCGGTGGCTTGCAGGCTGAGTAAGGTGCTTTCAAGGTTCTGCGCCAATTGCAGCGCTTCATCGCGCACCAGCCCGGGCGCCAGCACCGCGAATTCACCGCCGCGGATACGGGTGACGAGGTTGTGGGTTTCGGGGTACGGCTCGCACTCGCGTAGCAGTTGTTCACCGACCGCTTGCAGCAACTGGTCGGTGCGCTGACCACCCAGGCGCTGGTTAAGACCGGCCAGGTCCTTGACCCGCAATAGCAGCAGGTAGCCGGAGTTGGTGTCTTCCGGGTTACTCACCCGGGCGTTGAGCTGCATCTCGAAATAACGGCGGTTGGCGAGGCCCGTGAGGTTGTCCTGATAGGATTCGTTGCGCAGTTTTTCACTGCGCTCGGCCTGCTCCTGGAACAGCGCCTTGAGCTTCTCTACCATCTGGTTCATGGCCTGCACCACACGGCGCAGCTCCGGCGTACGTGGCAGGTCGGGCACGCTGAGGAACTCGCGGCGCGCAATGGCGTGGGATTGCTTGACCATGTAGTCCAACGGTTGCAGTTGCCGACGCAGCAGCAACGCGCCCAGCACCGCACTCACCGCACCGCACAGCAACAGCCAGCCGAGGCTGCCCAAGGCGCTTTGCCAAAGCTTGGCCAGGGCGAACATCGGGTGGCTGACCACTTCTACACGTGCCGCCTGTTCCCAGCCGCGGTTGACCAGCGCATCACCACCGGCCGGCTCCAGGCCGATCAATTTCACGAACCAGTTGGGCACACCGTTGTTGTCGGGGATACCGCTGCGCTCGACGATGGTTTTGTCAGTGGCCAGATCCACCACGCGAATGCTGGCGTAATAGCCGCTGTCGAAGATCGAGCTGACCAGTAACTCGACCATCGCCGGGTCGTCGATATTGGGCGTCAGCGACAATGCCAGCGCCGTCGCCGCGTCCTGTGCATGCGAGCGCAGCTGGTTGACGTATTGCGTGCGCGAGCTTTCCAGGCTGACCATGAAGCTGCCGCTGAAGGCGACCACCAGGAACAGACAGATTGCGATCAATAGTTGTTTGAACAGAGACATCCGATCAGTTACTCCTAGTTGGCAGGCTCGGCTGGGAAGCCTTCCGCACGCATTTTTTTCAACACATCCTGCCAGCGCGACAAGCGTTTAGTGTCACCGACTTTCTTGTTGCCCTTGGCGCCGGGCAAGTACAAACCTTCGGCGTTGAATGAGTACACCGGAATCAGGTCGGTACGGCGGGTGGCCGGCAAGATTTCGTCCATCAGGCTGTCGAGCACCAGCGGGATCGCGTCTGGGGTCGAATAATACGTCAGGACCATGTGAGCGCGATTCTGACGCAAGGCCTTGACGTAGGTAATGCGCAATTTGTCGCTGGAGACGCCCAAATGACGCAAACTGAAATACTTGGCGATCGCGTAGTCCTCGCAGTCGCCAGCCCCCTTCCAGAGTGCTTCGATGGGCGTCTCCCAGTAGTCGACCACGTGCCAGAGGTCGGTGTCTTCCACGTAAGACATTTGCTTGTTGAAAAACAGGTTGACCACCTTGAGCTGCTCCTGCTCGTCGACCTGCTTTTGGGTCGCCAGCAACCGCTGCCAGGCGTCGATACGCTGCTGGCCCTCCCCCAGCGGCCCGTACAAGGCCGTGGCCTTGCGGCTGATCTGGGAAAAATCCCAATCAGCATGCAGCCCGCCGAGCATAAGGCCGGCCAACACAATCGCTGAAAACAGCCAGCTAAAGATTCGAGAGGGAATAAAACTTACCGCCAAGGCGTTCAGTCCATGAAGAGAGACGGAATTTCAAAGGATGGTGATGCTTCGACTGGCAAAAAACAATGGCACAGTGCAATCATCCATCGGTCGGGCGAGTTTATAACCGCCCCCTGTGGGATGCACAAAGTACGCCCCGTAAGCCCTTACAAACGGAAACTTTGGTTGTTTGACAAGCGCGCGGCCCGTCTCTAGTGTGCATTGGATCCAATTAAACACACTCCACTCAAGAAAGGAGGATAGCGTAACCGTGACGCAGAAGCCGAACCCTTTAAGCAGCATCAAAATCAGCGGGCCTATTCCCGCCCATCTTGCTCGCGCCGTTATTGAAGAAACACTGCGTAATGCCATTCTCGATGGTCGATTGCCGTGTGGCACCGCGATGCGTCAGCAAGAGCTGGCTAGCCTGTTCGGCGTTAGCCGTATGCCCGTGCGCGAGGCTTTACGCCAACTGGAAGCTCAATCCTTGCTGCATGTGGTGACCCATAAGGGCGCCGTGGTTGCACCGTTGATCGAAGACAATTCGGCTGAGACCTATGAACTGCGCATGCTGCTTGAATCCGAAGCGTTGCGCCTCTCGACTCCGTTTCTCACCGACGCCGACATCGCTGAAGCCGATGCCTACATCAATGCGTTGGAGCAGGAGAAAGACTACACCGAGATTGGCCGTCTCAACCGCCTGTTCCACATGGTGTTGTATGGCAAGGCACCTAACCAGCGGCTGCTCAAACTGGTTGAACACGGTTTGAATGAGGAGGAACGCTTTCTGCGCTTCAACCTTGAGGCGATGGGCCTGGGCGAGACGTCCCAGGAAGATCACCGAGAACTGCTGAGCCTGGTGGCGCAGAAGAAAGTCGACGAGAGCATCCTGACGCTACGCAACCACTTGATGCGAGGGATGGAGGTAATCACCACCTACCTCAATGGTCTTGAAGCCTGCGCAAAGAAAGGCGCGCAGTAAGGTTTACGGCTCTGTTCCTTGACGCCTCTACGGTGTGGGGCTCCCTACCTCTCGGCGAGGGGCCCGCACTGATACGCCAGCGCCAGAACGATTCGATTTAAATAAGACGGCTCACTTCGAGGAAACTTCAAACAACTATCCAGGCAACTTACCCACAACAAGATATTTCTCGAAAAAACATCTAACACATTCATAAGATCCTCAAAACGTTTAACCAGACTATTATCTCTCGCCAATAAAACAAATATTTCGCTCGGCAGCACAACCCTATGTGCGGTTAGCGCTGCGCGCGTGGCACGGCTAAATGCCATCTTTGCGTTGTTAATTAAAAACCCATTACTGTTTTCAGAGCAGCCGCAACAACTTATTAGGCGTCAACCATGCACCAACACTTACTTAAACAAAAAAAACTGCAGTTATGCAGCCATCCGTTATTTATAGAAATAACTTCAGTCAACAAGTTACACGTTTTTATGGAGCACCATGTATTTGCCGTTTGGGACTTCATGACCTTGACCAAACGCCTGCAGCAGGACTTGACCTGCACGCACTTACCCTGGCTTCCGCCCGCCGACCCGAAAGCCGCCCGCCTGATCAATGAAATCGTGCTTGGAGAGGAGTCGGACGAACACCCAACACATGGCCATTGCAGCCACTTCGAACTGTATCTGGAAGCCATGGTGGAGGTAGGGGCCGACACCACTAGCATCCAGCGCTTCATTGAATTGCAGCGCCAGGGCGTGGAAGCAAGTGCAGCCTTACACATGCTTGAGGTGCTTCCCGGCGTGGCCGGCTTTGTCGACAGCACGCTGGACATCGCGTTAAACGCACCTACCCACTGCGTGGCGGCGGCCTTCCTGCACGGCCGCGAGAGTGTCATCCCGTTGATGTTCGAACGTATTCTGCACAGTAATCCATGCATTGTTCGTCAAGCACCCACCCTGAACTATTACCTCAGCCGCCACATCGAGTTGGACGCTCAAGACCATGGGCCAGCGGCGCAGCAATTACTCCAACGCCTGATCGGGACAGACACTACCCGACAACGCCAGGCCGATGACACCGCCCTCGCCGCCGTGCAAAACCGCCTCAGCTTCTGGGACGCCGTGCGCGCCTCGCTTCAAGAGGTGCAACCATGACCGCCGTCGACTACCGCTCCTTTGCCGAAGACTGGGAACGCCGTGCAACGATCCGCACACGCCCTCGGCGCCTGCTGGAAAACGATGACAGGTTGATCTATCCGCTGTGCCGCCAACCACTGGTGCTGAGTGCAACCTTTCTGGAGCACTGCCCGCAGTACCGCGACTTTGTGTTGGCGCAAAGCTTCTACAAATTCATCAACGATGTGGTGATCTTCGAAACCGAGATCGTCGGCAAGACCGCCCGCAACATTGCCAAGAACCACTTTTCGCTGCCCTTCCCCCTCGCCTGTCGCGTGGACGCGATGACCGTCGTGGTGGATGAGGACTACCACGCGCTGGTCGCGCTGGACTTCCTGCAACAGACCGTGGAAATGACCGGCATACAGCCCCTCGACCTGCCTGGGCAAATCGAACTGAGCCATGCCCTGCCGGCAGCGCAGGCGATGGCACCGGCACACCTGCGCGATGCCGTGGAATTGATTGGCGTGGCCATCGCCGAAAACACCGTCACCCATGACGTAGCGGCGTTTTCCAAGGACGACAGCGTCAAGCCTTCCATCCGTGGCTTGATGGCCGATCACTTGTTTGATGAAGGGCGCCATGCGCAATTCTGGACGCAACTGGTGCGTCTCTACTGGCAAGCGGCAAGCACGGCCGACCGCGACAGTATCGCTGTTACCCTGCCGACCTTTTTGGCGCATTACCTGACCAACGATCTGCAAAAAGGCTTTGATTTACACCTGATCGAACACCTGGACGTCAGCGCCGATGTTCGCCACGCGCTACAGGGCGAAGTCGCAGCGCTGGACTTTCCCATCACCCGCCAGCACCCACTGCTCGGCAACATCATGGGGTTCCTGCATCAGAGCGGCGTGCTGCACACACCGAGCGTCGCCCTGGCCCTGAGCGACTACCTGCCCGAACCGGGGAGGCCGGCATGAGGCGCTTGAAGATTGGTTGGAACGGCAGCAGTAATGCCTTGCAAGCGCTCAGGCAGACGCTGGAGCAATACGGGCACGTCAGCGCAACAGAATCCCTCGACATCGTTATTGAAGATGGCAGCCAACCACCGCTGACTCATTCCGACAACGCCCAATGGATAAGCCTGCGCCTGGGTGTCGGCCCGGTGTTCGAACATGGGCTTCCCGCGCTGCAGTTGCGCTGCTATGACCATGACCAACGCGTATTGGCGGTACAGGACGTTGCCGACGAACCCAGCGGCAACGGCCAGCAACTACGCCGGCACGCGACGAACGTGCTGGTGGAATGGGTGGCCTCGCTGGTCAGCAGTTTCTCGAGGGACGTGGGCTTCTTCGCCGCAACCGCCACCGTTAACGCCTGGCCCGAGCAAGGCCTGCAAACGCTGGACGCGCTGGCGTTTGTGCATCGATTCAATCGCACAGCGCAGCCGGCATTATTGCAAGCAGCCCAGGCGCCCATCATCGAACGGCTACAGGCAAGCCTGCACACATTCGCCGAACGCCCGGCGCTGAACATCGCCGGCAGTGTGGTGACCTACCAGCAATTACGGATACGGGCCCTATCGATCCAGCAACGCCTGCGCCCCCTGCTGGAAGGCATTGAGGCGCCAGCAGTGGTCGGCGTTTGCCTGGGCAAGTCCACCGAGTTGTACGCCAGCATTCTCGCGGTGTTGGGTTGCGGCGCGGTGTACCTGCCACTGGCACCGGAGCATCCGCCACAGCGCCAGCAGACGATGCTGCAAAGTACTCGGGCGAGCGTGCTGTTGGATGATGGCCAGCACCCTTTGCGCGACCAGTTCGTTAGCCTGAATGTGTGCCAACTCGACCCGACGCACACTGACACCACGCAGCCTTTGGCGCACCATCGCGCCAGCGGCGAAGCACCCTGCATCGTGCTTTTCACCTCCGGCACCACCGGCCAGCCTAAAGGCGTGCTGCTCAGCCAAGGCAACCTTGCGCATTTCACCGCCTGGCTTGGGGCCTGTGTGGCGCTGAATGAGCAGAGCCGTGTGCTGCAATTTTCGCCGCTCAGTTTCGACTCATCGCTGATCGATATCTTCCCTGCCCTGATCGCCGGTGCCGAGTTGATCGTGCCCAGCGAGGGCCAGAGGCACGACCCTCAGCAGTTGGTCGAGCTGATTCGCCAAAAGAACATCAGCCACGCGTTTTTGCCACCGGCACTTTTGAGCATCCTGCCACTGGATCAGCCGTTGGGCCTGACCCACCTGTTGACCGGCGGTGATACCTGCGAGCCGCACGTGATCGAAAGGTTGGCGGGCCAGTGCCGATTGCACAACCTCTACGGCCCTACCGAGACGACGGTGCTAGCCACCCACCGCATGTTTCAGGCCGGCGACAGCCATCGCAACGTAGGCCATCCGATTGCCAACAGCCGGGTGCTGATCCTCGACGACCACCTGCAACCGGTGGATGAGCAGGTGATGGGCGACCTATACATCGTCGGCCCTGGGGTGAGCCTGGGGTATGTGAGCGCACCGCAACGGGTGGACAATCCGTTCGTTGAGCTGACACTGCCGGATGGCCAGATGCTGCAGGCTTACCGCAGCGGCGACCTGGCGAAATGGACGCAAGACGGTATAGAGCTGGGCGGTCGACGGGATGACCAAGTGAAGATCCGTGGTTTTCGGGTCGAGCCTCAAGAAATCGAAGAGTGCCTGCGCAGCAGCCGGTTGTTTCGCCAAGTGGCCGTGGTGATTGATGGTGATCGCCGGATTTTCAGTTTTGCCGCCCAGCCCGAGCCCGGCGCCACGCTGGCAGGCTTGAAGCGACATGCGCAGCAATGGCTACCGGCTTATATGCACCCCGAAGTGTGGACTGAGGTGCCAATAATGCCGCGCACCTGCCACGACAAGATCGACCGCCAGGCACTGCTGGCGATGCCAATGCACCCCACGCCCCACACTGCCCGTCACGCAGCACAAACGCCTCTGCAAACGCGTCTGACGGCGCTGTGGAGCGAGTTGCTGTCGGTACCTGGCGATGCTCTTGGCATCGATGACAGCTTTTTCAACTTGGGCGGCCATTCCATCCTGCTGTCGACGTTGTTGCTGCGTCTGCGCGATGAGTTTGGCCGCAGCCTGTCATTGAGCCGTTTCTTTGAGGCGCCGACGATTCGTACGCTCGCCGTGCTGATGGAGGACGGTGAACTGCCCAATGCACCGTCAGGCCAAGTGCACAAAGACGCATCGCAAGCGCTGAATCTACACATGCTGCATGAGGACCGCGCCGGTGATCCGCGCAAGGTGATCGTCACAGGCGCCAACAGTTTTGTCGGGGTGCACCTAGTCGAAGCGTTGTTGGCGGGCGGTGCGCAAGAGGTGGCCTGCCTGGTGCGAGAACAGCCGGGGCGCTCGGCGGCGGCGCGGTTTGCCGAGGCATTGCGCGAGTATCGCCTGGACCATCTGGACCTGAGCCGCGTGCAGGTCCATGCCGCCGATATCAGCCTGCCCCGGCTGGGCCTGGCCAGCGACGTGTATGAACACCTCGCCAGTACTTATGGCGTGTTGGTGCACAACGCAGCAAGGGTCAATCATGTGATGGACTACGCCTCACTCGCCAGGGACAACGTCGAACCGGTGCTGGAGTGCCTGCGCCTGTGTGAAACCCAGTGCAAGAAGGTCTTCAATTTCATCTCCACACTGTCGGCCTGCAGCAGCGTCGACGCTCAGGGGAACATCCTTGAAACACTTGCAGTGGCGACGTTGCCGCTCTATCTGAAGAACGGCTACAACCTCTCCAAGTGGGTGGCCGAACGGCTGTTGGGACGAGCGGCCGAGCAAGGTGCCTGGGTCAATATCTATCGCCCGGGCAATATCGCCTTCAACAGCCGCAGCGGTGTTTGCCAGCCGCAAAACAACCGCTTGATGCTGATGCTCAAGGGGTCGTTGCAGCTGGGCCTGGCGCCCCGCCTTGAGGTGAATTTCGACCTGATGCCGGTGGACTTCTTTGCCCGTTTCGTTGCGTTCCATTGCAGCCAATTTTCTGCCAGGCGCAACGTCTTCAACCTGCACAACCCACAGCCCTTGAGCTGGGATCACTACCTTGATGCATTCAGCCAGGCGGGCCACCCCTTCGAACGGGTGAGTGTTGCGCATTGGCAAAGAGCGTTGCGTACGGTGGGCTGCGAGAACGCGCTGTTTGGCGTGCTGGGTTTCTACCTGGATGACCTTTCAGAAGACATCAGCGACATCTCGATGATCTGTCACGACAACGCACGCCAGGGTGTTGAAGCCATGGGCGAGCACTACCCACAAAAGGACCCGGCGCTGTTGCGTAAGGGCTGCGACCACCTCGGGCCATTGGCTTTCTCTGACCGCTAAAGGACACGCTTATGAAACCGCTGCAACCGGATACATTGATCCGCAACCCGAATGCCGCACCGTTGGTGGCGTCTGTCGAAGTCCCGTGCGAAGCCGCTCGCCTGTGGAACGTGGTAGGCAACTTTGCAGGCTTTGATGCCTTCATTCCCGCCCTTTCGCACATCGACATGACGGGGACAGGTGTAGGCGCATTGCGCACGAAATTTTTCCACGATGGCCATTGCGTTGTAGAGCAACTCAACAGCAGGGACGACGAGGCCATGTGCATGACATGGACCACAATCTACAACACGTTGGGCGTCGCGCGGTTGTGGGCTGCAATGCGCGTGGAAGGCCTTGGCGAGGGGTGCTCCAGGGCGACCTGGACCCTGGTGGGCGAGCCACTGGAAACTGCGCAGGCAGAGTTTGAACAGTTTGTGCAGGCGTTCGCCGACAGCGCACTGCAGAACGTGCGCCAGATGCTCGGCTGATCAGCAGGAGCGAGAGGCCTCGCTCCTGCACAAACAGGGTCAGATTTTGAAGCTGTCGACCAATTGCTTCAGACGGCTGGCCTGCTGGGACAGTGCATCGCAGTCCTTGAGCGTTTCGTTGAGGTTAGCCACGCCCTGCTGGTTCAGCAGGTTGATCTGGTTGATGTCGACGTTGAGGGTTTCAACCACAGCGGTCTGCTCTTCGGTGGCGGCAGCAACCGATTGGTTCATGCCATCGATCTCGACGATTCGCTGAGTCACGCTGACCAGGCGCTCACCGGCCTGGTTGGCCACTTCCACGCTTTCTTCGCTGGAGGTCTGGCTGGCGTTCATGGTGGTCACCGCTTCACGCGAACCCACTTGCAGCGAAGTGATCATCTTATGGATCTCTTCGGCGGATTCCTGGGTACGGTGCGCCAAGTTACGCACTTCATCGGCAACCACGGCAAACCCGCGCCCGGCTTCCCCGGCACGCGCGGCCTCGATCGCGGCATTGAGCGCCAACAGGTTGGTTTGCTGGGAGATGCCTTTGATCACATCAAGGATGTGGCCGATGTTGTCGGTGCTGGCGTTCAGGGTTTCGATCTGGGTGCAGGACAGGCTGATTTTTTGCGACAGCTCCGACATCGCCAGGATGGTTTTCTCTACCACCTTGCGACCGTCGTCTGCCTGTTCACTGGCACCACTGGCGTGCTGCGAAGCATCGGCGGCGTTACGCGCGATTTCCTGGGTGGCGGCGCCCAATTCGTTGATCGCCGCGGCCACGCTATTGGTCCGCGCACTTTGCTCGTCCGAACCGATGATCGAAGCGTTGGACGAAGCCATCACGCGCTGGGACAGGTCGTGTACCTGACGCGTTGCCGAAGACACTTCCGAGATGGACGCGTGAATACGCTCGACGAACTGGTTGAAAGCACTGCCAACCTCGCCAAACTCGTCCTTAGTGGTCACGTCCAGGCGGCGAGTCAAATCGCCCTCACCCTGGGCGATGTCCTGCATGGCAACACCCATGGTGGTCAGGGGGCGTAGCAGCACTTGAATCAACAGGCTCAAGAGCACCGCAATGGCGACGACCGCGATTAACATGGCGATCAGCGCAGAAGTACGGAACTTGCCCAGTGGTGCGTAGGCTTTGTCTTTATCGATCGACAGACCGATGTACCAGTCTGCACCGGGCAAACCACTGATCGGGGTGAACGAAAGGATACGGTCCTTGCCATTGAGGACAACGTCCTGGCTGACCTTCTCGATGCGCAGATTAGCGCCAGGGTAGATGTCCTTGAGGTTTTTCATCACCTGGGCCTGGTCAGGACTGACGATGACCTGGCCATCGGCGCTGACCAGAAACGCATGGCCCATGCCGCCGAAGTCTACCGAATTGATGATCTTCACCAGGGTTTGCAAGCTCAGGTCGCCGCCGACCACACCCAGCAGTTCGCCGTTCTTTTTGACCGGCAGAGCGATGGTCACGATCTGCCCGCCCACAGCTGCCATGTAGGGCGGGGTGAGCATGGTTTTATCGGCGGCCACCGCTTGTTTGTACCAGGGACGCTGACGAGGGTCGTAATCGTCGGACATCTTGGCGTCAGGGCGCTGGGTGAACACGCCGTTGGTTTGACCGACATAAGTGAACTGGAAATTCGAGGTGAATGCAGGCTGGTCGACCAGGCCTGGAAGGTCGGCAGCACTGCCCTGATGCGCAACGTTTTGCGCCAGGTTTTCGAGGACCAGAATCCGGCCACTCAGCCAGTTCTGCACACTGCTGGCGGTGAGTTCACCCGATTGCTGGATAGACGACTCCAGGTTTTGCTTGATGGTGCTGCGCTGCAGGTAGTCGTTGTAGAACGTGAATAACGCGAAAGCGAGAACCACGACGCCTGACGCGGCCAACAGAATTTTATGACTGAACTTGAGATTCATTTCATCGACTTCTTTTTGCCAAAGGGGGATGAGCGTGCCGAGTGGAACATTTCATCTAACGGGATAGGCGAACTCTGCGACCGCTCTATTTCGGTGCACGCATGGCTCATCAGTCTTTCGGCCAATTCAGGAAAAATCTTAGAAATTTGTGAGATACATCCTTATTTTGAGTAGGAAACCGACAGGCGGTACAGTCGCACTGGGCAGTGCCGCCGATGCGGCGGACCTGGCGCAAGACACCTGTGTGCAGCTACTGCAAAAGACTGAACGCTTTGAACTCAAGGCGCCTCGGGCTTTTTTGCGCACGATCGCTCGCGGCTTGGTGGTTGATCATTGGCGCCATGAAGAAATCGAGCGCGCTTACCTCGAGTCCATCGCCCATCTGCCGCAAGCGCTGGCACACAGCGCCGAAGCCCGTGCGTTGGTACTGGAGTTTCTGGAGGACATCACACAGCTGGCAGCGCTGGACGTCTGACCTCGCGACCACCACCAGCGAGCGACGCAGTGTGCAATTCTGCTCACTTGCCGGGAAGTTTCCAGCCGCGAGGGTTCCTAGTTATTAAACCTCTAAACGACAAAACCCCTGTCTGCGTTAACAGACAGGGGTTTCGGAATTC
>NZ_JBJGXU010000086.1:0-17889 GCF_045447305.1 Pseudomonas sp. D47 | reverse complement strand
GCTAATGCCGACGAGCGAATCAACACCGACGCCTTGATGGCTCTGACCAGCCTCACGTCCGAAGAAGTCACTGCGACACTGCGTCAGATGGAGAGCTTGGGGCTTTTAGTTAACGACTCTAAGCTGACCTTATACGTCCGGCATGGTGTCGTGTTCCCTTCCACTCAACGTCTGCAAGCCAGCTTACAGCTCGAGTCTGCCTTGTTCGACCTGCTGCAGGAACTGGCGCCTGAGGCCGAGAGTGGGGAATGGCAGGACCTGAACGTGCCACTGTTGACCTCGACGCTCAAAACAGCTTCTGGCAACAAGGGCCTGATACCGCTTCACGTGTTGCGACTGCTGCGCAGCCTGGCCCAAGATCACGATAGCGATAGCCAACAGCGCAGCACTTTCGAACTGCGCCAGATCACTCAGGATTTCCTCAAACTGCGCATCCGTGGCGGATACAACTGGAGAGCTATTCAAGGGCTGGGAGAGCGTCGACGTGCTTTGGCTGCCGTCGTCCTCAAGTTTTTGATTGGCAAATTACCGCCGGGTTCACGCAACAAAGACCTGTTGGTAGACACTACGTTCGGCGAACTTATGAGCCTGATTGATCTGGATCTTGAGCTGCGCACCAGAATCCCAGAGTCGCAGCGCTGCAAGGCCGTTGAGCACGTACTGCTGTACCTACATAAGCAAGAAGTGCTTACGCTGAACCACGGCATGACAGTCATGCGTCGGGCTATGACGATTGAAGTCGAGGGGGAAAAGCGCACCGGATTCCTGAAGGATGATTATCAGCGTCTTGATGAGCACTACCGAGAAAAACGTATTCAGGTTCACGTCATGCGCGAGTATGCCGAGGTTGGGCTTGGCTCGATGGGAGAGGCTCGGGATCTCGTTCAGCACTATTTCACACTAGCCAAACAGGAGTTCATTCGCCGCTACTTCGTAGATCGCGAGGAAGTACTTAAGCTAGCCACGAGTGAGGAATCTTGGCGTAGCATTGTCGAGAAGCTTAGTGCTGCCCAGCGGATTATCGTGTCCGATGATGATGATGTGAATCGCTTGATTCTGGCTGGGCCCGGCTCTGGAAAAACGCGTGTGATCGTGCATCGAATCGCTTACCTGTTGCGAGTTCGGCGTGTTCCGGCACGCTGTATCGTGGCTTTGACGTTCAACCGTCACGCAGCAAATGAGATCAAGCAGCGCCTGATCAAGCTGGTTGGCCCTGATGCCTTTGGGGTCAACGTGATGACGTATCATCGCATGGCGATGCGCCTGACGGGCACTCGCTTCGAGCGAGGTGAAACGCTTGAAGAAGGGCGATTAGCCCAGGTGATGGGAGAAGCTGTCGAGTTGCTTGAAGGCAAGCGCCAGGTAGAAGGGGAAGACGATCTGCGCGAGCAATTGATGCGAGGTTACCGCTACATCCTCGTTGATGAATACCAGGACATTGATGACCTACAGTATCGGCTCGTAAGTGCATTGGCCGGGCGTAAGTCTGAAGAAGAGGGGCGCTTGTGCATTTTGGCAGTCGGTGACGATGATCAGAATATCTACGCCTGGCGAGATACGAATAACCGCTATATAGAGCGCTTTCGCGAAGAGTACTCGGCTACAAAGAACTATCTGGTCGACAACTACCGTTCCAGCGGCTGCATCATTGATGCGGCTAACCGGGTTATTAGTCGTAATCCAGATCGCCTCAAAAAGGACCACCCGATTCAGATTGATACTGTTCGTCGCGTACTGCCGAGAGGCGGCGACTGGGAAGCCCTCGACATTGAGCGAGCGGGTCGCGTGCTTCGCCTCAGAATAGACGCTCAGGGCCACGCCCGGGCTAATCTGCAAGCCCAGGCAGCGATGGCAGAGTTGCAGCGCCTGCTCAGTTTGGACAGCGAGGATTGGCAAGGGTGTGCCGTGCTAGCCCGCACCCATCAAAACTTGCTGCCCCTTCAGGCCTGGTGTGAAGCTCACGGAGTTCCATATTGTTTGGCAGCCGACAAGGAAAGTGTCTTACCTCTCACCGCTCAACGTGGCTTCGTGCAGGCTGTTGAAATACTAAGAGAGATTACCGAACCGCTGAGTGCCTCCGAGACATGGACATATCTAGGTAAGAGGCAACTCGGGCCAGAATGGTACGACATATTGCTCGTCGCCTTTGATCAGCTAACAGCTGAGTTCGGACAATGTCCGCTAAGTGCTGAGAGCCTGCTCGATTGGCTCTATGACTATTTCCGGGAGCTGCGTCAGCAACCCAGAAAGGGCCTCTATCTGGGCACTGTCCACTCTGCCAAAGGCTTGGAGTTCCGCCACGTAGTCGTGCTTGACGGCGGCTGGTCCACGCAACCTGAAACGCTTAGCGATGAGCGTCGACTCTACTACGTGGGCATGACTCGCGCCGAGCAGACTTTAACCTTGTGTGAATACCCAGAAGGCAACCCTTTCTGCAGCCAACTTACGGAAGATGTCATGGGGCGATCCTTCCAAGGAGAATACCTTGCGGAGCTGGAGAAGCGTTACCTACAGCTCTCTTTGAAGGATATTGATCTTGATTATGCTGGGCGTCAGAACTCTACAGCATCAATACACAAGGTATTGGCAGCGCTTGAACCTGGCGACATGCTTTCGTTCAAAGCTCATGAAGATAGATATCTGATTCAGGACGCCAACGGTCATGTTATTGGCCGCACAGCAAAATCATTCAGCCTAGATCTTGAAATTGAGGAATGTGAAGTGGCAGCTGTTTTGGTTCGGCATTCTGATCGGTGTGAAGAGTCGTTTCGAGCTTATCATCGTTCACAAGAGTGGGAGCTAATTGTACCGAGAATCGCTGGCCGGGTCGTAATGAACGATACAATACTTTGAAGCTAATCTACCCCGAGCAGTAGTTTAGCTAATAGCGCTACTGTCGGGGCTATTTGCGTTGGTCTCTGGTTGGAACCAAGGCACCGAAATTGCGTTCCGTACTTACATTGCCCGACCGGAAATAGCTGCGGTGAAGCCGTCGTTTTGTAATGCTGGGTGTCTGCGCAGCACTGCATTATTCCTGCGCGGCCGATTGATGAGCCTGACCGGTGTACGGGTAAGCCAATCGTTACGCGGATTTCGTGCCGTGATAACGAGCCTATGTACATTTCTGGGTTGTTGGAGTACTGGGTTGACCCGGCAAGCGAGGAGGTATTCAGGATACTCTATGCTGACGGTTACTCCACACGTTATACTTCACGGATTCCGAGGCACACGACTCTTGCGACGAGAGGATTACGCGAATAGCCGATGAGACGGTGCATTCTTCACATTACGAATGCCCGTCCCATGTCGGATTTACTTAATCATAGCCTGGTAGTGCTCCGCGTACCCACACTCTTCAAAAATCAACCTCAGACCATCTTTGAATACATCATGATCAAATTCCTTTATGTCAAAAATATTTTGCCCCAAGGAATGTGACTCGCGGTTCATGTACCTGTAGAACGTCGTGAATTTATCAGTCGACAGAGCTGGATTTTGGAAGACGTTATTAAAATCCTTCTTTTGAACAAAGTTGAAGAAATATTCGATAATGTTCCGCATGCAGTTAGCAATCAGCGCAGGCGGTGAGGCCTGGTCCTTTATGATTGACCAATAGGACTGGTAGTCATTCTGGATTTCCTCATACTTCATTGGGACTACAGAGCTTCCGTTTGTATTTTTAAAAATTCTGAATAGCTGCTGTGTCTCCGCGCGTTTCTCTTTATTAGTGTGGGTCAACTCGTAGAAGAAATACAGGCTATGGGTGAGAACAAATACCTGCGCATAGAGTTTATCGTTAATGAAATATTTCTTGATCAGCTGTCCAATGTTGAACACGTAGAGGTGAGAAAGGCTGGAAATGGGATCGTCAATCACAACCACTTTCGACTGAGGTACCGCAGTGGCCGTATTCTGCCCTTTGCAAAGCTCCATGAAGTATAGAAAACTAATAACAGTTTTCTCACCCTCGCTCAGCGAGTGAAATGCATTCGCTTGATCGGTAGTCCTGGAAACCCGATAGAAATTTTCACCATACGGCACCACAGAAAATCCATCGATGCCAATCTCTACCAGCCCAGCGTTGATGTTCTCAATTGACTCTTCGATGTTGACCGTTTGCTTCCTGAGAGCAGCAAGCTTGCCGTAAGAGGCAGTGACATCAGTATTTATTTTGGTGCCTTCCTGGCTTATCTCGCTAGCCTCATCTTTGAGATCTGCAGCTGATTGAGAGTAGGCAGAAATCGTTTGATCGTAATCCCAGCGCATCAACGTCCAAAAGCGCGATCTTATGTCATCTCGAGTTTTCTGCTTGTTCGCCAGCTTGTTGTTATGTGTCTCAATCAGCTCATTCAGGCCGTCGATCAAATTGTTGATCACGTCGACGACGGACCGGGTATCGGTGAGGGCAACAGGCGTGCTCGGGCTTTTGATCTTGTTGCCAATGTGCAAAATATTTTCGCGAATTGACGCTTTCAAACCCTCACAGGCAATGCTCCAAGCTTCCACAAGCTCTTTGCTGGCAAGCGGGGAGTTTGAAATATCTTGTAGATTCAGGCTGGAGGTTAGCGTCTCGTAGCGAGTCTTGATTGACTCCAACTGCTTAATATCTTGCTCGTAGGCTTCGTCGAAGACTTGGCGGATGGAATAGATGAAATTTTTAGTGATCGTTCCTTGCTGACAGAAAGGGCAGGCTTGAGGATCCTTATCATCTGAAATGAACTGGAGCCCTTGCTTCACCCAGTCAGAATTGCAAGCTTTATTGATGAACTCTGCAACTGAACCTTCTTGGCTGCCTACAATGATTTTCGACCAGAGGGAATCCCCTTCAATGGTCAGCCAGCCAGCCGAAAGGGTGGGGATTTTCGTGAATGGAGCTGCACCCTCGCCTTCAATGGATGACGCCTCAGTCTTCAGGTCATCTACGGTGTAGCTGGGTGCATTTTCCGGCAGAGGTAGTCCAATAATATGCTGGAAAAGAAGTTCTGTTCTTTTGAGACTTTCCAGGCAAAACTCCAGAACGCGATCCCCTCCAGAGAAATTCGTCTTGACTTCCCAGAGTTTTCCGCTCGCTTTGGTCTTTGTCTGATCGAGTTTGCAGGCGTTTTCAGTGGCAAGTTTTGAATTCTCTTGCTGAGCGCTCAGATGCTTCTCCAGCTCTTTCGTTTCGGCTTCGATTTGCTGGAGTGCAAACTTGTTCTCTTTCGAGAGAGTGAAAATTCCTTTTAAATTGTCCTCCTCGTAAAAGTAGTCGTTAAGGAAGCTTTGGTTGTACACCAAAATTTCACACGGCTGACTGGTTTTCAAACTGCATTTAGTAAAACGAGGTTCGGTATTGTTGTACAAGAACTCGGAGATGGTGCTCTTACCTGCACCATTTAGCCCGTAGATGAGAGATGTCTTGTTGGTGGGCGAGAGAGTAGACCTGGATTTGTAACTGGCGACGCCATCTATATTCAATTCCGTGATCACAACCTGACTCCTGAGTGTTAAGTGGCTTTGCGCCATCTCTATTGGCGAGAAGGAGCATAGGCGAGTCAGGAGCTGCCTGCCACAACGACTTTAGGCTACTTCCTGAAATCCATCGCTGGCTTGGCTGCTCTGGTCTATTTTGATATCAAGGTTACGGTATTTGATCACTTGTTATTTGTCTTCTTGAACAAGTCGCGCAACTGCGTGAGGATCCTGTACTGAAAACGCAACGGCTTCTGCCTTTAGCTCAAACGCCTGGAATCCGAACGATTCGAAACCTCGCCTGATGCAAACGATGCAGCGATCATTCTGGCTTCCCAGATTGGCGTGGCATAGGCCTGGGCGACGTATTGGGTCATCCGATCCGCGAACTATCACCACTTGGCGCACACCTGTTGGAGTTTTTCGCCTGGCGGTGGAGTATGGCTTTCGGGGTTTTTCAGATCAGCATCTGAGGTTCGTATATACCGTCGAGTAACGCTCGCGCAGTTAGATATCGGTGCTCGGCACATGTACTGTGCCGGGGTTGGGAAAGTCCGACAGTTGTAAATTGAACAACTTGCAGTAGTACGCCAACAGCGAGCGTCCGTGATGGGCGCCTCGCCGGCTTTGTTGAACCGCGGCATGCGCATTGCGCCCATTTCGAAGGGGGGGAGTTCCCAGTAAGGGCGATAGCCCGAACTTGAGTGCCGATGTATGACGCCCGTCAACTAGGTGGGACAGCTCCAGCAAGAGCGGCCATGTGGATCGGCGCACTGTTCACGGGCGAAGGCGGCAGGGGAGAAGCAGCGTATGACTTACCAAGAAAGGGTGGCTGTTGGACCTTAGGCTGGGGGCATCCTTTTCAGACCATCCAAAGCATACACTTAAATATACCCTCGAATGTAGCAGCCCACTAGAAGTGAACAGATCTCCATGGTCTATGAAAAGGCGCAGATGGTCAGATGAATAGCCTACCCGACGAAACCTATAGACTCTCAGGGTCTCCAAAAAACATCTGAATCCGCGACCGCAGCCAGCGTTCGCCTGGGTCATTATCCTGCGACCCACGCCAGGCCATATGCAGTTCGAACGTACGCACTGGCAATGGCGGGTCCTCTGCGCGCAAACCGCCTGCTGAGGTCAGCGCCTCGGCCGCATAGTCCGGCACGGTCGCCAGAATATCGGTGCCGGCGAGCAAGGTGCCCAACCCGTTGAACTGCGGCACGGCGAGGACCACGTGCCGTTTGCGATCGAGCTTTTCCAGCTCTTCATCGATAAACCCGCTCAGGTCGCCGGAGAACGACACCAGCGCATGGGGGCGGGCGCAGAAGTCGTCCAGGCTCAGCGAGCCGGGCACGCTGTCGGCGCGCAGCAGTTTCGGTAAGCTGCGGCGCAGTACTTTGCGTTTGGCGTTGGCTGGCAGGTCGGCGGTGTAGCTGACGCCGATGGAAATCTCGCCAGAAGCCAAGAGGCCCGGCATCAGGATGTAGTTAACGCGGCGTACCACCAGCACGATGCCTGGGGCTTCGGCGCGCAGGCGCTTGAGCAGTTGGGGGAGCAGGGCGAATTCGACGTCGTCGGACAAACCGATACGGAACACGGCCGTACTGGTGGCCGGGTCGAATTCGGCGGCGCGGCTCACGGCGGTGGAAATCGAGTCCAGCGCGGGAGAGAGCAGGGCGAAGATTTCCACGGCGCGGGCCGAGGGTTCCATGCTGCGCCCGGTACGTACAAACAGCGGGTCATCGAACAGACCACGCAGGCGCGACAAGGCCGCGCTGATGGCCGGCTGACCGAGAAACAGTTTCTCGGCGGCACGGGTCACGCTGCGCTCATGCATCAAGGTTTCGAATACGATCAAGAGGTTAAGGTCGACACGACGCAGGTCGTTACGGTTCATCTTGTGTCCTGGAAGAGTCAGCTTACTTGACGAGAGCGGCCACCTACAGAGCCCTTGGGTTCCATGTAGACGCATGACCGGCATGAATCTTACGGGGAAAGGCTGGTACTCTGCACAAGATAATTGAGTTTTCCTACGATAGCTGAGGTCAATACCTCAGTTGCGGAATCAATGACAAGCATGTCGACTATTAACGGCGACCGGTGGCCTTACCTGGAAAGCCCAGATAGAGTTCATGGCATTAGAGGTTACTTTGACGAGGTTTGCGATGTCCCGCACGATTCGTTTTCACAAGTTTGGTCCGGCCGAGGTGCTCAAGTGCGAAGAGCATGTAGCCGCGCAGCCCGCACCGGGCGAAGTGCAGGTGCGTGTCGAGGCGATTGGCATCAGCTGGTATGACATTCTATGGCGCCAGAACCTGGCGTCTTCCCATGCACGTCTGCCGTCCGGCCTTGGCCACGAGATGGCCGGGGTGGTTGTAGCCCTCGGCGACGGCGTGGATGACTTGGCAGTGGGCGATAAAGTGGCCAGTTTTCCGGCCGAGAGCCCCAATGATTATCCGGTGTATGGCGAACAGATCGTCCTGCCCCGTTCAGCCTTGACCCGCTATCCGGACGTCTTGAGCCCGATTGAAGCCAGCGTGCACTACACGCCGCTGCTGATTGCCTACTTTGCCTACGTGGACTTGGCGCGGGTCAAACCCGGCCAATTCGCGTTGGTCACCGACGCGAGTCACTGCTCTGGCCCCTCGTTCGTGCAACTGGGCAAAGCCCTGGGCGTGCGGGTGATTGCCGCGACCAAAGACAGTGCTGAGCGTGAGTACCTGCTGTCCCTGGGCGCGGAAAAGGTGATCGTCACTGAAGAACAGGATTTGCTTATGCAGATCAACAAGTTCACCGATAACCGCGGCGTAGACGTGGTGTTCGATGGCTTGGGCGGCCCGCAAATGTCGCTGCTCGGTGATGTACTGGCACCGCGTGGCAGCCTGGTGCTTTATGGCCTGCAAGGTGGCAACCAGACGCCATTCCCGGCCTGCGCCGCCTTCCAGAAGAACATTCAGTTCTTTGTACACTGCATCGGCAACTTCACCGGCAAGCCGGAGCTGGGCATCATTCAAGACCAGGTTGCGTTGCAGCGTGCCTTGCGTGATATCAACCAACTGACGGCTGATCGCGTGCTGGTGCCGCTTAAAACCACGGTGTTTGCGTTCAACCAGTTCGTGGAAGCGCACCGTTATATGGACGAATGCCCGTGCCGCGAGCGAGTTGCATTGCAGGTTGAAGCTGTTTGAGGTGTAGGAATATTCGCAAAGGAGTATTCCAAACCCCGTGTGTATGGGGCAAATGCGCCATTTGACAGGGCTTAACTCGCACACTGTTTGAAGCGTGCCAATGCCGTTTGGTCCTGTAAACGATACCTTTCCCCCTGACGCCGCCCTGAAATTCAGCGCGGCGTTGTTGTGTCTGCGTTATCGGTGTATCGCTTGATTATTATCTGAACTGGTTTTCTGCCAAGTTCTGTATCTGTTAATCATAATTTCAGTCCTGATAATTGAGTCTTCACTTTCAACTCAAGGACTGAGTAATGATTGATTTGCTGATACAGCTGCAGGCACTTCCTCTAACTAATAGTTCAGTGCCTGCGCGTGCACGCGCAGGCGGGTACTTTCAAGGCGGATTTCAAGCGGTACACAAACGAGGATTAAAGTTTGGCGAGTTATATTTGTCGGATGAGTCTTTTAATACAGGGTGAGGGTGGCGTAGGAGGCTGTCGGAAGATTCCTAGGATCTCTGCCGTAAACGGCCTAGATGCTTGACGATAAGGCCATCGGGAGCAATGGATGCCCCATGGGGAGTCGAGTAACCAGCCTATGTCGATTTGTTGCGGGGTGCTAGTGTTTATACATCGCGAGCATTCGCCGCGGGCGACATTCTCACAGACGCAATAAGTCGAACAACTACGTTCTGTCGTTATTCGAAACTGATATTTCAACTCAGGTAGTACAGCTATGAGCGCTATTCACGACCAGGCTATGAATTATGTTTATCAACAAGTTCAGCAGCGTTTGATTGGGTACTTTACCCGCGCAGAACGCACAGCACTTCAATTATTGATCCAGCGTATTGTCGTGGCCGCAGGGGGCATGGAGCAGATAGGGGATTATAAGGTGTTGGTAGCCCATGGCGGCGGGGAGGTCAGCAGCTACACCCTGGCCATGCTGCGCGCCGCACAATTGAGTATTGCCGGGCGCGCGCCGAGGACGTTCCAGCTGCGGGTTGCCACGTTGCGCCACACCGGCATGACCCAAGACACCCTCGATACGATCCATCGCGGTTACAGCCGTTTGTTTTTCCACGATGACGAACGGGTTGAGCTGCTGATGGTGGAAAACCAACAGGTGCTGCCCTTTAACTACCAGCGCCCGTTGTCCAGCGTCGGCTGTGAAACCAGCCAGCGCAATAGGTTGATGATAGGGCATCTGACCTCCGGCGATATCTGCGCAACACTGTGCAATGACACCTACTTGGCCCTGGGGGATTTCTATCAGCGTGTCACCGCGTGGAACGGCGGGGTGCATGCCGTGGCCAGCGGCGATTCCGCGCGCAAACAGAGCCAGCTCCTCGCCTGGCTGAAAAAGACTGCCCAGGCCGCAGGCGCTACGCTGCCGACCGACAAGCCGGCATCGCTCAACGGGCTGTTCGCGCGGATGGACGAATGGAGCGAAGGCTTCTACCGTGACCTGTTCGGCGAGCACTGTGTGCCCAAGGCTAACGCCAGCCCCGGTGGGCATCGCAACCTGGCCTCCATCGGCATTGCCGACCTGCTTGAGGGCGTTGACAGCACGTGCGCGCCTTTGCTTACCGAGTTCATGGCCTATAACCCGGACCCGCTGGGCTTTCATTTCAGCCACCCTACGGTTGCCAACCCGTTGCTGATGGCGCACCTGCGCGGCCTGCAAGCGGAATGCCTGCGGGAGCTGGATTACGAAGAGGGTGTCGAAGGGTTCTTTCTACAGGCCGCGCAGTACCTGCGTGATCGTCAGATTCCCGATACGCTGATAACCCAAGCCATGAGCCGCGAAGGACGCGTGCTGGCGACCCAATGTGCCGAACAGTTCTTCGGCCTGGAAGAGGGCCAACTGATCTGTCTGTTGTTTTCGCCCTTCATCCATCATGGCGAACGGCTGGAAGGCTATTTGCGCCAGTGCCATCCGGGCATGCTGGTGGCCTTGCCTGAACTGCACAAGGTGTTGCAGGGCAAGCCTGCCGCCGAGATGTTGCAGCAGTGGCTCGCCGACACCAGCGGGGTACCGCTACCGTTGCTCCAGCACCTGTACCGCAAACGGCCGACGACGCTGGTTCCCGGCGCAACTGCACGCAGCCCACGTCATGAACGGCCTATGGCTGACGGCGAACTGGCCTTCCAGCTGTCCGGGCGATGACGCTGCGTGGTGAGCGGCAGGCGGACTTCGCCTATCAGGCGGTCTATCGCTACATGATCAACCTGATCAACGAGGTCAGTACCGACTCCCGCGTGAAACTGCCGTCGCTGCGCCAGTTGTCCCAGCGCCTGAATGTCTCGATTTCCACCATTCAGTATGCGTACTCACTGCTGGAGAAAGAGGGCCGGGTGTATTCGGTGGCCAAGTCAGGCTATTACGCCTGGCCCCTCGCCGGCAGCCCTTCGACGTTGCCAAGTGGGGATTTGCTCGAGCGCCTCTACGTGGCCGCGCGGCGCCCTGGGATGGTGGTGCTCAGTAGCGATGAGCCTACGTTGCTGGTCTCCCTGGACGCGACGTTGCTACGGCTGGAGCGCGAGCTTGTGCGCCAGTACCCGCGCCACTTGCAGGCCTGGTCCCAGCCTTGCGGGGTGTGGGAGCTGCGAGCGGCATTGGCGGCGCGCTACACCTCGTCGCCCACTCGCTGCTGGCATGCCGATGACGTGTATATCGGCGCCGACCTGCGTGGCGTGTTGGAGATTCTCATCGAAGTGCTGGACCTGCCGGGCTCCACGGTGATTGTGGAGTCGCCCTGTGACTGGCTGATTCTGCGCCTGCTGCAAGATGCCGGTGTGCGCATCATTGAGTTGCCTTGGGCGGTGGATGGCAGCCTGGACCTGGCGGCGCTCGAAGGGATGTTACGCGGGGAGACAGTGCAACTGGTGTTGCTGTCATCAGCGGTCAGCCTGCCGTCGGGGGTTGCCATGCAGCCACGCGAGCGCCTGGACGTGGCGCAACTGCTTGATCATTACGGTTGCTGGCTGCTGGAAAACGACACCTATGGTGAGCTGAGTTTCAAGTCACCGCCTGTTGCCCTGCGCGATTTGGTCAACCCTGAGCGGCTGGTGGTGTTTTCCTCCTTCGAAAAAATACTCGGGCCAGAGGCGCCTTACGGTTATGTGCTGACCCGGCAGATGAGCAGCGAATTACAACGTCAGTTCCTGTTGCGCTCGTTCCGGCTGTCCTCGATTCGCCAGCGCGCCATTGCACGCGTCTATCACAGCGGGCGAATCGACCTGCACCTGCGCAGCTTGCGCCAGCTGCTGCGTGAGCAGGCCTTGGACATGAGCCAGCAGCTGGACCAGCAGTTGGGTGAACACGTGACCTACCGGATGCCGGCGGGTGGTGCGACCTTCTGGCTAGGCTCCACCCGTGCGGTGGACATGCGCGAGGTATTCCAGCAAATGCTGGCACAGCAGGTGGTCGTGGCGCCTGGGGAACTGTTCAGCGTCGGCGGCCTGCACCACCAACATGTGCGCTTGAGCCATACCTTCCACGGGCAGCCCAGCCTGGAAGTTGTGCTGGCGGCACTGGGCGAGGCACTGCGGCAGGCTCAAATCGATTAGCGAATGAAATTTCTCTTGTGAGCGTAGGATCGATAGCGTCGCGCAGTAGTCCAACTCCCAGTAAACTGTCGTTTTTCTCAAAATCCTTCTTTTCGAGGTTTATGCATGACAATCAGTCCTTTTGCGGGCAAACCGGCGCCAGCTCAGTTGCTGGTGGATATCCCGCGACTGGTCACGGCCTATTACACCGGCCAGCCTGATGCAGCGATCTCCGCCCAGCGCGTGGCCTTTGGTACGTCTGGGCACCGTGGCAGCTCGTTCGAGCTGAGCTTCAACGAATGGCACGTGCTTGCCATCAGCCAGGCCATCTGCCTGTACCGTGAAGCCCAAGGCATCAATGGGCCTTTGTTTGTCGGCCTGGACACCCACGCGCTGTCGACACCGGCCGGGGCCAGTGCCCTAGAAGTGCTGGCCGCCAATGGCGTGCACGTGATGCTGGCCGAAGGCGATGAATACACCCCAACCCCGGCGATTTCCCACGCCATCATCTGCTACAACCGTGGCCGCACCAGTGGCTTGGCCGACGGCATCGTCATTACGCCGTCGCACAACCCGCCACAAAGCGGCGGCTACAAGTACAACCCACCTAACGGCGGCCCGGCTGATACCCACGTCACCAAGTGGATCGAGGCCAAGGCCAACGAACTGCTGGCTAACAAACTCGCCGGGGTCAAGCGCATCACCCATGCCCAGGCGCTCAAGGCCGATACTACCCATCGCCATGACTACCTCAACAGTTACGTGGCCGACCTGGTCAATGTGATCGACATGGACGCCATCCGCAGCGCCGACCTGCGCCTGGGCGTGGACCCGTTGGGCGGAGCAGGGGTGCGCTACTGGTCGGCGATTGCCGAGCACTACCGTTTGAACCTGGATGTGGTGAACACCGAAGTCGACTCCACCTTCCGCTTCATGAGCGTCGACTGGGACGGGCAGATCCGTATGGACCCGTCTTCCAGCTATGCGATGCAAGGCTTGATCGGCCTCAAGGAGCGTTTCGACGTGGCCTTTGCCTGCGACCCGGACCACGACCGCCACGGCATCGTCACCCCGTCCGGCGGCCTGTTGGCGCCGAACAACTACCTGGCGGTGTCCATCGACTACCTGTTTCAGAACCGTCCCGACTGGCGCACTGATGCGGCCGTGGGCAAGACCGTGGTCAGCAGTGGCTTGATTGACCGTGTTGCTGCGCGTATTGGCCGTCGTTTGTACGAAGTGCCGGTGGGCTTCAAGTGGTTTGCCGATGGTCTGTTCGACGGTTCGCTGGGGTTTGGCGGGGAAGAGAGCGCTGGGGCTTCGTTCCTGCGCAAGGACGGAACTGTGTGGAGCACCGATAAGGACGGCTTGATCCCGGCCTTGCTGGCAGCGGAAATGACTTCGCGTAAAGGTCAGGACCCAAGCCAGATCTACCGTGGGCTGACTGACGCTTTGGGCGAGCCGTTCGCGATTCGTGTCGACGCCAAGGCGACTCCGGCGCAGAAAGCCTTGCTGGGCAAGCTGTCGCCTGAGCAAGTGACGTCGACGCAGTTGGCTGGGGAGAGCATCCAGCAGATCCTCAGCCATGCGCCGGGCAATAACCAGGCGATTGGCGGCTTGAAAGTGATGACCGAAAACGGGTGGTTCGCTGCGCGGCCATCGGGGACTGAGGACATCTACAAGATCTATGCCGAGAGCTTTATTGGTGAAGATCACCTTAAGCAGTTGGTGGAAGAGGCGCAGGTGTTGGTGGACGGGGCCATTTCCGAGTAACTGACACCCAGCTGTAAATGTGGGAGCGGGCAAGTCGCACCGCTGCGATGCAGGCACCTCGGTGTATCAGGTACACCGAGTTGGTGCCATCGCAGGCAAGCCAGCTCCCACATTTGATTGAGTTTCAGCCTCTAAGATCAGGTCGGCTGTCAGGCCGCCTCGACTTGCTTTTGATCTAACCACTCAGGTCGGCTACTAGGCCGCCGTGCTTTTGATCTTGATCTTAGGCGCCCCGTTAAACCACGCTGGCCGAACGCAGGCTTTGGAGCGTGGGTAAACCGGCAGGACGCCGGTTTAGCCGCGATGGGCCAAGGATGGCCCATGGCGGCGGCCCACGGTCCAAAGCCTGCGTGAGGGCACACCGAGCCTAGGCGAGGTGCCGAGTGGTGGGGCAAGAGCCCTTTTGGTTACTTTTGGGGCTCTTTTCCAAAAGTGACCCGCTGTAAGAGCGGAACCCATATCAGCCATCACCCAAATAACGGATATGCCCCCAGCGCCCCAGCACCAGACCGAAGATCAAGCCAAATCGACCAACACGATCTCACTGTCCTCAATCGCCGTCACCCGCAACACCTGCTCATCCTCAACCGCCACACCATCCCGAGCCTGTGCACGCAAGCCATTAACTTCAATCACCCCCGTCGCCGGCACCAGATACGCGCGGCGCCCACTGTCCAGGTGATATTCAGCACTTTCCCCCGCTTTCAGGTTGGCCGCCACCAAGCGCGCATCGGCACGAATACGCAGGCTTTCGCTGTCACCCGCTTTGCCGCTGGCCAAGGTCACAAAACCCTCGCGGTCACCTTTGGGAAAAGGTTTGGCACCCCAGGAAGGCGGCAAGCCGGCTTCATTCGGAATGATCCAGATCTGGAAGATCTTGGTCGGCGTGGCCTCAAGGTTGTATTCGCTGTGGGCAATCCCAGTGCCTGCACTCATCACCTGCACGTCGCCGGCCTCAGTGCGGCCTTTGTTGCCCAGGTTATCGGCATGGCTGATGGCACCTTCACGCACATAAGTGATGATCTCCATGTCGCGGTGCGGGTGCTGTGGGAAGCCAGTGCCGGGCGCAATGATGTCGTCGTTCCATACCCGCAGGTTGCCCCAGTGCATGCGCTTGGGGTCGTGGTATTCGGCGAATGAAAAGTGGTGATGGGCGTCAAGCCAGCCATGATGGGCGCCGCCGAGGGTGTTGAAAGGTCGAAGTTCGAGCATGAGGGTCTCCTGTTGATGGTGCCCATGATCCAGCAGAGCATGATCGATAAAAAGCGTAAAAAATGCCTGATTCCAATCCATTAATTCGATGGGTTGCTGGCGTTTTGACTTTCACTTCATCGCCTAACTGCATGACGTCAAAGCAATTGGCTGGAACTGAGCGCCGATTCCGGCGACCATGGCACCTTCGCCAAAACCAACCTCATCGCTGGAGTCCGCGTGCCGCAACAAACGCCTGATCTGCCCCCCGAACTTCGTCCATTAGCCGAGATGCCTCTGCTGAAACGGCTCGCTGCGCGTCTTTTCGGGCATGGCCTGACGCGTTTACGTGCCCAGCATCGGTTTTCCTGGCTGCACGGCCAGGCCGACGGTTTTCGCAGCGGGCACGAGGCCGGTGTGGAATATGGCTATCGCGAGGGCAAGGCCGACGGTATCGAGGAAGGTCGGCAGGTGTTGCTGATCCGCGACTTTCGCCCCGATGAACACCGAGCGCCGGGCGTGGATGACAGCCTGTTCGACGACTGGCGGCTGCCGCTCACCACAGACGTGAAGAAGCGCATGAAGGCCGACGTGGCGCGCTTGCTGCCGGCGCATGCGCAGCCGAGTGCGGCGCAATGGAAGATGATCTTCAGTGACACGCCCTCGACCTCGGTGATTGCGGGGGCGGGTGCCGGTAAATCCACCTCGCTGGTCCTGCGTATCCTGCTGCTCACCCATTACCTAGGCTTTGAACTGAGCTCGATGACCGTGGTGACCTTCACCCGCGAGTCGCGTAAGGACTTCATCAACAAGCTCATGGAGATTCTCAGCCTGTGGGGCCAACCCCTTGGCGTTAAAGAGGCTCAGGCCGTGGTGCGGACCTTTCACTCGCGCATTTTGCCGATGGTACGCAGCTTGCCGGGCTTTGAACGCCTGCAAGCCTTTGAAAACCTCAGCAGTGGCTTCGAAGACGCCGACAGCAACCCCTTCGACCTGCGCATCAGCGACGCCCAGCGCCAACAAATGAATGCCTGCTACCACCGGCTGCATGGCCAACACGCGCGCTTTCGTGAGCTGATTACGCCGTTGGCGCGCCAGGGCCTGCAGCTCAGGGAGCTCGAGCGTGACCACCCGGATGTGCAAAAGCGCGTAGCCGTGACCGAACTGGCGGCCAAGCGCGATGAAGAACTCTGCGATGTGATCGAAGACCTGTGGTTTCGCGCCGGTGCCTGGCCGATCAAGGGTATCGAACCAAGCCGGCAGACCTTCGAAATCAATGGCGCGCAATTTCATTGTCACGGTTACATACCGGAGCTGGATGCCTGGGTGGTGCTGGGCTTCGATTCGCGAGAGAACCCCCAGATGAGCCGACCCAATTCGAAGCTGTCGGTACGTGCAGAATGGGCGGTAAAGCGCACATTGTTTCAAGCTTTCTGTCGTAAGCCATTGATATGGATAGATAGTTACGAATCTTCAAAGCGTCTTTTAAGCAGTCTGGCTGGCGACGCCAGCGCCGGGCCTGGCTTTGACTACAAGGTCAAAGGCGAGCTGGCCTCGGCACCGCTGCTGGACAGTTTTGTCATGGCGGCCGGCTTTATCGAGAACCTCGGGCTGGACGTACCCACCGCCGTCGGCCAGATGAGCTTCGCCAAGGACGACCCGGACCGGTTCTTCTTTGAAGCCCTGAGCATTTTCTGGAAAGCCCTGGAAGACCATCTGCTCGATCAGGTGCCGCCGGTGATGACCTACAACCGCATGTTCTCGCTGTTCGGCGAGAACACCCCGGAAAACCTCAAGCTGCTCAGCGATCCACTGCTGCGGCCGATGTCGCACCTGATGATCGACGAGTTCCAGGACGTATCGCCGCAGATCGTCTCGTGGATTCGCGCCAGCCTGCGCGAAATTCGCAGCCGTGGCCCGGCGATGCACGTGGGCCGGGGCGCGCAACGCTCATCACTGCTGTGTGTGGGCGATGACTGGCAGTCGATTTATGGCTGGCGCGGCAGTTCGCCCAAGTACTTTATGGCGTTCAACCAGGAATTCCCGTCACCCAGCACCACCCGTGTGATGCTGAGCGAGAACTACCGCAGCCACCAGCACGTCATTGATGCCGCCGAGCATATCGTGCGCGCCGCACCGGCAATCCCCGGCAAAAAGGCCAAGGCCAGTGGTGAACCCAAGGCGTTAGTGCCGGTAACGGTATTGGAAAGGGACGATGCTGCGTTAGGCCGGCAGTTGCTGGAGCATTACCAAAAGGGCGAATCGGTATTAATGCTGTATCGAAAAAGCAGCGATAAGTTATTGATTCAAGAGCATATTCAGTCTGTAGTTAATGTTGATTCTAGCTTGCCGCCCGCGGTGCGCCGATTGAAACAACTGACCTATCACAGCGCCAAAGGCCTGCAAGCGGACGCAGTATTTTTGCTTGGGGATTGCCAGCATGTGACCAGTTCGCCTTACAAGAACCAGGTCTACCGCATGGCGGGCCTGGGCAAGGACGGTGACAGCGAGCCGTATGACACTGCACAAAAAGACGAAGTGCTGCGCCTGGCTTATGTCGGCATTACCCGGGCGGCGAGCCATTGCTATTGGTATGTGGAAAAGCCGGAAGGCCAGGGCGTGAATGTGCCCAGGGCTTCGGAGCGAGTAGATGGGAAGAAAGCGTTTTTCAACGATCAGCGCGGTCAGTGAGTGAAAGCAATTTCAATGTGAGAGTTGGCTTCTGTGGGAGCCGGGCTTGCCCGCGGTGGCCA
>NZ_JBJGXU010000085.1:0-18470 GCF_045447305.1 Pseudomonas sp. D47 | reverse complement strand
CGACTTACATCGCGCATTTTGCCTTGGAAAGCATTGCTTACAATCGAGCGGCGGCGATCCTGCATTGAACGCTGTACAACTCAATTATGCTTACGTACCTTCTAATGGCGGTATTTCACCGAGCCAATATCACGCTCCCATTCGGCGAAAAGCTTGCACCCTCGAACGACACTATTTGCATCATTTTATATCGCTGCCTTTGAAAGGCCTCGTCTCGCAGACATCATTTAGCAAAGCTCACCTCATGGCTGAAGCAACCCAAACCATCACGTCATATAACGTACCCACCACCTACTGGCGTTACACATGGCCAACCGTTTTTGCCATGCTCGTTAGCGGGCTCTATCAAATCGTTGACGGCATTTTCATTGGCCAATTCGTCGGTGCCGACGGCTTGGCGGCGATCAACACCGCCTGGCCCTGGATTGGCTTGATTGCCGGAGTAGGCCTAATGGTGGGCATGGGCGCCGGCATCCACTGCTCGATCGCCCAAGGACAAGCGCAACTGCAAAAAGCCCGGCAGTTCATTGCCCACGGTCTTTGGCTGCTTCTGCTGCTGGGCATCACTGTGGGCTGCCTGGTCACCGCGTGGGGCGAACCCCTTTTACAGATACAAGGGGTCGATGCCAGCGTGATGCGCCACGGCGCTGATTACCTGCGCGTCTTTGGAGGGGGCGCCCCATTGATCATGGCCAGCCTGGCCTTGCCCATTCTAGTGAGAAACCTCGGCGCGCCCATGCTCGCCACCGGAATGCTGCTGGCGGGGGCTTTGATCAACGTGTTGCTCGACTACCTGTTTATCGTGGTCATGGGCTGGGGCCTAGAAGGCGCAGCGTGGGCTACGGTGATGGGGGAATCGCTCTCGGTCATCATTGGTTTGGTTTTTTTATGTTCCCGTGCCAGCCCCCTGACTTTACACCGAAAAGACATGTGGATCTGGCCGCAGTGGGCCCCGTACCGGGCCATCGCGAGCAGCGGCTTTTCAAGCTTTTTGATGTATCTGTATGCCAGCTTTGCCGTCGTACTCCACAACACCGCGCTCATGCACTATGGCAACACAGTGCATGTGGCCGCCTACGCCGTCACCGGATACATCATGACTCTCTACTATTTGTTGGCTGAAGGCCTGGCCACCGGCATGCAGCCGATGGTGAGCTATTTTCACGGGGCTGGTCACACCGCCGCTATCCGACAAACCTTCACGCTCGCCCTGCGCTGGATTATCGGTAGTGGTGTCGTGTTCGTCGGACTGATCTTTCTGCTGCCCCATGCCTGGTCGCACATTTTTGTCAGTCCAGATGACACCGCACTCACCCAGGCCACGGTACATGCACTGCGACTGCATCTGTTTGCCCTATTCATCGACGGACTGCTGGTATTGGCCGCCGCTTATTTCCAGGCAATTAATCAGAATACGAAGGCTGTCGTGATCACGGTTCTGAACATGCTGATTCAGGTACCCGCATTGCTGATACTTGCGCCTTGGTTAGGGGTGACCGGCGTTTTTCTAGCCCTGCCGGTTTCAACCGTGATTCTAGGTGCGGGATCGTGGCTGCTGCTCAAGCGACATTTCGCTCCATCCTCGGCCAAGCATTGATAGCAAGCGCGGATTTCCACCAGACAGACGACGGGCACTGCAGGACAAACTCGCCGATGTCTCTTTCGAATCGGCATATGCCGTTTTGTGAGATATCCGTAATGTGGAGCCCGCGAAGATATTTTAACCGTCGCATATTTTCGCTGTTTGTTTTTGAATCCGCTTGCCGTGTTGGCGCTGATTGAAAAAAACTGACCCAGTGGGGATGGCGCGCTCTGAGGGAGTGGATTGACGCCGGCACATCCCCCGAGATACTGAGTATCCATGTACGCTCACCGAAGATTGAAGATCGGTTGATGCCAGGTCATTGGGAGGGGATTTGATTAAGGGCAAGGCCAACGCCTCGTTTTTAGGCACCTTAGTGAAGCGCACCAGTGGTGACTTGATGCCGGTAAAAATGAGCGATGCAACCGCGACGTCGGCCATGCGGGGCTTCAGTGCTGCACTCAATCGTATGCCGCGGGCGATGCGCAAGAGCATGACCTACAACCAGGGACGGGAAATGGCACGGCATGCTGAAATTACGCAGAAGGCTGGGGCTGCCATCTACTTTTGCTAATGAGGCAATAGACGTGGCCCCGCGGCACGCCAGACGACGGCCAGCTCCGCCTGGTGGTTCCGGACTCCAGCAGCGCACTCCATAGAGCAATCCTGACTCTTCAAACAATCGTTTGATCTGGTTCAGCCAAGGTACAGCATGGGTTCAGCGGGTGTTCAGAACGGGGTGCATAACCTTACTTCATCCCCCACAGCGCACTCAGCGCATTAGGAATTTCCCAATGACCCCCTTCAAAAAATTGCTGCTGACCTTCACCGTATTGGGCGCCAGTGCCGTGGCCCAGGCTGAGACCACTAACTTCGCTGGCGTGACCTATGGCCAGACCAGCAACCAGATCAGTAAATCCAAGTCGCTGAACAATAACCTCAACCACCCGAGCGCCGACGGCATCATCCACAAGGACCACACCTTTGGTCTGCGCGTCGGCCGTCAAAGCGACGACAGCCGTTACTACGCCACCTACGACAACGTGTCGGGTTCGCACCATGCCTATAAGCAGCGTCAGGAAAACCTGCTCGGTAGCTACGACCTGTTCCTGCCGGTGGGCAAGGACACCAAACTGTTTGGCGGCGCCTCGGCCGGTCTGACCAAAGTAAGCCAGGAATCATCCGGCTTCAGCCGCGACACAAATATCGGTTACACCATCGGCGCCCAAGCTGGCGTGTTGCAACAGGTGACCTCAAATACATCGCTGGAGCTGGGTTACCGCTACCTTCGCACCAACGCCAGTACCGAGCTGAATGAGCACGGCGGTAGCAAACAGGGTTCGATGAAACTCAACAGCAGCGCTCAGACCTACCTGGCGGCCAACTACGCGTTTTAACCAGCGTCCGACGTCAGGCTGACGAGGCAAAGCGTTGTGCTTCGTCAGCGGGGTTACTCAGGAGAGCGTGATGAAATTACTGGTCGTTGAAGATGACGCGTTATTGCGTCATCACCTATACACCCGCCTGACCGAGAGCGGTCACTTGGTTGAAGCCGTGAGCAACGCCAAAGAGGCCTTGTACCTGGCTGAGCACTTCAACCATGACCTGGCGCTGTCGACCTTAGCCTGCCGAATATGAGTGGCCAGGAACTGATCCTGCAACTGCGCAACCGGGGCCAGCGTCTTCCGATCCTGATCCTCACCGCGCGCTGCAATTGGCAAGACAAGGTCGAAGGCCTGGCCGCTGGGGCCGATGATTACTTGGTCAAACCCTTTCGGTTTGAAGAGTTGGACGCGCGGCTGGCTGCCTTGCTGCGTAGTACCGTCGGATTTACCCAGTCGACTCTCGTCGCCGGACCGCTGTCGCTCGACCTCAATCGCAAACAGGCGGCTTTCGATGAGCAGCCGTTGGCCCTAACCACCGACGAGTACCGCATCCTTGAGTACCTGATGCACCATCATCAGCAGGTAGTGGCCAAGGAACAATTGATGAGACTCTATCCGGAAGACGGTGAGCGCGACCCAAATGTCATCGAGGTGTTGGTGTGCCGACTGCGGCGTAAACTCGAAGGCCGGACCGGCTTTAAGCCGATCGACACCGTGCGCGGCCAAGGTTACCTGTTCACGCAGCGTTGCACATGATGGGCTTCCGGCGTGCAGGGTGGATACTCCTAGCCGCCCTGTTGGCGGTAGTGTCCCTGACCTTATTGATCCCCGTGACGGGCGAGATTATTGGCTGCTTAGCTATCATGGCGGTGGCGGCGTTTATCATCACCCTTTGACAGTCCAGTAGCCGTCCGATAAATAATTGAGATCGCCCCGTATGGCGACGGCTAAAAAGACCATGCCCCCCACCGTTTTTTGCGCTGTTTCTGGCGGCCTGCAGCAGTGAAGACGAGGCGCATCGAGAAGTCCAGGTAACCACAGCGAGCAAATGCGCCTGGTCGGGAGTGGCTTCCTGAATAACAATCGTGATCCGCCGGGCGTGAGCCTCTACACCGGCCCCGATGACGTGACTTTTTAGAGGTCGCGTTGGATCGCGTGAACGTAACGGCGGGGCTCGGTGAATGACCGACGTAATAGCGTCGCGAACTTGCCCATCAGCGCTTACTGGGGGCGAGCACTCCATTCAATCCGCTCACAGGTCCACCGGCACCACCTTTGAATCCGCTCGCAGACGTCGACAGAGGCGGTTAACTGACCCGATGGAAGTACCGATGCATTTCCTCCTGAGCATCCTGGGAGAGATGGAATGTGGCGTTCGCAGGGATGTGCACCAAACCATCTGCCTCTTCGAACGGAAACCTCAGCGCCCTCGCCCAGGCCACCTGGATACGACTGTTGAGATTCTCCCGCTCTGACTGAAACCGCTCCACGGCGTGGTACGCATCCCGATTGAGCAACAGCACGGTTAGATGAGCAGTACCATTCAGGCGTTCTGAATGTTTGCGAGCGGATTGAATCCTGAAGGTCAAGGAGTCAACAAACCATGATGACGGCATTGCCTGATTCGGGTAGCAAATGGTTTGCTGGGGGGAACGCCATTAAGACAGTGCGTCAGCGAGTCACGGGGTCACAACGGCCTCGGCGACAGCGTATATTTCCAGCAGCGAAGTAAAGAGTTCGTTTTGTTGTTGTGCGGCGACAACAAAAGCAGCCAAAGCCGTGATATTGGCACGACCAATAAACTCGCCAGTGAGTAGTGGCCACAATGAAAGACGCAATTTACGACTATGACCCCGGGGCAATCCTAGATGGCCCTGAATCCATATCTATCTTCATGGAGGATGCGTTTGAGACTGGTGACGCGAAATACATCACCAAGGCAATGGGTATTGTTGCCCGCGCCAAAGGAATGATCGAACTGGCCTGTGAAACAGGCCTTTCCGGCGAGCTGCTTTATCGCTCGTTCAGCGATAAGCAAACCCTACGCTCAAAACCATGCTGGTCGCTATGCGAGCCCTTGGGATCAAGATGACTGCACGGCAGCACATAGCCCCGCTAATAAAAACCTTAGAACCCATTTTCCACCCTCCTCAGCAGTAGGGTTTCATCTATATGCTCAAGTCTTTTCAGCCCCTGTTACTGACCGGCTTTCTTCTGCACCTGACCTTTTCGGTCACCGCCGCCCCGTTCAACACTAGCCTGCCCCCCAAGGTTCAGGAAGCCCTCCAGAAGGCCAAGCTACCGAACAACGCGCTGTCATTGGTGATGATTCCCCTCAACGGCCCTGGCACGCCCACCATGGTCAACGCCGACGTGTCGGTCAATCCAGCTTCGACCATGAAGCTAGTCACTACCTACGCCGCCCTGGAAATGCTCGGCCCCACCCACCAGTGGAAAACCGAGTTCTATACCGACGGCACCCTGAGTGGTGGCGTGCTGCACGGTAACCTGTACCTCAAGGGTGGCGGTGATCCTAAGCTGAACATGGAAAAGCTCTGGTTGCTGATGCGTGACCTGCGTGCAAACGGCGTGCGACAAGTAACCGGCGACCTAGTGCTGGATCGCAGTTTCTTCGTCCAGCCGCAATTGCCGGAATTCAATGACGACGGTAACGACGTCAATAGGCCCTTCTTAGTCAATCCCGACGCATTGCTGGTTAACCTCAAGGCCTTGCGCTTTCTGGCCCGAAACGATTCCGGCAAGGTTCTGATTTCGGTGGAGCCGCCAATTGCCAGTATTCATATCAATAACCAGGTTAAGGTGGTCAACAGTAAACAGTGCACTGGTGACGTGCGTTACAACCCGGTGACCGCCGCCGATGGCAGCGTCACGGTGACCGTTAACGGGCAATTGGGTGACGGCTGCAGCTCGCAGACCTATCTGTCACTGCTGGACCACGCCACTTACACCGCCGGCACACTACGGGCGATCTGGAAGGAATTGGGCGGCAGCATCCAAGGACGCGACGTGCAGGCCTTGGTGCCAAAAGATGCCAAGGTCCTGGCCCGGGTATTCTCCCCAGACCTGGCAGAAATCATCCGCGATATCAACAAATACAGTAACAACACCATGGCCAGGCAATTATTCCTCAGCCTCGGAGCGCAATACCGTACCGACGCCGACGCCGACGACGCCAAGGCCGCCCTACGTGTGGTACGTAGTTGGCTGGCGAAGAAAAACATCACAGCGCCGCACTTGATAATGGAGAACGGCTCCGGCCTGTCGCGCTCCGAAAGGATCAGCGCCCGGGAGATGGCAACTATGCTACAAGCCGCCTGGAGAAGTCCGTATGCGGCGGAGTACATCAGTTCGCTGCCGATTTCCGGAATGGATGGCGGCATGCGTAAACGCCTGAAAAGCACGGCTTTGCGCGGTGAAGCCCACGTCAAGACTGGCACCTTGAACAACGTGCGGGCGATGGCTGGCTTCAGCCGCGACAGCAATGGCAATACCTGGGCAGTAGTGGCGATACTCAACGATCCTAAGCCGTGGGGGGCTTCGTCGGTGCTGGATCAGGTGCTACTGGAACTGTATCGCCAGCCGAAGCTGGACAGACTGCCCCGAGCTGATGCGCATGATTAGCTAACGTAGTTAGTCAGGGGGCGGATTGAAAGCCCAGCGGAACAGAACCGTTAAAGCCCACTTTCTCGTTCCGAGCGCTACCTCAATGGCCTTAACTGTTCCCGAGAGACTTGCTCGATCAGCGTAACCGAGTAGCCCCCTATATCAGTATTACAAATTGCGAATACCGCGCTGACTTGAACAAAGATTCTAGAAGTACTTGGACAGTGATTGTTCGCTGATTAAATCTATACTCAGACAAGGTAGCGAAGCAGCGTTTATAACTACCATCGACCTCTTTTTCGAAGCAAGTCAGGCCCATGCCCAATTCCCAGCCGCCATGACCGCCAGTAACTTTGGTGTGTTGAGCGTTCAAGTGAAGCAGGGGGATCGGTTGATACTTGGCACCCAAGGTATAACCTTTAGGATTTTTTTCTGTCTGACTACGGCTACCTGACACGTCGACCCGGTATCCGCCTGACGCTGTGCATCACTTCCTTCCATCTCGGTAGCCTGTCCGCATAGGTTCCAGCGTTGAGGACGTTGACCACCAAAGCCGCTAACGGTAACCGACCGCCGGAGGCTTTGATCGAGGGGGCGTTTATGATAACGCTGAAGCGTCCGAGGCTGATGGCCTGAGCTGTGCTGCGTGTCCATTGCCCAAGGGCTTCGGCGTTTTGGCCAACCAAGCGCCAAACTACCGTGCCGTTCTCCATGCCCCGCAGTAGGCGGGTGTCCTAGCCCAGACGGATGACTAAAAATAGCCCCACTGCTAGGGGCCGTGGGTAAGCCATGAGGGTGGTCCGCTGAGTGAATACATAACGTCAGCGGGATGAGCATTTATTGACGCATCGATGCACTGATGGGAGCGTCGCACGCATATGTTTTTTTCAGAACTCTATAGGCTCCCCAACATAATCTCGACGCCGAACCATAAAAGACCTTTCGAAGGTGATAACCGTTTCTCGTGTGGATTTGATACCCAGCGTTTCTACCGTAATAATGCCATTATTCGGCTGGGATTTCGACGGACGTTTTGCGAGGATTTTGCTGGTTGCGTAGAGCGTGTCGCCCACAAAAAGCGGGGTTTTCAAACGCACGGACTCCCAACCTAGGTTCGCTACAGCCCTGGCAGACAAAGCCTGCACGGTCATCCCACTGACCAATGCCAAAGTGATGCTGCTATTCACCAAAACGCGGCCATATTCAGCGCTGGCACCATAGGCATGATCGAAATGCAATGGATGCTGATTCATCGTCAGTAAGGTTAGCCAAGTGTTGTCTGCTTCAGAGAGGGTGCGGCCAGGCCAGTGTTTGATTGTCATTCCTGGCTCGAAGTCCTCGTAGTCCCCACCGTGTTCTTCAACGTACTCATTTTCGCCAACTTGTCTTAACATGAGATTTTCTACCTGAATTGGTATAGCGCGACCGCGGCGGCAGTATCTTCAATGGCCAGCCCCACGCTGCGAAACGCAGTGGTCTGCCCCCGCTTAGCGGTGGACTCGCCAAGAATAAGAGCGCCAAGTTCATTAAGATATTCTGGCTGGAGGTAGCCCCGCGCGAGTGCAGTTCGAACTTCCCCCGCGTCTTCCTGAGCGGCGGCCCTCGTTTCTACAATGACAAACGCTGTTTTCAATAAAGCGGGATCAACTTCGATAGCCTCTTCGTGGGTACCGCCGATGATATTCAGGTGAGCTCCCGGCGCCACCCAGTCGGTTTTAATCAAAGGCTCACTGGAACTAGTTGAGGTGGTGGTGCAGATGATATCAGCCCCCTGCACCGCTTCGAATGCGCTACTGCAGACGGTGACCTCAGCGTCAGTTAACGTCTGCGCCCACTGCGCAAACTCATCCGTTCTGGCCATTGTACGGGAGAACAACCGCACCCTGTGGATCTGGCGCACGGCCAGCATCGCCAGCAGAGTGGCCCGCGCCTGAACCCCCGCCCCCAGGATAGCAAGATCCCCAGCGTTGGCCGGGGCGCACAAACTGGTCGCTAAACCGGCCACGGCGCCGGTTCGCAAGGCGGTTAAACTTGCGCCATCGAGCAAGGCAAGTATCTGACCCGTATTGATGTCCGTTAACACCACAACACCGTGGATCAACGGAAGTCCATGCTCTGAGTTACCTTGCGTGAGAGTGGTGATTTTTACGCTAGCAACGCCGCGCTTCATCCACGCGGCCGGGCTGATCAACATCTCTGAGGGGCCATGCTGGAGTAAAGTTCGCGGTGGCGATTGTTCTTCACCTGTACGTAAATCCTTGAAGGCCTCACCAAGGACCTCCATCACCTGCCAAAGCCGGGCATCTCCGGACATTTCGGTGGCGTCTATTATTTGCATGGTCACATGCTGGCCCTTTTCATCTGCGCGACAACCTCAACGATAATGTCTTCTTGCCCGGCCACGACCTGCCGTCTTCCTAGTTCGAAGAAGACGTCGCGCGGGTCTATCCCAGCGGTGCCTGCGTGATTTAAAACAGGATTTTTGAAGCCGGAGAAGACGCCTGCCAGACCACTGACGATGCCCATGGAATCTATCATCGGCGGGGTTACCATTAATTCCCGGGCGACGAGTTCTGCGGCATCAAGAAATTGATAAAGGTCTATACCCGTGTCGAACTCCAGGCGCGCTAATACGGGAATCAGAACTTCGAGTTGAGTATTCCCCGCCCCAGCTCCAAACCCGCAAGCACAACCATCAATAACGGTGGCCCCGGCCTCAGCGGCAGCTACCGAGTTAGCAACCGCCATGCCCAAATTGTTGTGGGCGTGAAAAATGAGTGGCACGTCTACCTGCAACCGCATCGCGGCGATGCGTGCGGTAACATCCTGCGGCAAAAGATTGCCAGCGGAATCCATGATGCCGACAGCCTGCGCACCATACCCCACCAATAATTCAGCTTGTGCGGCTAACTGTACGGGGGTTGCCATATGGCTCATCATCAATACCGCATGAGCCTCTGCGCCCCGCTCACGCAGCCAGCCAAGATGGCGTTCAGCAAGGGTTGCCTCGGTGCAATGGGTACCGATCCGCACCACTTCAGCGCCACAAGACAGCGCTTTTGACAAGTCGGCGATGACTCCCCAACCTGGCAACATAAATACGCCCATCTTGCTGTTTCGAAGAGACTCGCGCACGGTCGTCAACATGGTTTCATCACTCAATGCTGCCCGCCCGACCTGATATGAAGACGCGCCGAGCCCGTTGCCGTGGCCGACCTCAACGATTGCAACCCCGGTTTTATCTACGGCGGTGGCATAGTCTCGCAGTTGTGCAACTGTGAGCTGGTGTTTTACGGCGTGCTGACCATCGCGCAAGGTTGAATCGTTAATTAAGATATTCATTTGCTCTCCAGCTTGTTTCGATAGTGCGCATACTGCTCGGCAACCATGATGGCCGCAGAATTAATCAAATCCAGATTCCCAGCGTATTCAGGCAGCACGTTGCTGCTAGCTATCACCTCCAGAGATATCGAAACTCGTCCTTCGGTGACTTTGAGAGTAGTGAGCGAATATCCCGCCGAAAAACCCCGTACTGCCTCAACAGCGTCGGTGACGACTGGCGTTATCTGTTCGGTCGTCACGCCTGGAATGCTGGCAAAAATAGTGACCCTAAACATGGCGGGAGGCACCGCCGGACTGATGTTGAGGATCGCCTTGGTGTTTGCTACGCCGGTGAAAGTGCTCAGTGCGAGCTGCGTAGTTTCCACGTATTCGTCGATATTAATCCGAGTGGCTCGCCCCAGGATATCGCTTGCTACGGTCGCCACGACCTCGATGTCGTTGATACGGAAATGACGACTTAGGGCATGCAGTATGGGTATCGATGCCTGCCCACCGCAGCTGATCAGACTGACATTGCGCTCGGTCAGTACATCAATGCCGGTCACTGTGGGCACTATCATTTTGCCCAAGTGACTGGGTGTTAAGTCGATCAGCAAGGTACCCAACGGACGCAACAGTTCCCAATGTTTGGCATGTGACATCGCATTGGTGGCGTCGAAGACCACGTCGAAGGGTTCTGACGCCGCCAAAATGGCGTCTATACCGCCGGCACTCGTCGGGCAGCCCAACTGGGCTGCCCGACGAGTGCCGGCTGAGTCCTTGTTCCGCCCCGCGAGCAGCTGACAATTCAGCAACGAGGAATGATAAATTTTACTGACCAGATCCATGCCTATGGCGCCGGTCCCGATGACGGCAACGGAGATAGTCATGAGTTGCTCCTATCGAAACGTGCCGCCCAGGCCTTGCCGGAACGCAGGGTGTTGTGGGCCATGCGGGCAAAAGGCGGCCCAACCATGCTCCCATCAAGCAAGGCAATCCCCCCTTGGGCGGTCTTCACGGCGTCGGTGATCCGGCTTGCCGCCAATAATTCGCCCTTATTGGGCCGTAGCGCTGAGTTGATCAGTTCAAGTTCGCTAGGATGAACGGTGGCTTTTCCGTGGAACCCCAGATCCTTGGCGCACTGAATTTCATTCGCCAGGACCGCAGGTTCGGAAAGGCGATAATTGGCGGTATCGATACAGCCAATACCGTGTCTGGCGCTCGCCAGTACCATCGCCTGACGCGCGGCCAGCATGCCAGGCCACGTGATTTGCACCCCCAGCGTGGCGGCCAAATCCGCAGAACCGAAAATCAATCCGTCCGCCACGGCAGCTACGTTATCAAGATCGGTAATGGCTTCAACGGTCTCTATCGTCAGGTAAATTTCCGGATGTTTGCCAACAGAGGCAAATGTCTCGCGCAGGAAGATCACCTCGGCAGGCGACCTGACCATGGACATGACTATAAAGCCCGGAGTGGCTTTGCCCGCGCTCAGCATGACCATGTCATGCAACGAATCAATCGTTCCCAGTGCGTTGATCCGCACGGCGATATTCGTGGACTGCGTTGCATTATCGAGAGCCATGCGACAAATGGCCCTTGCTTCCGCTTTGGCAGGGCCAGGAACCGAGTCTTCCAAATCCATCAAATAAACGTCGGCGTCATAAGACAGTGCCTTGACGACTCGGCTGAGTGATAAGGCAGGTGTGTACAGAATGCTGCGTGGAACAGCCCGCGCTAAATCCGTCATTGAGGCCCCCTGACAGAAGAGATCACCTGGCATAAACCGCGAATTTGCTCGTCCCTTTGCCCGGCACGCATCATCACTCGCAGGCCGGCAGTGCCTTTGGCTACGATAGGGAAAAACACTGGCGAGACATAAAAACCTGCCTCTATAACCTGACGCCCCGCACTGATCACCCTTTCATCGCTCATCGGCACCAGGCGGATCGGGTAGGTGTTCCCGCTTTGTTCCGTCGGGATCAGTGAATCGAACAGTGAAATATTGTCGTACAGTTTTTTCTGCAACTTTGGCAATTCAGCTGTGCGGTGAATTTCTGCCGAAGCCAGGCTGGCGCCGATGGCGGCCGTATTCAGGTTCTGTGAATAGTTGAGCCCTCCGCCAAATCGCTCTACCAGGCGCAACATCTGCTGCGAATAACCGTTAAGCAGTATTGCGGCTCCGCTAGTGCCGAAAGCTTTATTGAGCGTAACCACCATTATGGTGTTTTCATTCAACGCCGGGCTATGGGAGCGAACATAACCGATACCACGCTCACCATATGCCGATATCGAATGTGAATCGTCGTAAAAGACCATCAAACCGTATTTGTCCTGCAACTCGGCCAGGGCTTTGACCGGGGCATATCCCCCCAGGCTATCGCTGCCGTCGACCACGTAACAGACCCGCTTATATTTTTTGCAGCAGTCTTCGATGAAGTTCAGATCGTGGTAGTTGCAGGTGACGACCTCGGTTTCATCGGCACAGGCGGGTTTGGCTGCAGCCAACGACACATGAGCGTGCTTATCGAAGATCATCAAAGGCCGAACGCCGTTACCTAAATGCCCTGATGCTATAAGAGGAAGCAAACCGCCGCTGACGCTACTCGCCGATACGCCGCTAAGCACGTCGGCACTGAACAGCTCACCCAGCGACTCCTCCAGTTCCTTCATGGCTGGGAGCTGGACTCGGCTGCGGGCGATGCAGTGATCCAGCACGCCATAACGGCGAACGGCATCAATGGCGCCTTCGATAACCTTGCTGTGGGAGTCCAGGTTGAGGTATGAACAGCAGCTAAAATTGACAAACTGATGACCACTCTTGGTGGACAAAAGATCACTGTCGAGGTCAGCGATAATCCCTGCAAGCCCGTTTTGCTCTGACATATCCCAGAAAGGATTGCCAATACCGATAGCTTTGTCGTTATTGCGAAATTGGTTGGTGGGGATAATTTCCTTACGACTGCTCATCAAGCGCCTTCCTCTTGGTCGATTCTGGTTGATAGTTGTAGATGCCTTTGAACTTACGGTAGGCTGCCGTGTAGAGCGCGGAATAGAAAACATAAGGCCTGCGTAGGATTTTCAGATCCCAGAACCAAAAATTAACGTTGATGTTTAGGTCGTCCAAAGATTCGGCCTGGTGCCACCACCCAAGCGGCAAATACAGCATCTCGCCGGGTTCTAAAATAAAGTCGCGGCGCTGCGAGATTTTTGCTGCCAACCGTGGGAAACGCTGCGGATCAATTTTGTCAAAGTCAAAAACTTGTGACTTATCGCCGAAACCCTGCAGGATAGAGCGCGGATAGTAATCACGTCGGCCAGGTGGAAAAAGAATGAATCTCTTTCTGCCCTGCAGCGAGATATTGAAGTTCTCCAATTCATCGAAATGGCTTTGGGTAAATACACCGTGGTAGCTGACCCATAAATTGGCGGCATTTAAACCACGACGGGAAGCCAATAGAGAGAAAGCATCGAAACCGAGAATATTATTCACGTCTTCGGGCCTGTGCATGATATTTGAAACCACTCTATACCAGGTGCTATGGTCACTCTGATATTCTTCGTTTTCAATGAACCCTCGAAGCTGAATTTTCATTGTCTGCCATCGTTCGGTATTTTCCTTATTACTGACTTCCCGGAACAATGTGACATCATCATCACCTAAACGATGCGCGATCAGGTTGCTCGCATTGATACTCGTATCAATGGGTAAATCGGTGATAATTAGAGGCACGTCTGCTCTGAAAGTAGCCTCAACGCCAAAGGCGACAAATTCTTTAAACGTAATACGTGGAACGGGAACACCCGTTACTGAATGTTTCATTATTGTCGTTTCCCTATCCCGGAAAATAATATTGCCAGACCTGCTAAAATGGGCCTCGACGCTTATTTATTGCTAACACTTATCTATTACTAACTGTTACGCAATACCCCTACTGATGGGCTTCTCGGATAGAAAATCCTAACCTGAACTTGTACACGTACTATTTGTTTAGCCCGCTTGGTGTTACAACGTCGATGGACGTTGTCTACGGTGGTCAAAGCCGACGCGAGCAATGACCAGGTTACGTGGGCGTTATCAGCCCAAGAGCAAACGTCCGCAACCTTGCCAGCCAAGAGTGATGGCAGTCGATCCAACATTCCACATCCACTGAGTCTGATTTTACTGAAGGTGAGTCAATTCTTAGGCATAAGTGCTTTCATTGCCTTTTCGGCTATGGCGGCCTGTAATTCGGCGAGCAACGCACCGAGCATGTGCGAGCCTGAAGCGTTTCGCCACCAAGCAGGGCGTCGATCAGGTCGCTCATTTGATCAAAGCCGCAACCTCCAGTGCTCCGGCGTTCTGGGCTACCGCCCCCCCTGACGCGCAGACCATAAGTCAGCGCCTATAACAAAATCAAAGTGATTAGCAGGAGATATGATGAACACACAGCCTTTGACCCATGGAACGATTCCCCAGCGCTTGGCGCATATCCGTGAGCTGATGAGCCGGGAGGCCATTCATGCCCTGCTCGTGCCGTCGGCTGATCCGCACCTGTCGGAGTACCTGCCTGGATATTGGCAGGGCCGCCAATGGTTATCGGGTTTTCATGGTTCGGTGGGCACGCTGATCGTGACTCGCGAATTCGCAGGAATCTGGGCGGATAGCCGCTACTGGGAGCAGGCCACCAAGGAACTCAAGGGCAGCGGCATTGAGTTGGTCAAACTGCAACCCTGTCAGCCCGGGCCCTTGGAATGGCTGGCCGAGAAAACTCCGAAAGGTGGCGTGGTGGCAGTGGATGGTGCTGTGATGGCCGTGGCGTCCGCCCGCTCCCTGAGCAGTAAGCTGGCCGATCACGGCGCACGCCTTCGCACGGACATCGATCTATTGAATGAAGTCTGGAATGACCGACCAAGCCTGCCGGTGCAACCGATCTACCCGCACCTTCGGCCTCAGGCAACCGTCAGCAGGGGTGACAAACTCACCACGCTGCGTGAAACCCTGAAGGACCGTGGTGCCGACTGGCACTTTATCGCCACCCTCGATGACATCGCCTGGTTGTTCAACCTGCGTGGTGCGGATGTATCGTTCAACCCGGTATTTGTCTCCTTCGCCTTGATCGGCCAGCAGCAAGCGACCTTGTTCGTGGCGTTGAGCAAAGTGGACGCTGCATTGCGTGCGGTGCTTGAACAAGATGGCGTGACTCTACGTGACTATAGTGAAGTGGCGCAGGCCCTGGCCGCGATACCGGACGGTGACAGCCTGCACGTCGACCCGGCGCGGGTGACCATTGGCCTAACGGATAACCTCGGCAGTGACGTGAAGCTGATTGAGGGTTTGAACCCGACCACCTTGACCAAGTCGCAGAAAAGCCAGGCCGACGCCGAACATATCCGTCAGGCGATGTCGCAGGACGGCGCGGCGTTATGCGAATTCTTCACTTGGCTTGAGGGTGCCTGGGGGCGCGAACGCATCACCGAGTTGACCATTGACGAGCACCTGACCGCTGCACGCGCCCGTCGTCCGGGCTACGTGTCACTGAGTTTTAATACCATCGCGGCCTACAACGCCAACGCTGCCATGCCGCACTACCACGCTACCGAAGAAGAACACACGTTGATTGAGGGCGATGGTCTGCTGTTGATCGACTCAGGCGGACAGTATCTAGGCGGCACCACTGACATCACTCGGATGGTGCCTGTGGGCACGCCAACCGCCGAGCAGAAGCGTGATTGCACGCGGGTGCTCAAGGGCATGATTGCGTTGTCGCGTGCGCAGTTCCCGCGGGGCATTCTGTCGCCGTTGCTTGACGCCATCGCACGCGCGCCGATCTGGGCCGAGAGCGTTGACTATGGGCATGGCACCGGGCACGGCGTGGGTTACTTCCTCAACGTGCACGAAGGCCCGCAAGTCATCGCCTATCAAGCAGCGCCTGCACCACAAACGGCAATGCAGCCGGGAATGATCACCTCAATCGAGCCGGGAACCTACCGTCCGGGTCGTTGGGGCGTGCGGATCGAGAACTTGGTGTTGAACCGCGAGGCCAGCGCAAGCGAGTTCGGTGAGTTCCTCAAGTTCGAAACCCTGACCTTGTGCCCGATAGACACACGGTGCTTGGAAACATCATCGCTGACCGAGGACGAGCGCGAGTGGTTCAACGGCTATCACGCCGAAGTCAGACAACGTTTGAGCCCCTTGCTGGACGGCGCGGCGTTAGCCTGGTTGAATACTCGCACTGCTCCTATCTAGTCGTGCATGCGCCGCCAGCAATCACTGGCGGCGCATGGCCTGATTGAGACTCAGACCACCGCCTCGCGGAAAAATCCAATCGACCCTGGTCGAAAAATAACTGGCCCTCGATCGATAAAGTCGACACCGGGGCCCTTTGCACTTTGTCACAAGCTACTCATCAACGCCTTTCACTCCGCCTACGCCGAGCGTCAGCTCATGCGGGGGCTGCAAACCATAAGTAAGTAATCTCTGACTATAGAGACTGGCTAACAAGGCAAGTATTCCCGCGGCCATCGCCATCCAGGCTATCTGATCCGCCCCGCCTTGATCAGAAAGTTGCCCACCTACAGACACGCCCAAGGAAAAGCCAAGCCAACCCGCGCTGGAAAGCCAAGAAAAGCCTTCTGACAAAAAACCTTTAGGCGTTAACGACTCCAATAGGTTACTGCAGGTGATCAATAACGGCGCCACCGACAGACCTGCAATGAACGCGGAAATGCCCATAACGATAGGGGAGCTTGTGAAAACAAGGGGAATAGTACCCGCACACAGCGTGACGGAAGTGATAAGCAGCAATCGGGGTTGCGGTATAGACCAGTTCATGGCGCCATAACAGATACCGCCGACCAGGCTCCCCGCGGCGCAAATAGACAATAACACTCCAGCGAGAGTAGGGTTACCCGCCTCTTTAGCGAAGGCGATCATCATGACGTCGATCGAGCCAAGAAATATCCCCACCGCCGCATAGGAGATCATTAGGGCACGAACCCAAGGCATACTGATGGCTCTGCGGGTGTTTTCTTCTGTCTTCTTCACAATAACTGGTTCAGAGCGCCGATGCAGCACCAAGGCCATAGAACCACTGAACGTGAGAGCGGCACATAATGCCAAGCCTGTCGCTGGGTGCCATATCGTGGCTAAAACGATGGCGATTAACGGCCCCAACAAGAACATAATCTCATCAAGAACAGTTTCTAACGCATACGCGGTGCGTAGAGCGTTATCAGTAACCATCGAAGCCCAGCGGGTACGAATAAACCCGTCAACAGGCACTGACGAGCAACCAGCACAAATGGCCGCGACCATCATCGCCCATAAATGCGCGTTAAGTAACACCAGTGCGATGAGTGCAATTATCGCAACAACGTGACTGCAACAGGTAATGACAAGAATTTTCCGCTGACTGAATCGGTCGGCGAGCCTGCCTAATACCGGGCTGGCTATAGCCTGCGAAATCATTAGCGCCCCAGCCACGGTACCGGCGGTCCATAATGAATCCATAATGGCGGAAATCAACATTATGCAGCTGATAGACCGCATCGCCACCGGGAATCTAACCAGCAGCCCAAACAATGAAAGCGTGGCATGCCCAGGACTAGATAATAATCGCGTATAGGAACCAAAACTGAATTTAGACTCAATAGCATTTGCTTCCATAAGATACTCTTATTATTAAATATTAAACCATCAAAGTCTAAATACGGTGGATTAACAAACGCAGCGTCAACGACTGAAAGTCGTCGAATCAATACGTTTACAGTTTTACATCTTAGCAGTATAGCCGGGTAATCCTCAGGTCTCAAAACCGAAAGATTCTGCAGATCTCACTGGGCCGTGTTGCGATAGCGGCGGAGTCAAACGAAATGCACCTCAACCTTTTTATCTAGCGCATAGGTATATTTCCGTAATGTGAAGGCTATCCGGCATCAGTCGGTCTGAATTCGGCATGCAGATTTATTCCCAACGCTCCCATGACTTTCATGATGGCCCACACCGCTGATGCTTTGTTCGTTGAGAGCAAAGCCGTTCGCAAACAGTTAAGAGGATGCCATGGCAATGGCGAGGCTAAGGGTGGTCTTGTAGGTCGTTTTCTTGGAAAGCATTAATTTTCTTCATCCTTGGACACTGTGGTGATCGTCACCACTGCAAAACGTAACAAAATTTTGAATTTAGGATAGGTAGGAAATTGAGTCACCATGTAAGGGAAGGTGGCGGCCCGCCGCCCCCCTTGGTCGCCACCACCGGATGAGTGAAGTCGGTCTTCAGCTCCGCCGCGCCCCGCGAAATGCATCGATAACGAGGGCCGGTCAGTCTGATCCAGCAAGTAACGCAGCTGCACCGCCACGAGCGAGTAGTTGGCCGAGCCGCATCGATTCGTCTCGTTGAGATCATCCCCTGGTAAACCCTGCGCTAGGTAATGGTCACCCAAAGTAAAGCCCCGTAACTCATCTTGCTATCCAATCGAAGCCCCCTCAGAAAGCCTGTAGGGCGCCATATGCCTGACCGGCAGCACTTGTATAGACATGTTAAGCCAGGCGCCCTGTACTGGATCACAGAGCCCTATACC
>NZ_JBJGXU010000084.1:0-19252 GCF_045447305.1 Pseudomonas sp. D47 | reverse complement strand
CATAGCCGCCGTTACCGCAGCAACGGATATGTACTCAATCTACCTAAACCATCAAAGGCTAAAAGCAACACAAAAAGTTGCGTAGATACCTATGCTGCGAAAGCGGTGGGTCAACTGAGACTATGCCAACTGACTTACCGCTATCGCAGGCAAGCCAGCTCCCACAGTTGTTTTGTGTCAGTGAATTAGCAGCCGCCAGCCAGGCGTTCACGCAAGAACTCCACCAGCGCCAGCACCGGCCTCGAGCTTTGCCGGTGCTGCGGGTAAACGGCCGACAGGGTCAGGGCTTCGGGCGCGAAGTCTTCCAGAAGCGTGACCAAACGCCCATCCTTCAAGGCGTCAGCAACGATGAACGTCGGCAAGTAGGTGACGCCCAGGCCGGCAATGGCCGTGTCGCGCAACAGCTCGCCGTTATTCACACGCATGCGCCCGCTGACATTCACCGATTGCAGCTTGCCCTTGGTCTGGAACCGCCATTGCACCTGGCGGCCGTGGCCGTAGGGCAGGCAGTCGTGGGCGGTCAGATCTTCGGGTTTGAGCGGCGTGCCGCGCAAGGCCAGGTACTCGGGGCTGGCGCAGTACACCCGCTGCACGCTGGCGATGCGCCGGGCAATCAGGGTGGAGTCTTCGAGGGTGCCGATGCGCAGCACCAGGTCGTAACCCTCGCCGATCAGGTCCACGGGGCGGTCGCTGAGATCGACTTCCACCGACACATGCGGGTGGCGCTGCAGGAATGACGGCAACAGGCAGCCCAGGTGAGCCATGGCAAACGACAACGGCGCGCTGAGGCGAAGGGTGCCACGCGGCTCGCTGTTCTGGCCGGCGATGCCCTGCTCCACTTGCTCGACTTCACTGAGCAGGCGCAAGGCCGATTCGTAGTAACTCTGGCCGAGTGGCGTGACGTCCAGGCGACGCGTGGAGCGGTTGAGCAGGCGCACGCCGAGGCGGTCTTCCAGCTGGATCAGGCGGCGGCTGACAAATTGTTTGGACAGGCCCAGTTGCTCGGCGGCGGCGGTGAAGCTGCCGGACTCCATGACCTGGCAGAACAAGCGCATGTCTTCGAAAGGGTTCATTGTCGCTTCTCGGTGGACATTTTGCTGAGTTATAACCGGTCAGTCATAGCACCACAAATCAAATGTGGGAGCTGGCTTGCCTGCGATGACGCAGTGTCAAACAACAGTGATGTCGACTGACACTGCGCCATCGCGGGCAAGCCCGACTCCCACAGGGTTCGGTGTCCTACCTGTCGAGTTACTTGGCCGTAAACGCCGAGTAGCTGTTCATGAGGTTGCGGTAGTTGGGAATGCGCGGTGACAGCAGGTTGGCCAGGCCTTCCATGTCGTTGCGCCAGTCGACTTGCAACTCGCAAGCCACCGAAAACCAGTTCACCAAGTGTGCACCGGCCGCGCTCATGCGCGCCCACGACGCACGTTGCACGGCTTCGTTGAAGGTGCCGGAGGCGTCAGTCACCACGAACACTTCAAAACCTTCCGCCAACGCGGCCAGGGTTGGGAAGGTCACGCAAACATCGGTGACCACACCGGCAATCACCAATTGCTTACGCCCGGTGGCTTTCACTGCCTTGACGAAATCTTCGTTGTCCCAGGCATTGATCTGACCAGGACGCGGGATGTACGGCGCGTCCGGGAACAGCTCTTTCAGTTCCGGCACCAGCGGGCCGTTGGGGCCGGTTTCAAAACTGGTGGTGAGAATGGTCGGCAGCTTGAAGAACTTGGCCACGTCGGCCAGGGCCAGCACGTTGTTCTTGAATTCATTGGGCGAGAAATCCTGCACCAGGGAAATCAGGCCGGTCTGGTGATCCACCAACAGCACCACGGCGTCGTCTTTGTTCAAGCGTTTGTAAGTCATGGGTCAGCTCCTTTGGGGGGTTAATCAGAAGGCAAAGCACGAGCAGCCAAACGCCCCCCAGAAACCCTGGAAGTCGCTGACCGGCGCGCTGGAAAGGCGCGCCTTCTCGTGGCTATGGGCATGCACGCCACACGGGCCGCTGCATTGATGGACTTGGGCTTGCAACGGCGAGCCAGGGCGCCAGTGGCCCGGCACCTTGACCACCGGCGACCAGTCCGGCAGCACCGGCACGCACGGTGGTGCTAAACCTTCGAAGTCGCCGGCGCCGTACACCACCTTGCCGCCGACCACGGTCAGCACCGATTCGATCCACTTGATGGCCTCTTCATCGACACTGAAAAAGTCCGCCGAGAGTGCGGCGACGTCCGCCAACTGGCCGACCTTGATCTGGCCCTTCTTGCCCTGCTCCGAGGAGAACCAGGCACTGCCGTGGGTGAACAGCTCCAGCGCGGTGAGGCGCGGCAGGCCTTCGGCGTGCAGTTCCAGGCCGCCGACGGTGCGGCCGCTGACCATCCAATACAGCGAGGTCCACGGGTTGTAGCTCGATACCCGCGTGGCATCGGTGCCCGCCCCGACCGGCACGCCTTCGGCCAGCATGCGCTTGATCGGTGGCGTGGCCTCGGCAGCCTTGGCGCCGTAGCGCCCGACAAAGTATTCACCCTGGAACGCCATGCGGTCCTGGATCGCAATCCCACCGCCCAGGGCGCGCACGCGCTCGATGTTGTGGGGCGTGATGGTTTCGGCGTGGTCGAAAAACCACGGCAGGCCATTGAACGGAATATCGCGATTAACCTTCTCGAACACGTCGAGCATGCGTGAGATGGATTCGTTGTACGTGGCGTGCAGGCGGAACGGCCAGCGCTGCTCCACCAAGTGGCGCACCACCGGCTCCAGCTCCTGCTCCAGGGTCAGCGGCAGGTCGGGACGTGGTTCGAGGAAGTCTTCGAAGTCCGCCGCCGAAAACACCAGCATCTCGCCAGCGCCGTTGTGGCGCAGGTAATCATCGCCTTGGTGCAGGGTGACGCTGCCGGTCCAGTGTTTGAAATCGCTGAGTTCTTCCTTGGGCTTCTGGGTGAACAGGTTGTAGGCGATGCGCACCGTCAACTGTTCGTCTTTGGCCAGTTGCTCGATCACCGCATAGTCATCGGGATAATTCTGGAAACCACCGCCGGCATCAATGGCGCTGGTGAGGCCCAGGCGATTGAGTTCCCGCATGAACTGGCGGGTTGAGTTGACCTGATAGTCCAAGGGCAATTTCGGGCCTTTGGCCAAGGTTGCATAGAGGATCATCGCATTAGGCCGCGCCACCAGCATGCCGGTGGGGTTGCCGTGGCTGTCGCGCACGATCTCGCCGCCCGGCGGGTTCGGCGTGTCCTTGGTATAGCCGGCCACACGCAGGGCGGCGCGGTTGAGCAAGGCGCGGTCGTACAGGTGCAACACGAACACCGGCGTGTCCGGCGCGGCCTGGTTCAACTCTTCCAGGGTCGGCATGCGCTTTTCGGCGAACTGGAATTCGTTCCAGCCACCGACCACGCGCACCCATTGTGGCGTCGGCGTTCGGTCGGCTTGCTCCTTGAGCATGCGCAGCGCGTCGGCCAGGGACGGCACGCCCTCCCAGCGCAGTTCGAGGTTGTAGTTCAGCCCGCCACGGATCAGGTGCAGGTGTGAGTCGTTGAGGCCGGGGATCACGGTGCGGCCTTTGAGGTCGATGACCTGGGTGCCATTGCCCCGCAAGGCCATGGCCTCGCCGTCCGTGCCGACCGCCACAAAACGGCCCTGATGGATGGCGACGGCGGTGGCGCGCGGGTTTTCACGGTCCACGGTGTGGAACTGACCATTGAACAGAATCAGATCGGCGCTCATAGGGTTTCCTTGACAGAGGCTTCAAGCCAGGGGGCGAACAGTCGAGTGGCGGCCGGCATCAGCAGGTAGACCACCAGCAGCACGATGGTCAGGGTGACCAGAAAGGTCGCGACCACGTAGTTGGAGAGGAACGGATGCAGGCGCAGCACCGGGCCCCAGATGATCGGGATCAGCAGGGTCAGCGGCAGGATGACAAACAGGGTCACCACTGCCTGTTTCCAGCGTGGCGGCTTGGCGGCGGCATCGGCCAGCGGCGCAAACCAGAACTCGTTGACCGCGCCGACTTCGGTCTGGTCGCCGTCGGCGAGCATCGGCGTTGCCTCGTTGATGAGGTCCAGGCGCTGTGGCGAGTTCAGCCAAGCTTTGAGGTCATCGGCCGAGCGATAGCGCAGTACGCACGTGAACAGCGCCAGCCCGCCTTGCTTGCTGCGTACCACGTCGACGCCGAGGTGGCCCGGGCGCTCACCGGCAATGCGCACGATGCGCCGCAGCCAAGCTTCGTAGTCGGCTTCAAACCCCGGTTTTATGCGGTGCTTGACCACCAGGGTCACGACCTCGTCCGGCCCGCCTTGCGCTGTTGAGTCCATCGTGCACTTCCCCTGGATGCGTGAGCGTTCGCGCTAGTGTGCGACGGCCCGATTCAGAAAAATTGCATGTATGTGCTCAGCACAAGAGATGCCGGCAGCGGTCTACACTGGGCTTTCATTCACCGGTAAGGTGGGTGAAAACCAGCGCCCATCGACCACGGATATCGATCATGGCTCAACCAGCAGCTGCAACCGGAACGCTGTGTGCCCAGCGGGAACAACGGGTCAAGCAATTGATTCTCGCCAACCTTGCCCACCCCCTGGAAGTGACGGAACTGGCGCGCGCCTGTGAGCTGTCGCGCAGCCATTTCTCCCGGGCGTTCAAACGCACCACCGGTGTGGCGCCCCAGGAATGGATTCGCCAACAACGCATCAAGCAGGCCAAGCTGCTGATCATCGGCTCCGCGCTGAGCCTGACGCAAATCAGCCAAGAATGCGGGTTCTGCGACCAGGCGCACTTCTGCCACCTGTTCAGCCGCAGCGAAGGCGTGAACCCGCTGACCTGGCGCAAGCTGCAACTGCGCTATCGCCATCACCTCAGGACGGCACAGCTGGCCATTGTCAACCCTATAGAGACAGTCATTCAGGCTTCAGCTTCTTAATCAACCTTTCGATAACCAGTAATCTTCTCCTCACACCGAAGCCCTGCATCTCGCAGCAACGCTTCCCTTGAGGAGAACATCCCATGCTGACCCTTCGCAAAGCCTCGGAACGCGGCGCCGCCAATCACGGTTGGTTGAAGTCGTTCCACACCTTCTCGTTCGCCAGTTACTGGAACCCCAAGGAACAGGGGTTTTCCGACCTGTTGGTGATCAACGATGACCGCGTCGCGGCCGGTAAAGGCTTCGGCCAGCACCCGCACCGGGACATGGAGATTTTCTCCTATGTGCTCGACGGCGCCCTGGAACACAAGGACACCCTGGGCACCGGTTCGGTGATTCGCCCCGGCGATGTACAACTGATGAGCGCCGGCAGCGGCGTCGCCCACAGCGAGTTCAACCACAGCCAGAGCCTGGGCGTGCACTTCCTGCAAATCTGGATTGTGCCGAATGTGGTCGGCGCCGAGCCACGCTATCAGCAGGAGCACTTCAGCGCGGCGCAGAAACGTGGGCGCTTGCAGTTGATCATCTCGCCGGACGGCGCCGAAGGCTCACTGAGTGTTCGCCAGGATGCACGGGTGTATGCCGGGCTGTTCAACGGCGACGAAACCGCGACCCTGGACCTGCCGCCCGACCGCCACGTGTACATCCACGTGGCCCGGGGCAGCGTTGAAGTCAACGGCCAGCGCTTGCAGGAAGGCGACGGCGCCCGGGTGCGCAATGAACGGCAGATCCGCCTGAGCCATGGCGAGAATGCCGAGGTGCTGGTATTCGACCTGCGCCCTCAGGAACTGCCGCAGATGCCATGACCGTCGCCACGATAGCCCTCAAAACGGGCTATCGCTGGCATCGATAGTCACCATCAGCGCAATGAAGTTCTCTTAAAAAATCCAACGCGTACCATCAAACCCATGCCAAACGGCACCCCACTAGAACACTCGGAGCACACCACCATGAAACGCCAACTCTTGCTTAGCCTCGCTTTCTCGGTACTTGCTGCAAACGCTTTTGCTCACCCGGTTGTCGCTGAAGGCGGCGCGGATCGCCTGCAAGGTAACCACGTAGCAGAAGGTGGTTCTGACCGTCTGCTGGAACGTCGTGTTGCTGAAGGTGGCGCTGATCGTCTGCAAGAACGTGGCCTGGCCGAAGGCGGTGCCGATCGTCTGCAAGAACGTGGCCTGGCCGAAGGCGGTGCCGATCGTCTGCAGGAACGTGGCCTGGCTGAAGGCGGTGCCGATCGTCTGCAGGAACGTGGCCTGGCCGAAGGCGGTGCGGATCGTCTGCAAGGCAACAACGCATAACCCCGCCATGTTCGCGGGGCACCCCAAACCGGCCTGATCAGCCGGTTTTTTTTCGTCCAGGATTCAGCGCTGGTCGCGGTCTACCCACAGCACTGCCTTGCCGATCTGCTGCCGCGCTTCGATGCGCGCATGGACATGCTGCACCGTCTCCAGGGTGTAATGGCCCTCGATCGCGACGCTCAGTGATCCCTCCAGCATCGCCGCGAATACCGCATTGGCGCGCCGTTGCACAGTTGCGCCATCGATCATGTGATCGGCCAGCCGGGGCCGGGTTAGAAACAATGAACCCGCCTCGCCCAACTCAATCGGGTCCAGGTCGGTCAGCGAGCCGGACACGTTGCCGTAATTAACGATCAACCCACGTGTGCGACAGGCGCGCAAACTTTCGCGCAAGGTGTTCTTACCCAGCGAATCAAACACCACGTCCACCCCTTGCCCGCCTGTGGCTTGCAGGACCTGATCGGCAAACCGGTCATACGTCCAGGCCTGGTGTGCACCGCGCTGCAGGGCAATCGCACATTTCTCCTCGGTACTGCCGGTGGTAAACACCGTGGCCCCCAACCGCCGCGCCATTTGCACCAGTAATTGCCCAATGCTGCCGGACGCTGCGTGCACCAGGCAGGTGCTGCCCGCGTGCAACCGGGCCACGTCGTCAATCAGGTAGTGCGCCGTGCAGCCCTGGAACATCGCCGCAGCGGCTTGATCGAAGCTGATCTCGCTGGGAATCTGCGCAATTTTGTCGGCGGGCACATTGGCGTACTCGGCATAGGCGCCCCAGGCAATGCACCAGGCCACGCGGTCGCCGACGGCCAGATGGCTCACGCCCGGGCCGACTTCCACCACCACACCGGCGCCTTCCATGCCCAAGGTGCACGGCAGGCGCACCGGGTACGTCGCCGAGTTGGCGTACTTGCCTTGGCGCGTATGAATGTCCATGAAACTGATCCCGGCGCAGGCCACTTTGACCAACACATGCCCCGCCGTGACCTGGGGTTTGGCAACGTCGTGGCGCAATTGGGCGACTTCGGGACCGCCGTAGGCTTGCAGGGTAATGGCTTTCATCGGGGAACAACTCCGTTTGCACTGGGAAGCGGCCATGGTAAAAGGACTTCTTCGGCTGGAAAATTCCCGAATATCTCCCAGGCTCTGTGCGGAAATAACCCGATGTTCGATTGGCAGGATCTGTATTACTTCACCGTTTTGGCCCGCACCCAGTCGCTGTCGGCGGCCGCTCGCGAGTTGCAGGTTGAACACGCCACCGTCGGGCGGCGGGTCGACGCGCTGGAAAAGGCCTTGGGCGTGAAGCTCGTCGACCGCCTGCCACGCAGCCGGCCGCTCACCGCCCAAGGCCTGGCGCTGGCCCAAGTCGCGGCAGGCATGGGCGAGATGGCCACCGAGGTGCTGCGCCTGTCACGGGTCGCCTCCATCGAACTGGCCGGCACGGTGCGGGTCAGTTGCCCGCCGTCCATCGCCAACCACTGCATCGCGCCCCACGTCGCCAGGCTGCGCGCCGACTACCCGCAGTTGAACCTGGTGCTAATGCCCTCCACGCAACTGGCCGCGCTGGACAAGGGCGAAGCCGATATCGCCTTGCGCACCGTGCGCCCCGACGAAGAGGCACTGGTGCGCCGCAAAGTCGGCGTGGTGCGCTTCGGTCTGTATGCCGCGCCGGCATTCAACCCGCTGCCTGCCAGCCAATGGACATTCATCGCCTACGACAACAGCCGCGATCACCTGCCGCAACAGGCGTGGCTGCACCAACTGCGCGGCCAACGCCCGATCGTGTTTGCCGCCAGCGACCTGATCACCCAGCAAATGGCCGCCCGCGCGCATGTCGGCGCGGTGGTATTGCCAACGCTGGTAGGCGATCACGACCCGTTGCTGGCACGATTGCCGACAGCCAGCGACGGGCCGATGCGCGATATCTGGCTGACGGTGTACCCCGATATACGCCGCTCGCCATCGGTGAAAGTGGTGATGGAGTTTCTGGTGGCGTGCATCGAAGGTGAGGCGCAGTTGCGGCGTTGAATCAGTACGACGTGGCGAGGAATTTCTTGCGATACGCCGCCGGCAGCATCCCTACGCGCTGTTGGAACAGGCGGCGAAACGAATTGCTGTCTTCATACCCGACCGCATAGGTGATGCTTTCAAGGGTCATGCGCGTCGACTCGAGCATCTGCTTGGCGCGCTCCAGGCGCAGGGTTTGCACATAGGCGATTGGCGTGTAGCCAGTCGCCTCTTTGAACCGCCGCTTGAAATTGCGTACGCCAAAACCAAAACGCCGGGCCACATCATCAATCACCAGCGCTTGGGCAAACTGCTGCTCCAGCCAATGCTGCACCCGTAGGATCTCACCGTCGCCGTGGCTCTTGGGCAACGACCACATGGCGTACACCGACTGCTCGGTACGCACGTTGTCGATCAACAAATACTTGCCACAGGTATGCGCCAGCTCCGGTGAACCGAAGCGGCGGATCAGGTGCAGCATCAGGTCCATCGCCGCACTGGCGCCACCGCACGTAATCACACGGTTTTCTTCGCAGAGAATTTGCGCGTCTTCCAGGACCACGTCTGCGTAACGCCGTCGGAACAACTCAGCAAACGCCCAGTGGGTGGTGGCGCGCAGGCCGCGCAACAGGCCGCTCTCCGCCAGCAAAAACGCCGCCGTGCACATCGACGCCAACACAGCTCCCTGAGCATGCTGCTCGCGCAACCAAGGCGCGTATGCGGGAAAAGTCGGCAAGGCTTGTTTGAGGGTAAACAGAAAGCCGGGGACCAGGATCAAGTCGGTCTGGCGGACCTGCGCGGTCGAGCACGCTACCTGCAAGCGCTGCCCGCCCCAAGCGTCTACGGCCTGGCCGTCGAGGGACGCGACCACGATTTCAAACTGAGGCGTGTCAGCAAACAGGTTGGCAGCGCTGAGCATCTCCAGCGCCAGGGTGGCGCTGGCGGCAGAACATTGATCGACCAGGAGCAAGGTAATGTGCATAAAGGAGCGCCCCTTTGCGCTTTTCGCATGTAATAAGTCATTTGCGCACCTACCTTAGCCGATTCCACGCCCTTACAGTGCTGCCACTGATCAACTGCCTGGCGCGTTTATGAATCTCTGGTTTCGATTGCTGTTCATGCTGTCCCGTCGCCCCTGGCGCAAGCCCGCCCATGGCCTTGACACCACCGTGGTGCGCATGCGGGTGTGGCCGCTGGACCTGGATATCAACCGGCATGTCACCAACGGCCGGTATTTCTCGCTGGCGGACGTTGCGCGGATGGATTTTGTACTGCGCACCGGCGCGTTTCGCGTGGCCCTGCGCAATAAGGCACTGCCGATCGTGGGCGATACCTGGGGCAAGTTTCGCCGCGAGCTGAAGCTGTTCGAAGCGTTTGAGGTACACACCCGCATGCTTGGCTGGGACCACAAGTGGAGCCTGATGGAGCACCGTTTCGTCAGCAAAGGCCGGGTGGTTGGGGTGGTGGTGATGCGCGGGCTATTTCGTTCAGCCAAAGGCACCCTGCCCCCAGCAGATTTTGTGCGGGAGCTGGGCTTGGTCGAGGCGTCACCGGCTATGCCGCAGTGGCTCAGCGACTGGGCAAAGAGCTGTGATGATATGAGTGTGCAGTTGCGGGAAGAGGAGCAGGTTTGAAGTCAAGGCGCTGACGCGGACTGCCCGGCACTGACCGGCTCCAACCCATCTGAGCGGCGAAGCGGCCCCAATAGAGGCCACTGCGCGCTTACTCATAGAGCGCGGTGTCAGGCTTTAGGGCCGCTTCGCGCCCCAACGCGGGGCAAGCCCGCTCGCCACAACAGCCCCGCTTGCGACAAAGAGGGGTTTCAGGCCTGCAGATCAGCCAGCCCCAGATGCTCGCGCAGCGTCGAGCCTTCATACGCGGTGCGAAACAACCCTTTGCGCTGCAAATGCGGAATCACACTTTCGACAAATTCGGTAAACGACCCCGGCAAATAGCCCGGTGAAATCACAAACCCATCGCACCCGCCCTGCTCGAACAGCTGCGCCAACTGGTCGGCGATCTGCGCCCCGGTGCCCACCAGTTGTGGCACGCGCACGCTGCTGGCGAACAGTCGGCCAAGTTGTTCCAGAGTGGTTTGCGGGCCTTGCATCAGCAGTTTTTCGGCAGCCGCCGCATGGATCAGCGGCGACTGGGCGATCTGGGCCAAGGTGGCCGACAGCGGGAATGGCGACAGGTCCACATTGAGTTGCGAAGCCAGTGTGACCAGCCCCAACTCGGGCCGCGCCAGGGCGTTGTGCTGGTCGCGCTTGGCCCGCGCTTCGGCCTCGCTGCCGCCAATAAACGGCATCACCGCCGTCAGCACCTTGCAGCTGTCGGCATCGCGCCCTTGCTGCACCACTTGGGCGCGCACGTCATCGCGAAAGGCGCGCATGGCCGCCAAGTGCGGGTGAATGGTGAAAATCGCTTCGGCCCAGCGCGCACCAAACCGCCGACCGCGCCCGGACGAACCCGCCTGGATCAGCACCGGCCGGCCCTGGGGCGTGCGCGGAATATTCAGCGGCCCTTCAACCTTGAACCACTCGCCGTGGTGCTGCACCGACGTAATCAACGCCGGGTCGGCGAGCACGCCACGCTCGCGGTCCAGCTTGAGCGCGTCCTTGCCCCAGCTGTTCCAGAGTTTCAGCGCGACGTCCACAAACTCATCAGCGCGGTCGTAGCGCAGGTCGTGTTCCAGGTGCTTGTCCTTACCGAACAGGCGCCCTTCGCTGTCGTTCATCGAGGTGACAATGTTCCATGCCGCGCGGCCCTTGGACAGGTGGTCGAGGGTGGCAAACTCGCGGGCGATATGTGCCGGTTCGTAGTAGGTGGTGGAGCGCGTCGCGCCCAGGCCCAGCTTGCGGGTCTGGCCTACCAGATAAGACAGAATCGGTAACGGGTCCAGGCGCGTGGCGTCCTGGGCGCCGTAGCGCAAGGCGAACTCACGGGAGCCGCCCATTTGGTCGCCGACGGCCAGGCGGTCGGCGAAGAACAGGAAGTCGAACAGGCCCTCTTCCACCACCTTGGCGATGCGTGAGTAGTAGTCGGGGTCGAGGTAATTGCCCACGGTTTCAGGGTGGCGCCACACGGCGTGGCTGTGCACCACGGGGCCGCTCAACAGGAACGCCGATAGGTGGATTTGGCGGCTCGTGGTCATGGAAGGCCTTAGCAGGGAGACTTAAAAGATTCAGCCTTAAAAGTTATATTGATAATTAGGCATTATGAAAGAACGATATAATTCTATGGATATGCCCCATTCATCGAAACGCAGTAAAAGCGCCCTAAGCTCAGACCGAAAGAGTATTTATCGAATGCTTTTTAGAACTTTAAGCTTGGCCATATTTCGCTGAATATCGAGCGCGCCATGTCTATTCGCCGCCCCCTCGTTGTTGTCCTCGGGTTGTTGGCTTTTTCGATCGCGGCCAGTGCTGAGGCCCAGGAAACCGTGCGCATCGGTTACCAGAAATCCTCAACCCTGATCACTCTGCTGAAAACCCAGGGCACCCTGGAAAAAGCCCTCAAGGCCGACAATATTGGCGTGAGCTGGCACGAGTTTCCCAGCGGCTTGCCGCTGCTCGAAGCGCTGAACGTGGGCAACGTCGACATCAGTGCCGACGTGGCCGACACCGTGCCGATCTTCGCTCAGGCCGCCCAAGCCAAACTCACCTACTTCGCCCAGGAAGCGCCCTCGCCTTCAGCCCAGGCCATCGTGGTGCGCAAGGACTCGCCGATCCAACAGTTGGCGGATTTGAAAGGCAAGAAAATCGCGGTCACCAAGGCCGCCGGCACTCACTATTTACTGATCGCCGCGCTGGCCAAAGCAGGTTTGGCGTTCTCGGATATCGAGCCGGCCTACCTGTCGCCGGCAGATGGCCGCGCGGCCTTCGAAAACAACAAGGTTGACGCCTGGGTCACCTGGGAACCCTTCCTCACCAGCGTGCAGCGTCAACTGCCGACCCACACCCTGGCGGACGGCGCCGGCCTCGCCAGCTACAAGCGTTATTACTTGACCGGCACGCCCTACGCCAAGGCGCATCCCGAGGTGTTGAAGGTGGTGTATGCGCAATTGGAAAAAGCCGGCCAGTGGGTGAAAACCAACCCGCAGGACGCGGCGAAAGTGCTCGGCCCGCTGTGGGGCAACCTGGACGTGGCCACGGTTGAAGCCGCCAATGCGCACCGCAGTTATCAGGTGCAACCGGTGACGGTGGATCAGTTGGGGGAACAGCAGAAGATCGCGGACGCATTCTTCAAGGCCGGGTTGTTGCCCAAGGCAGTGGATGCCAAGGATGTGCAGACTTGGAAGCCCTGAGGTCTATCGACAGGCCTCATTCTTCAAGCGCGACTGGTTATAAAACCTATCGCCAATTGTTCTGATTACCTGTCAATTATCACAGTAGACGCCCCCTGCGAGTCTTTTTAGGCTGTCGTGGTAAACCCATCATGCAAGGAGCATCCCATGGCAATCGTCGAAACTTACAAAGGTTATCAAATTGAAGAAGGGCTAACGGGGGGCCGTAACGACAGCAATAACAACCTGGTTGATCAGGTCAAGGCTTACACCACCATAAGCCCTACTGGAAAGAGAAACAGCATAACCAAAGACACGTTAGCTAGCGCGAAGAAATACATTGATGACGCAATCTCGCCGCCGCCTCCTCCTGCCGGCCGTCCCTTTTAATAAGCGAACGTACTAAATGCGTCGCGAATGATCATGGAAGGAGAAAAAGCTCATTTGGCAACCCTACCGGGTGGCCGCAAAAAGGGCTTTCTCTCCTTGCGATCAGGTCACCGAGCATGATTTTCGCCATCCCCGCGCGCTACATTGCCGATGCCACCGAGTGTCTCGCCGCTTGGATGTGCAACTGTTGCAGAACCGCTGACCACACAAAGTCGGCTTTCCAGAGGCTTGACGGATTAGCGAGCGGGTAAACAAGCCGTCCAGGAAGTGGTACAACAGGTGCCCTTGCCCACCCTTCCTGGAGGCCGCCGCTCATGACGTCCAAGCTCGAACAACTCAAGCAATTCACCACCGTGGTCTGCGACACCGGCGACCTCGAAGCCATCAGCCGCCTGCGCCCGGTGGACGCCACCACCAACCCGTCGTTGCTGCTTAAAGCCGCCGCCATCCCGGAATACGCCGAGCTGCTGCGCAATGCCGTGAACCTGTCCAAAGGCGACGTGGGCCTGGCCTGCGATCACTTTGCGGTGTCGGTGGGTGCCGGCATTCTGAAGGTGATTCCGGGGCGCATCTCCACCGAAGTCGACGCGCGCCTGTCCTTCGATGAAGACGCGCTGTGGGCCAAAGCCAACCAATTAATCGCCCTGTACGACCAGGCCGGCATCAGCCGCGACCGCGTGCTGATCAAGCTGGCCTCCACCTGGGAAGGCATCCGCACCGCCGAACGCCTGGAAAAGGCTGGCATCCAGACCAACCTCACCTTGCTGTTCTCCTTCGCCCAGGCCGTGGCCTGCGCCGATGCGGGGGTGTTTTTGATCTCGCCGTTCGTGGGCCGCATCTACGACTGGTACCGCAAAAACACCGGCCTGGACTACACCGGCGTTGATGACCCGGGCGTGCAGTCGGTAACGCGCATCTACAACTACTACAAGGCCAACGCCATTGAGACGGTAGTGATGGGCGCGAGCTTTCGCACCCTCAGCCAGATCGAAGAGCTGGCCGGTTGCGACCGCCTGACCATCAGCCCCGACTTGCTGCAAAAACTCGATGAGGATAACGGCCCCCTGGAACGCAAACTGCTGCCGGGCGCCGAAGGCGAAGCGCGTCAGCAATTGACCGAAGCGCAGTTCCGTTGGGCGTCGAATGAAGATGCGATGGCCACAGAGAAACTGGCGGAAGGCATTCGACAGTTTGCGCGGGATCAGGAGAAGTTGGAGGCGGTGTTGGCTGCGCTTTAACAGCGCACCATGACCCGTGTGGCGAGGGCGCTCAGAACGGCCCCTTCGTCATCACCCGCTCTTCAATAAACCCGCGCAACATGCCAATCCGTTGCATGTAGGCGTCACTCAGGCAACTCACCCGTGACCCGCACCTGCGCCGCTGCTTGAGCCAGGCCGCTTGCCCGTCCACCCATGGCCATGAAGTGCTTGTTCAGGTCGTAGAGCAACGCCATCGTTACGTCCTGGTCATTGAGATTGCGGTTGGTGCAGATGGCGATCTCGTCAGCGGACTTGGCCTTCGTGCAATCAAAACTGGCGGCTTGGCTTGAAAGGCTGAGCATCCGTGTGCAAATACCGGTGAAGAGTGCGGGTTTGATCAATGAACATGGCATCGGCAATCGGCTCCGGGAGGCATTGGCAAACGGCGGCCTTATAGACAGGCCCGCCGCCGCCAAACACGCTCTCGGAAACGACTCGCGCTTAGTTGCGCTCGCCCAACACACGGGCTGCCAATGCACCCAGTATCCCGCCCACGATCGGCGCCAGCCAGAACAGCCAGAGTTGCGAGATGTACTCGCCCCCGGCCACCAGCGCTGGCCCGGTGCTGCGAGCCGGGTTGACGGAGGTGTTGGTGACGGGGATCAGGACCAGGTGAATCAAGGTCAGTGCCAGGCCGATGGCGATCGGCGCAAAACCGGCCGGCGCACCCGGCGCAGTCACCCGCATGATGATCAGGACAAAGAAGAACGTGGCGATCACTTCTGCCAGCAGCGCGGCAAACAAGTCGAACTTGCCTGGGCTGAGCGGGCCATAACCGTTGGCGGCAAAACCGCCCGCCGAAAAATCCGGTTGCCCGTTGGCGATCTCGAACAGTGCCGCAGCGGCAACCGTCGCGCCAAGCACCTGCACCGCAATGTACGGCAGCACATCAACGCTGCGAACACGACGCCCCACCCATAAGCCGATCGTCACCGCCGGGTTGAAATGCCCGCCGGAAATGCCACCCACCGCGTAAGCCATGGTCAGCACGGTGAGACCAAACGCAAGGGAAACACCGACAAAACCAATGCCCAACCCTGGGTATGCCGCGGCCAGAATGGCGCTGCCACAGCCGCCGAACGTTAGCCAGAAGGTACCTAGAAACTCTGCGGTCAAACGTTTTTGCACAATCGACTCCATTGCATTCCAAGTGCCACGCCTCTTGTTCAAGGTCGTGGCAATTGCCGTCACCACGGGATGTGGCAGGCCCGGCGCGACGGTAGCAATGGGCAACAAAACGCCCTGTAGGAATTGTCTTTAATCTGTGCCGATTTTTCGCGTCAGCTACGCGCCACACCCTGGCCATACCGATGAATCGCCAGGCAGTACCCAATCAACGCCACCGCCGCCAGCGCCCCACCTGCCGCGCCGATCCAGGCGAAGCCGAAGTGGCTGCCGACCCAGCTGCCCATCAGGGCGCCGCCGCCGATGCCGATGTTGTAGATGCCGGAGAACATCGCCATGGCCACGTCGGTGGCGTCCGGTGCCAGCACCAGAACCTTAGATTGCATGGCCAGGCCAAAGCCCATGATCGCCATGCCCCAGAACACGCTCAGGCCGACGAGGTATGACTCGGCGCCGCTCAAGGGCAGCATCAGCGCCAGGCACGCGGCGAGCAGGAACACCGCGCTGACCACGAAGAGGTGCGGGTTGAAGCGGTGCACGAGGCTGAACAACAGCGAGCCGATGATGCCCGCGCCGCCGAACACCAGTAGAAACAGGGTCACCACATTGCCACTCAAGCCGGCAACGCCTTCGACAAAGGGTTCGATGTAGCTGTAGGCCGTGAATTGCGCAGTCACCACCATGGCGGTGAGCACGTAGAGCGCCACCAGTGCCGGGCGTTTGAACAGCATCGGCAGGCTGCGCAGCGAGCCGGAGTTCTGGCTCGGCAGCGCCGGTAAAGTGCGCGCCAACCAGAACACCAGGGCGGCGGCGAACGCGGCGATCACCAGGAACGTGGTGCGCCAACCCATGGCTTCGCCGAGCAGGCGGCCCAGCGGAATGCCCAAGACCATCGCCAGGGACGTGCCGGTGGCCAGCAGGCCGAGGGCTTGCACTTGCTTGCCTTGCGGCGCCAAGCGCACGGCCAAGGAGGCCGTGATCGACCAGAACAGCGCATGGGACAAGGCAATGCCGATGCGGCTGACCATCAGCAAGCCGAAGCTGGTGGCGACGCTGGAGAGGATATGGCTGGCGATAAACAAGCCGAACAACACGATCAGCAACTTGCGCCGCTCGACGTTACGCGTCAGCAGCATCACCGGCAGCGAAGTCAGCGACACGATCCAGGCATAGATGGTGAGCATCAGGCCGACGCTGGCGATGGGCATGTCGAAGCTGGCGCCGATGGCGCTGAGCAGGCCGACCGGTACGAATTCGGTGGTATTGAATACAAATGCGGCCAACGCGAGGGCGATGACCGGTTGCCAGTTGGCTTGGGGGGTTGCGGCTGAAATGCTCATTGGCGGGCGAGGTACTCTGGCGATGATCCTACGGCCACGCAGAACAGCGCCGCCGCCGAGCATTCTATAGGTTTCTGGCCACGCTGTTGACGCGGATCGTCGCGCTGAGGTTTAGGGCGAGGTCATGGTGATCACGTAGTTGCCCGACTGGATCGGCTTGCCGGCGCTGTCCACCAGCAGATAGCGCTGGTCGTAATAGCGCCCGTTGCCGCTGTCTGCCACCAGCTTGACATGGGCGGCATTGACGCTGGCCACCGGCGACACATTGCTCACATCGAAGCGGCTGCCCCGGTTGGAAATGGCGCACCCGTTCAGTTCCATCACCGCGCCGCTGCGCGCATTTGTCGCACACCCAGGTTCCACGATGGCGCCAGTGAAATAAATGGTGCCCTGCCCCACTGTCTGTGCCGCAGCACAGGCACCTGCCCAGAGGCAAAACAGGCCGGTAAATACCGAAATACCTTTAACGTTCATGCCGACACTCCTTATTGGGCTCTCAATAAGGGTAGTCGTCTGGGCAGGCGTTAACTTGAGGGGATTCGGCCAAGGGTGTGACCTAGATCACGGATCCACCTGCCCCATCATCTCGGGGATGCTTTCCGGCCGCTTGGCGTAGCGCTGTGCCAGCGCCGCACACACCATCAACTGGATCTGGTGAAACAGCATCAGTGGCAGAATCAACACGCCCATGGTCGCGCCGGCAAACAGCACCTGGGCCATCGGCACGCCGGTGGCGAGGCTTTTCTTCGAGCCGCAGAACAAGATGGTGATGCGGTCTTCCTGGTTAAAGCCAAAGGCCTTGCCCAGCACCGCGGACGCCACCAGCACCAGCGCCAGCAACACGCAGCACGCGACCACCAAGCCGCCCAGCTCCCACAGCGGGATCTGGTGCCAGATGCCTTCGTTGACCGCTTCGCTGAACGCGCCGTAGACCACCAGCAGGATCGAGCCCTGATCGACGAATTTCAGCCAGGATTTGTTGCGGCCCACCCACTCGCCGATCCAACGACGGGCAATTTGCCCGGCAACAAACGGCAGCAACAGCTGCACGCTGATTTTCAAGATCGCGTCGACGGTCGAGCCCGCGTCACCGTGCACATTGAGCAGCAGGGCCACCAGCAACGGCGTGAGGAAGATGCCGAACAGGCTGGAGGCCGCTGCGCTGCAGATCGCCGCCGGGATATTGCCGCGCGCCAATGAGGTGAAGGCAATCGCCGATTGCACCGTGGCCGGCAACGCGCAGAGGTAGAGCATGCCCATGTACAGGTCTTTGCCGATCAGCGGCGACAACAACGGCTTGAGCGCCAGGCCCAGCAGGGGGAACAGCACAAAGGTCAAGCTGAACACCAGCAGGTGCAGGCGCCAGTGCCCGGCACCGGCGACGATGGCCTGGCGCGACAGCTTGGCGCCGTGCAGGAAAAACAGCAGCGCAATAGCCAAGTTCGTCACCCAGCCAAAGGCCACGGCGGTCTGGCCGCTGGCGGGCAGCAATGAAGCGAGGATCACCGTGGCGATCAGGATCAGTGTGAAGTTATCGGGCAAAAAACGCGGGCGGGTCATAAGCAAATCTTCCAGGGGTTGCCAAGAGCATCGCTGCGACTCTAACGTAACGGCTTATTACCGACTAACGCCAATGAGCCAGTAAATGCCGCCTAAAGGACATGACAAGACCGTGCGGCGCAGTGTGCCCGGGCTTTCAAGCCTGCCACGGCCGGTGTATGGGCGCACCGAATCGTTGCCCAATCGTGCGCTGACCCGCCGGCACAGCCACCCGTGGGTGCAGTTGTCTTACGCGATTTCCGGGGTGCTGGAGATCCAGACCAGCGTCGGCCGCTTCGTCGCCCCGCCCCAGCGCGCGGTGTGGATCCCGGCGGGCGTGCCGCACCGAGTGTTCAGTTCGCCACACACGGAAATGCGCAGCCTGTACCTCGATTGCAGCGTCACCGCGTGGGCGGCCGAGCGTTGCCAGGTGCTGGAGGTGAGCAGTTTGTTGCGCGAGTTGATCCGCAGCTTCAGCGAGCTGCCGGTGGAATACACCGAGGATGGGCCCGATGGGCGTCTGGCCCAGGTGGTGCTGGACCAGCTTGCGGCTGCGCCCCAGGTGGACTTGATGCTGCCGTTGCCCCACGACGTGCGGTTGCGGCAGATCTATCGCAGCCTGAATCTGCACCCGGAACAGCACACGACCTTGGGAGACTGGAGCCGCAAGCTGGGGGTGAGTGAGAAGACGCTCAGCCGGTTGTTCCTGAGTGATACCGGGCTGACGTTCCGCGCATGGCGCCAGCGGCTGCGGCTGCTGAGTGCCCTGCCGGCCCTGGAACAAGGTGAGCGGGTCACGGATGTGGCGCTGGGGTGTGGGTATGAGTCGACGTCGGCGTTTATCGCAGCGTTTCGTCAGCAGTTTGATGCAACACCGGGGGAGTTCTTTCGCTGATGCTCGGGCGATGAGGATCAAAGGTGGGAGCTGGTTTGCCTGCGATAGCGGTGGGTCAGCTGGAAATATGTCAGCTGACACGGCCTCATCGCAGCATGGGTATCTACGCAACTTTTTGTGTTGCGCTAAGTTTTTGACCGGGTTTTTAGGTAGATATGAGTACATATCCGTTGCTGCGGTAACGGCTTCGTAT
>NZ_JBJGXU010000083.1:0-19590 GCF_045447305.1 Pseudomonas sp. D47 | reverse complement strand
AGTTAGCCCATCTGTAGCTGACCCGCCGCCATCGCAGGCAAGCCAACTCCCACATTTTTGACCGAGTAGGGCTTTAGGTTCGCGGTGTTTGCTGGTCCATGGCCTTGCCTACCATCAAGACTGATAGCTCGCTCAGTTGATGAATGGCGAGGGCCACGTCGCGCTCTTTGCCGGTGAGGTCATCGGACAGGTCGAGCAACAAGGCGCTGACGGAACACACGGTTTCGTAGCTGTTGGCAATCAGGCTTTCAGGACTGGTGTCGGGGCTGACAGTGAACAAAGAAGGGGTTTCTGGTGCGGGTTCGGTGGTGGGATTGAGGTAGTGATCAATCGCGCGATGGGCGGCTTTGTTGCGTTTTGTGTCGTTAATCGGAGGATTCGGCGTTGTTTTGAACATAGGTGGGGCCTCTAACTGAGCCTCCACCTGGTCGCTACTAAACGAAGGGTGGCGGCTGCACGCAGGTTAGTAGACCGGTGCCCACACCAAAACCGGCGCGCCACGAGGGCGCCCTGCGCACAGCCACCATCAAGTACAGACAAATAAGTCCTACTGATGAAGCTCATGCACTTTTGGTGAGGGGGCTCGGGCTACTAAACCCGATCGCCGAGAAATTCAGCGACCGGCCAACCTTAGAGACCACCACCCAAGCGCACAAGCCGGCGGATTCTGACGTAAGCGTAGGCAACCGGGCAAGGCGCTTACCGCAATGTCAGTCGCGTCCTACACCACTCTGATCGTTCCCACGCTCCCGCGTGGGAATGCAGCCCTGGACGCTCTGCGTCCAAAGCATGACGCAAAGCGTCACAAGAGGCATTCCCACGCAGAGCGTTGGAACGATCAGGCCGCGCTCAGGTGCTTTCGCGCACCTGCAACTCAAACCCCATATCCACCACCGGCTTGGCAATCTTGTTGCCCGCCATGATGGTCAGCAAATGCTCCGCCGACCGCCGCCCAATCGCTTCACGCGGTGTGCTGATGCTGCTCAAGCGCGGCACCATGAACGACGACGCCGGCAAGTCGTTAAAGCCCAGCACCGCCACGCGCTCCGGCACGTTGATACCGTGGCGCATGGCTTCCAGCAGCGCACCTTGGGCCAAGTCGTCGTTGCCAAAGAAGATCGCATCCACATCCGGATGGCTGGCCAGCAGCTGCAAAAACAGCTCGCCACCCAAGCCCACAGAGGAGGGGCGCGGCGTCAGCAATTCCAGCGCCGGGTCATACAAGCCCGCCTGTTGCAGCGCGCGGCGAAAACCTTCACCGCGCAGCAACGTGCGCTGATCCAACTGCGCGCCGATATACGCCAGGCGCTTGCGCCCACGTGAGATCAAATGTGCCGCTGCCGTTTCACCCGCACTCAGTTGCGAGAACCCTACGCAGTTCACGCCGGCATTCGGGTCCAGGTCCATCATGTACACACACGGCACATTGCTGGCCTCGACCATCCGTCGGGCGCTTTCAGTGCGGTCAAACCCGGTCAGCAGCAAACCGCGTGGCTGGTAGGCCATGTAGTTGCGCAGCAGGTTCTCTTCTTCGTCGCGTGAATAGTGGGAGTTGCCGATCAGTACTTCAAAGCCCTTGGGTCGCAGCACCTGGTGGATGGCTTCGAGGGTTTCGATAAACAGCAGGTTGGACAGCGACGGCACGATGACCACCACTGAATGGCTCTGCGCCGAGGCCAAGGCGCGGGCGGCGGGGTTGACCACGTAGTTGAGTTCGGCGGCGGCCAGTTGCACTTTTTCCACCAGTTCGGTGGCGACCGTGCTGACGCCACGCAAGGCGCGGGACGCGGTAATAGGGCTGACGCCGGCCAGGCGGGCGACTTCATTCAAGGTCGGACGACCGGTGGTGCGGGTATTTTTATCGTTCTTGGAGGTCATCAGGCGGTTGCCAAACAAAAATCGAGGCACTAAGGTAGCGCTGTCTCCAAAAGGCTGCAAATGCTTGAACACAGGGTTGCCTGATCCGGTTCAACGGTTTTGGAGAGGATGCACGCGTCACTCCATAAAAATGACAAGTCGGCGCGGGAAAAGCCTGTTTTTGCACTAGCCTTACAGCGTGCAAAGGTAGCGCTATCTGCGTCCTGAGGTGTTTCATGAGTCAACCTGTTACCGCCCTGGTCATCATGGGTGTTTCCGGCTGTGGCAAGTCCAGCGTCAGCGAAGCCTTGTGCCGCCTGAACGGCGCCACCGCCATTGAAGGCGACAGCTTTCACCCTGCCGCGAACATCGAGAAGATGAGCGCCGGCCACCCCCTCAACGACGACGACCGCGCCGGCTGGCTCGACATCCTGTGCGATGAACTGCGCCGCGCGCTCAAAGCCGGCGAGCATCCGGTGCTCACCTGTTCGGCCCTGAAGAAAAAATACCGTGACCATTTGCGCGAAGCCGCGCCGGGCCTGGGCTTTGTGTTCCTGGAGCTGACCCGTGCCGTGGCCGCTGACCGCGTGTCCCATCGCCCCGGCCATTTCATGCCCGCCAGCCTGATCGACAGCCAGTTCGCCACCCTTGAATCGCCCGTGGGCGAGCCGCTGACCCTGGCGTTAAACGCCAGCGAAGACAGCATCGAGGACCTGGCCGAGCAAACCAATGCCTGGTGGCTGCAGCACGGCTTTGAACCAACCCATTAATTTTTTGCCGGAAAAGATAGCGCTATCCCCGGCGAAAGATTCAACACCGGCTTTAATAACAACAACAAACAGGAGAGACCCCCCATGTTTGGCATGTCCCACGAGTCCTACCTGCTGCTAGATGCAGTGGTCACAATCATCGGGCTGATCGTACTGATCACCAAGTTCAAGGTGCACCCGTTCATTGCACTGATCATCGCGGCCGGCTTCCTCGGCCTGACCTCGGGCATGCCCGTGGACAAGATCATCAAGGCGTTCCAAGACGGCTTCGGCGGGGTGCTCGGCTTTGTCGGCATCATCCTCGCGCTGGGCACGATGCTCGGCAAGATGATGGCTGAATCCGGCGGTGCCGATCAGATCGCCCAGACCTTGATCCGCGCCTTCGGCAAAGACAAAGTGCAATGGGCCATGATGTTCGCCGCGTTCCTGGTGGGCATCCCGCTGTTCTTCGAGATCGGCTTTGTGCTGCTGATCCCGCTGGTGTTTATCGTTGCGCGTCGCACCGGCGTGTCACTGATCAAGATCGGTATCCCGCTGCTCGCTGGCCTGTCGGCGGTGCACGGCCTGGTGCCACCGCACCCGGGCCCGTTGCTAGCTATCGGCGTGTTTGGCGCGGACATCGGCAAGACCATCCTGTACGGCCTGATCGTCGCATTGCCGACCGCCATCATTGCCGGCCCGATCTTCGGTACGTTTATCGCCAAGTACATTCCGGGCAACCCGTCCCAGGAACTGGTCGACCAACTGGCCCGCGAGCCGGAATCCAAAGACCTGCCGAGCTTCAGCATTACCCTGATCACCGTGCTGCTGCCGGTGTTCCTGATGCTGCTCAAAACCTTTGCTGACGTCGCGCTGCCGGACGGCCACGCCATCCGTAACTGGATGGACATGATCGGCCATCCGATCACTGCGCTGCTGCTGGCATTGCTGCTGTCGCTGTACACCTTTGGCCATCGCCAAGGCATTCATTCCAAGCAAATCCTCAAGCTGCTCGACGCCAGCCTCGCGCCGACCGCGGCGATCATCCTGATCATCGGCGCCGGTGGTGGTTTCAAGCAGATGCTCGTGACTAGCGGCGTAGGTGATGTGATCGGCCATATGGCCGTGAACGCGCAGATCAACCCGATCCTGCTGGCGTGGCTGGTGGCGGCGGTGATTCGCGTGGCCACCGGTTCCGCGACCGTGGCGACCATTACTGGCGCAGGCATTGTAGTGCCGGTGGTAGGGATGATTCCGGGTGTGAACCTTGAGCTGCTGGTGTTGGCGACGGGGGCGGGTTCGTTGGTGTTGTCTCACGTCAACGATGCGGGGTTCTGGCTGGTGAAGCAGTACTTCAACATGACCGTGCTCGAGACGTTCAAAACCTGGACGGCGATGGAGACCATCCTGTCGGTGGTGGCGCTGATCTTTATCATGCTGCTGTCGTTGGTGGTGTAAGCCAGCGGCGCTGACCTCTCGTCGGAACTGTCAACGTTGACAGGTAGTTTGAATGAGGCCTGTTGCTAGAAATACCTCCAGGCTGCCACCGTCGTGGCAGTGTTCTGGAGGTATAGGGACATGGCTGAATTCAGAATTACGACTCCGGCAGGCAATGGCTATTCGTCTACGAGTGCTTACAAGTCTTGAGGTTGGCATGATGTCGGTGGGTACGGTGAGCCGAGGGATGAAAGCGGAACGGGCAAGGGCGAGCCGCTTCCTCGCGTTTGGATTTACGACGACGCTGGCAAGGAGATTGGCGGCCCTTTTATAGTCAACAAGAGCGGGACGTGGAGTGGTCAATTCCTGGTTGACGCGCAGATGATTAAGCCACCTGGTAATCTCGTCAATTCTGTAAAGGGGGTGGTGACAATTAAGGGCGTACAGAAAGGCGATACCATCCCGGTCTCTGAATACAAAGTCAGTTTCAACGTTCAAGGTATTTATGATTGATCAATAGCCCCCGCTATTGACCCCTGAGGCAGGAGCGAATCAGATCGCTCCTGCCAACCTCAGGCCTCGGTTTTGCGAACTAAGCCATCCGCCCGAAACATCCCGCGAATACCGCGTATCGCCTGGCGAATCCGGTCCTGGTTCTCGATCAGCGCAAAGCGCACGTGATCATCCCCATACTCACCAAAGCCAATCCCCGGGGACACGCACACCTTCGCTTCCAACAGCAGTTTCTTGGCAAATTCCAACGAGCCCATGGCGGCATACGCCTCGGGAATTTTCGCCCAGACGTACATCGACGCCTTCGGGTTCTCGACCATCCAGCCCAGCTCATGCAAGCCCTTAACCAGTACGTTGCGGCGCTGGCGGTACTGCTCGGCGATGTCTTTCACGCATTGCTGATCGCCTTCCAGCGCCGCAATGGCCGCCACTTGCAGCGGGGTGAAGGTGCCGTAGTCGTGGTAACTCTTAATGCGCGCCAGGGCGTTGACCAGTTCCGGGTTGCCGACCATAAAACCAATGCGCCAGCCAGCCATGTTGTAGCTCTTAGACAGGGTGAAAAACTCCACCGCAATGTCCTTGGCGCCGGGCACTTGCATGATCGACGGGGCTTTCCAGCCGTCGTAGACGATGTCGGCGTAGGCCAAATCGTGCACCACCAGTACGTCGTACTGTTTGGCCAGTGCAATCACCCGTTCGAAGAAATCCAGCTCCACGCACTGCGCGGTCGGGTTGGACGGGAAGCCCAGAATCATCATCTTTGGCTTGGGGATCGATCCACGAATCGCCCGTTCCAGCTCGGCGAAGAAGTCCACACCCGGCACCAGCGGTACCGAGCGCACCTGGGCGCCGGCAATCACGGCGCCGTAGATATGAATCGGGTAGCTCGGGTTGGGCACCAGCACGGTGTCGCCTTGGTCCAGGGTAGCCAGCATCAGATGCGCCAGGCCTTCCTTGGAACCGATGGTCACGATGGCCTCGGTTTCCGGGTCGATATCCACTGCGTAGCGGTCTTTGTACCAGCGCGAAATGGCCCGACGCAGGCGCGGAATGCCTTTGGAGGTGGAGTAGCCGTGGGTGTCTTCACGCTGGGCGACGGTGACCATTTTTTCCACGATGTGTGGAGGCGTGGCGCCGTCTGGGTTACCCATGCTCAAGTCGATGATGTCTTCGCCGCGCCGACGCGCAGCCATCTTCAGCTCAGCAGTGATATTAAAAACATAAGGGGGGAGTCGATCTATGCGCGCAAAGCGGCGCGGCGAACCTTGGTCTGCCATTGTTGCCTCGAGGTACGTAAGCGCCCGGAACCGTCCGAGCGACGTCGGCCACTGCGGTGGCCTGCGGGGCAGACAATACGGTCGATGATGGCCAGTTGTCCAGATGTCGCGGGAAAAATTTCTGCTTGAGGCACCGCACGGATATGCCCCTATACTCGATGCGGGTTTGTTCCCTCATAAGAAGGAGACTGTTCAGATGGATCAGCAGACAAAACAACCGTTAGAGCCACGCATGGAAGCCGGTAAAGCCCTGGTGATCGCAGGCGTCCAAGGGCGTTATTCGAAGGCCACCGTGGTTGATATCCCCAAGCTGTGGGAGTTGTTCGACACCTGCATCAAGGACATCAAGCAGCGCGTCGGCGGCGTGACGTATGGCGTTTGCCATAACCCCAAAAATGCCGAATTTGACTATATGGCCGGTGCTGAAGTCCCCACCCGGGGCGACGTGCCGGGCAACTTCGAGTGCATCGAAATTCCGCCGCTCAACTACGCCGTGTTCCCGCATTACGGGCCGGTACAGGCACTTGAGCAAACGTACGAGCGCATCATGTTCGAATGGCTGCCGCACTCGGGCTACAAGGTGATGGGGGCGGATTTCGAGCGCTACAGTGCCGATTTTGATGTGCGCAAAGGTACGGGGACCGTGGAAATCTGGTTGCCGATCGGGGAACGAGGCTGACTGCCGCCTTGCAAGCGCCGGCCAGCCGGCGCCTGCAATGGGCTCAATACAACGTGCTTTTGACTCGCTCTGGCATCTCACGGTCATACGCATCGGCGTCAAACTGCCCATCATTGAGCCGCTTGTGAAACGCCCCGGCCGACGGCAATGCCGACCGGTCCAGATGCTTCTCGGGGTTCCAGCAGTCTGAGCGCACAAAGGCTTTGGAGCAGTGGAAATACGCAGCGTGCACCTGCACCAGGATCACCGAGCGCGCCGGTTTGCCATTCACCGCAAAACTCTCCAGCAGGTCGGGCTCGATGGAAATTTGCGCCCGGCCATTCACGCGCAACGTCTCGCCAATACCCGGGATGATGAATAGCAATGCAATCCGCGGGTCCTGCAGCAGATTACGCAGGGTATCGAGGCGGTTGTTTCCCGGCCGGTCCGGAATCGCCAACGTGCGCTCATCCACAATCCGCACAAACCCCGGCACATCGCCGCGCGGCGAACCATCAATGCCGTCCGGCCCGGATGAACTCACCACCACCAGCGGCGACGCCCGCACCATGGCCTGGTAATCCTCGTTGAGAAACGCGATTTCCTTGCGCACCGCCCGCTCGTGGGGGAGGCCGTAGAGGGTTTCAAGTTGTTCTAGGGTTGTCAGCATATTCACCACTTCCTTATCGTTCAAAACACCAACGCCAGCCGGCGCTCATACCCAACCCGCCCCTTATACGCCTCCCCGCTGTCCACCCATCCGGCGCCCAAATACAAGCCCATCGCCGCCCCATTATCGGTGTCCACCGACAACTCTAACCCCTTGATCTGCGGCCAGGCCTGCAGCGCCACCGCCGGCAGCGCTTGCAAGCATGCCTTGCCAAAGCCACGCCCCTGCTGATGCCGATCAACCTGAAACGCATGCAGCGTCGCACTGTGTTCATCGGCCCAATGGGGCAGGCAAGGCGGGCGTTTGAGCAGCAGGAAGGCCACGGGCTGTTCGTCGGCGAGCAGGGCGAAACCTTTGATAGCGCCGGGGTTGGGATTGACCAGCAGGCTGTTCAGCGCGCAGTAGATATCGCCGGAAAACACCAGTTGCTCGGGGTGCACTTGCAGCGTGTCGAGCTGCTGTTTTTGCACAAGGCTCAGCGTCTCATAGGGGACGAGGCGAGTTTCCATCAGGGGTGCATCCGAAATCCTACAAAGAGGTGTGGATTCTATCGGGTTTGCGCAGGGCGAAATTATTTTTAAACAGGATGTCTATTTACCCCAAAGCCATTCGACTAAGGGTGTTCTTCGTGATTTTCCAACCCTCAGGAGTATCGCTATGAGTACCGTAATCAACACCCTGATCGAGCAATGGAAGCAAGCTGTTCTTGACCGGGATATCGACAAAATTGTCAGCTTTTACGCCGACGATATCGTCTCGTTCGACGCCGTCACCGCGCTGCAATTCAAGGGCAAGGCCGCCTACCGTGCACACTGGGAAGACTGCATGAAGCATTGCCCCGGCCCCGGCATTTTCGAGTTTCATGACCTGCATATCGTCGAGGCGCCAGACAGTGCGTTTGCCCACTGGCTGGCCCATTGCGGCGGTGCCGGGCCGGACGGCGTGGTGAAGGCCTGCTGGATGCGCGTAACCGCCGGCTATCAGCGGATCAACGGCCAATGGCGCGTGGTGCATGAACACTGGTCGGCGCCTTTCGATATGGCGAGCGGCACGGCGCTGTTCGACCTGAAACCCTGACCGCCACGAACTATAGTCAGTAGTCCGAAAACGGAGACGCACATGAAATACCTCTGCCTGATCTACAGCAACGAACAGGTGCTGCACACCTCGCCGGACAGCCCGGCGGACCCTGAGTGTTTCGCTTATGCCGAGGCGATCCAGGCCAGCGGGCGCATGCTCGCCGCCGAGCCGCTGGAGTCGGTGAGCAGCGCCACCACCGTGCGCGTGCGCAATGGCAAGCTGTCGATTACCGACGGACCGTTTGCCGAAACCAAGGAGCAGCTCGCCGGGTTTTACCTGATCGAGGCCAAGGACTTGAACGAAGCGATCCAGGTGGCCGGTGGCATTCCGGCAGCAAGGGTTGGCAGTGTGGAAGTACGCCCCGTGCGTGAATTGAATCTCTGAACACAACAACCAAAAGGCTTCAGGAGGTTTACCCCGTGACAACGCAACCTGCCGAATTTGAACTGTGCATCAGCCGCTTGATCGACGCCCCGCGCAACCGCGTGTTTCGCGCCTGGACCGAGCCTGCTTTGTTGCAACAATGGTGGGGCCCGCACGGCATGACCACCCCCGAGTGCGAAATGAACCTGCGGGTCGGTGGCCTGTTTCGCACCCTGATGCGCGCGCCCGATGGCGCCGAATACCCGACCCAAGGCGTGTTCCTGGAGATCGAGGCGCCGAGCCGGCTGGTGTTTACCGATGCGTACTCGCCAGGCTGGATTCCGTCGGGCAAGCCGTTCATGACCGCCAAAGTCACTTTCGAAGAGCGCGACGGCAAAACCCTCTACACCGCCCGCGCCATGCACTGGAGCGAAGCCGACAAGCAGGCCCATGAAGCCATGGGCTTTTATGACGGCTGGGGCCAGAGCCTGGACCGCCTAGTGACGCTGGTGACCCAAGGCATGCCCGATTGACGCCTCAAATCGAGGCGATTTACCGCAGCGAATCACGGCGCGTGCTCGCCACGCTGATCCGCCTGCTCGGCGATTTCGACCTCGCCGAAGACGCCTTGCACGAGGCCTTCTTTGTCGCGGTCGAACGCTGGCAGCAAGACGGCGTGCCGAGCAACCCACGCGCCTGGCTGGTCTCGACCGGCCGCTTCAAAGCCATCGACCGCCTGCGCCGCCAAGCGCGCTTCACGCCGTTATTGCAGGAGCAAGCCGACGCGCTGGAAGCGGCGCAGTGGAGTGAGGAAGACGTGGAAGACGACCGCCTGCGCCTGATCTTCACCTGTTGCCACCCGGCGCTGGCGCCCGATGCCCAGGCGGCGCTGACCTTGCGTGAGATCTGCGACCTCACCACCGAAGAAATCGCCCGCGCCTTTCTCGTCACACCTACCACCATCGCCCAGCGCATCGTGCGCGCGAAGGGCAAGATCCGTGAGGCAAACATTCCTTATCAAGTGCCGTCCCTCGACGCGCTGCCCGAGCGCTTAGAGAGTGTGTTGCGCGTGGTTTACCTGGTGTTCAACGAGGGCTATTCGGCGTCCATGGGCGCGGACCTTACCCGTGAGGATTTGACTCGCGAAGCGATTCGGCTAGGGCGCCTGCTGATGGAGTTGCTGCCGGAGCCGGAAGTCATGGGCCTGCTGGCGTTGATGCTGCTCCACGAGTCGCGCCGATCCGCACGCACCTCGGCCAGCGGCGAGTTGGTGCTGCTGGATGAACAGGACCGTGAGTTGTGGGACGCGTCCCTGATTACTGAAGGCTGCGCGCTGGTGGAACAGGCGTTGAGAACACGGCGTTTTGGACCGTATTGCCTGCAGGCGGCGATTGCGGCGGTGCATGCCGAAGCGTCGAGCGCCGGGAAGACGGACTGGCTGCAGATTGTCGGGCTTTATGATGTGTTGCTCAGGGAAGTGCCGTCGCCAGTGATCGAGTTAAACCGCGCCGTGGCGGTGGCGATGCGTGATGGGCCGTTAGCGGGGTTGCAGGTAGTGGAAGGTATTTTGCAGCGAGGTGAGTTGCAGGATTACCACCTGGCGCACTCGGCGCGCGGGGAGTTTTGTCGGCAGTTGGGGCGTATCGAAGAGGCCAGGGCGGCCTACGAAAAAGCCCTGTCACTCACGCAGCAAGCCCCCGAAAAACGCTTCATAGAGCGCCGCCTGGCCGAACTCAAATCCCCCAAACCGTGAAGATCAACTGTGGGAGCTGGCTTGCCTGCGATAGCGGTGCGTCAGTTAGCAGAGATGCAAGCTGAACCACCGCCATCGCAGGCAAGCCTGCTCCCACAGGTTTGTGTCTCTATTGCCAAATTGGCAGAAAGGGCGTGTTTATCACTCCAACATCTGCCCCAACATCCAACTCCCCGCTGGCCCCGGCGGGTGCTGGCGTGACCACAGCGCATCCACCGCCACCGAGCGTGGCCAGCTGCGTACGTTGAGTTCAACCAGCTCGGCATTGCCAAAGCGCTCCACCAACCAGCGCGGCAGCGCTGCCCAGCCGAAACCGAGCTGGGCCATCTCCATCAGCATCAGAAAACTCGGCGCCGACCACACGCGGCCGGTGGGGCGCGTTTCATTCGGGCTGATGATGCTCGCCAGACGTAATTCGCGGTGCTGCTGCAAGGTGGGCTGGTCGATGTGTTGCAGGCTGGCCAATGGATGCGTGGGGGCCACGAACAGGGCCATCTCCGCGCGTTCCGCCACGGGCGCGCGGGTCAGGTCGGGCGGATACACCTCCTGGGCTTCAATCAAGGCAATCTGCGTCCGGCCACTTTGCACCAAGGCGATCAGGTCTTCGCACTCGGCGATCAACCACTCCAGTTCCAGGTCCGGGTAGCGTTGTTCAAAGGCTTTGAGCACGAGTTCGAAACGTTCAGATTGGTAAGTATCGGACATGGCGATACTCAGCTTGGGTTCCAACCCTTGGGCCAACTGGTTCGCCGCCAACTCCAGGCGGCTGCTGGCTTCCAGCACCTGTTCGGCGCGTTGCAGCAATACGTGGCCAGCCGGGGTGAGCGTCGGCTTGCGGCTGCTGCGGTCAAACAGCACCACATCCAAGTCAATCTCAAGGCTGGCCACCGCCGCGCTGACGGTGGACTGGCTCTTGCCCAGCTTGCGCGCCGCTGCGGAAAACGAGCCCTGTGTGGCCGCCTGGACAAATGCCTGCAGCACTTCGTTAGAGGCCATGAGTATCGCCTTTGTCGATGGTTATTGGTTATGAAGTATCGATCAAGGGGGTAATGATGGCAACCATCGTCACTCACGGAGCTGTGTTATGAACCCTACCAAGTCGATTACTGAACGTGTTTGCCAGGCCATTGGTTTTGAGGTGCTGGCGTTGTTGATCTGCACCCCGTTGCTGGCGTGGATCATGGATAAGCCCGCCCTGGAAATGGGCATGGTCGCCCTGGCGATCAGCCTGATGGCGTTGACCTGGAACGTGATCTTCAACGGCTTGTTCGACCGCCTGAAGGCGCGCTGGAAACTGGCCAACAATGGCTGGACCCGAGTGCTGCACGCGCTGATGTTCGAAAGCGGCCTGATTCTGGTGTGCGTACCGTTGATCGCGGCGTGGCTGAATATCAGCCTGATGCAGGCGTTCATCCTCGACATCGGCGTGCTGCTGTTCTTCCTGCCGTACACCTATGTGTATCACTGGGGCTACGACGTGCTGCGGGACAAGTTCGTACAACGTCGCCTGGTCAGCCAAGCTTGAGGGACGCGACAAAATCCAGAAACGCCCGCACCTTGGCGGCGGGCAAAACTGCCGCTGTCGACCACGGCGGCTAACACTCCCATGCCGCCGGCCACACCGGGATCAACACTCATCGGTGATTGCCTGTCAGTAGTCTGTAGGCATTGATGCCAGCGCAGAATGCCTACAGAAACATGCCGCCCGAGGCTTCGATGCGCTGCCCGGTGATCCAGTGACTGCCATCGGCCAGCAAGGTCGAAATCGCCCCGCCAATATCGTCCGGCAGGCCGGCACGGCCCAAGGCGGTGTTGTGGGCGACCATCGCATTTACATCCGGGTTGTCGCGCACCGCGCCGCCGCTGAAGTCTGTGGCAATCGCGCCGGGTGCCAGGGTGTTTACGGTAATCCCGCGCGGGCCCAGCTCTTTGGCCTGGTAGCGCGACAGCACTTCTACTGCGCCTTTCATCGAGGCATACGCCGAATAGCCCGGCAGGCTGAACCGCGCCAGGCCGCTGGAAATATTGATGATGCGCCCGCCATCGCTGATCAACGGCAGCAGCTTCTGGGTCAGGAAAAACGGCGCCTTGAAGTGGATGGCCACCAGGCGGTCGAACTGTTCTTCGGTGGTGTCGGCAAAGCTGGCGTGGGTACCGATACCGGCGTTGTTGATCAGAAAATTGAAGTGATCCTGTGCGAAAACACCCTTGAGCAGCGTGGCGACTTGGCCGACGAAAGCATTGAAGCTGCCGCTCTGACTGACATCCAGTTGCAGCATGGTGGCGCGGCCACCCAAGGCTTCAACCTGTTCCACCACCGCTTGGGCTTCGCCCGCAGCGCTGTGGTAAGTGCCGATGATGTCGACGCCTTGTGCGGCCAGGTGCAGCGCGGCGCTTTTGCCCAGGCCGCGGCTGGCGCCAGTGATCAGTGCGATTTTACGGGTCATGGTGCAGTCCTCGGCGTTGATGTGGGACTGAGTGTATTTGTCCGGCTGTTACGTGATAAACAGGGTGATATCGGAATCACTGGCCGGATAAGGCGAACAATCCCATGAACAAGCTGGAGCTGTTGCGCACCTTCGTGCGGGTCACTGAACTGTCGAGTTTCACCCAGGCGGGCGAGAGCCTGGGCCTGCCGCGCTCCACCGTGTCCGAGCATGTGCAGGCGCTGGAAGAATTGCTCGGCGCGCGCCTGCTGCAACGCACCACGCGCAAGGTGCAAGCCACTCAGGACGGGCGCGTGCTGTATGAGCGCAGCAAGGATGTGCTCGCGCACATGGAGGAACTTGAAGGCTTGTTTCGCCAGGATGAAGCGCAACTCAGCGGGCGCATTCGCGTGGACATGCCCAACGTGATGGCGCGGGACTTGATCCTGCCGCGCCTGCCCGAATTTATGCATGCACACCCGTTGATCGAGCTGGAAATCAGCACCACCGACCGCCAGGTCGACCTGCTTGCCGAAGGGTTCGACTGCGTGTTGCGCGTCGGCGCGCAGCCCGACCAGTCGGTGGTGGCGCGGTTGCTGTGCAGCATGCCGATGATCAACTGTGTCAGCGCCGAATACGTTCAGCGGTATGGCATGCCCGAGACCTTGGCCGACCTGGCGCATCACCAGTTGGTGCACTACGTGCGGCCATTGGGTTCACGTTCAGCGGGGTTCGAATACCAGCAGGGCAACAAGGTGCACCGCGTGCCGATGGCCGGGCGCGTCACGGTCAACAGCACCGATGCCTACAAGTCGGCGTGCCTGGGTGGCTTCGGCATCACTCAAGTGCCGGTCCTGGGGATTCGCGATTTGCTCGACAGTGGTGTGCTGGTGTCCGTGTTGCCCGACTACCCCGCGCCGGCGTTGGACGTGTCGTTGCTCTATGCCGGGCAACGGCATCTGCCACAACGGGTGCGAGTGTTTATGGCGTGGCTGGCCGCCACGTTGCAATCCCAGCTCTAACGCCGCGCCGACAACTGCTGCGGCGCCAGGAACGCGTCGTGGAAGTAATCCCGAAACGCCTGCATCGCCGGGGTAAATGTACGCTCGCGGTGCCACGCCAGGCCCACGCTCATGGGCGTTACCGGGTCGGTCACGGTCAGGGTTTCGATGCGCTTGCCTTCCAGTGACCAGGGCCGATGCACCAGGTCTGACAGAATCGCTACGCCGCTGCCATTGGCGACCATGCTGCGCACCGCCTCCACTGAGCTGGTGCGCAGCCGCACCTCTGGCGTTTGCCCGGCCTGTTCCCAGTAACGCATGGCGCTGTGTTCGGCTTCATCGACGGTGAGCAGGATGTAGGGTTCCTGCGCCACATCGGCCAGGCTCACCGCGCCGCGTTCGCACAACGGGTGATGGCTGGGCAGCCACAGGCGCCGCTCCGAATTGAACAGGATTTCTGAGACGATATCCGCGTGAGTGAGGTTGGCGGTGAGCACCACGGCCATGTCGAACTGGCCGTCGAGCAGGCCCTGTTCGATGGCCTGGCGCTCCTGTTCGAAGACCTCGATGGTCACGTCCGGATGCCAGTGTTCCATGCGCTGTAAGTGATGCGGCAGGAAGTAGCCGAGCACCGTGTAACTGGCCGCCACCCGCAGCACGCCGCTGGCGCGGTAGTCCGGCAGCGGGCTGTTCAGCGCGTCGTCCACGCTGCGCACAATCACATAGGCACGGTTGAGAAAATGCCGCCCGGCGTCGGTCAGGTTCATGCCTTGGGCCGATCGCACGAACAACTGCACGCCGAGCATCGCTTCCAGCTCCTTGATTGCCGTGGTCACCGCCGACTGGGAGATGTTCAGGTGAATCGCCGCCTGGGAAATCTGGCCGATCTCGGCGGTGGCGACGAAGTAGCGGATTTGGCGCAGGGTCAATGACATTCAACACTCCGATAACAGATCGTTCCCACGCTCTGCGTGGAAATGCAGCCCAGGGACGCTCTGCGTCCCAATGCGTGACGCAGAGCGTCACAAGAGGCATTCCCACGCGGAGCATAGGAACGATCTGTGTGTATCTGATTTTCAGAAGATGGCCCATCTGATAATAGATCTTCCCAAGGGGTCAAGCGTCAGCCTACTTTCAGCCATCACCCTTTGGCGGAGCAGCCCCAATGCAGGCAGTGGATTTCAATTCAGACATGGGCGAAGGCTTCGGCCCTTGGACCATCGGCGATGGCGTCGACGCAGAACTGATGGCCTACATCAGCTCAGCCAACATCGCCACCGGCTTCCACGCCGGCGACCCCGGCACCATGCGCCGCACCGTCGCGCGTGCCAAGCAACTGGGCGTGGCTATCGGCGCGCATCCGGGCTTTCGCGACCTGGTGGGTTTTGGCCGTCGGCATATCAACGCTCCGGCCCAGGAACTGGTGGACGACATGCTCTACCAGCTCGGCGCCCTGCGCGAAATCGCCCGCGCTCAAGGCGTGGCCCTGCAACACATCAAACCCCACGGCGCGCTCTACATGCACCTGGCCCGTGACGAAGAAGCCGCGCGATTGCTGGTGCAAAATCTGCAACTCATCGAGCCGACGCTGTTGCTGTATTGCATGCCCAACTCGGTGATCTGGCGCGTTGCCAAAGAACTCGGGCAACCGGTGGTGCGCGAGTTTTACGCCGACCGTGAGTACGACCTGAGCGGCTCCATCGTGTTTACCCGCACTGTGCGCGCGCTGGACCCGGCAACGGTTGCGGCACGGGTCCTGCGTGCTTGTCAGACGGGGTTGGTGCGAACCGTGGAAGGCGAAGACCTGATGATCGAATTCGATTCCATCTGCCTGCACAGTGACACCCCCGGCGCCCTGGAACTGGTGGAAGCCACTCGCGAAGCCTTGGACCAGGCGGGCATTGAAGTCAGAGCTCTTCAATAAGAGAGCTCTCCAATAAGATTCAAACAGCCCTTTTTGCCTGCCTTTCTACAATGATTCCAAGAGGAACAGACATGGCTCAAACGACCCCCATCCGCTATAGCTTCGGCGCTGATGAACACCTGTTTGCCGAGGTCAGCGACAGCATGTCCCTGGAGGCTTTTTTCAAAGGCATGGCCGTGACCCGCGCCGTGGAGCGACTGGCGCTGGACGGTGTGCTGGACGTGTGCCTGGCCAATGCATCGTTCCAGATCCGCTTCGACCCCGACCGCATCGCGCCGCATGTGCTGCTCGACGCCGTGCAAAGCGCCGAAGCCCAGGCCGTTGCCGAACGCACCTTGCACACGCGCATCATCGAAGTCCCGGTGCTCTACAACGACCCCTGGACCCATGAGACGCTGATGCGTTTTCGCGACCGCCATCAAGACCCCAGCGCCACTGACTTGGAGTACGCCGCGCGCATCAACGGTTTGGCCGATGTGGACGCGTTTATCGCCGCTCACAGTGGCGCGCCGTGGTTTGTGTCGATGGTCGGTTTTGTCGCGGGCCTGCCGTTCATGTTCCAGATGGTCGAGCGCGAGCGGCAATTGCAGGTGCCCAAGTACCTGCGCCCGCGCACCGACACGCCCAAACTGACCCTCGGCCATGGCGGCTGTTTTGGTTGTATCTACTCGGTACGCGGCGCCGGTGGTTACCAGATGTTCGGCGTGACCCCTGCGCCGATCTACGACCCGGCGCAGCAGTTGGCGTACCTCAAGGAGCACATGGTGTTCTTCCGCCCCGGCGACATTGTGCAGTTCAAACCCATGGACCGTGACGCCTATGACCTGGCGGTTGCCGAGGTGGACGCCGGGCGTTTCGACCTGCGCATCCGCCCGGTGGAATTTTCCCTCGATGCCTTTCTCGCTGACCCCATCGGCTATCCGAAAACCCTGCAGGAGGCGCTGGCATGATCAAGGTGCTCAAACCCGGCCTCGCCACGTCCGTGCAGGACCTTGGCCGTGAAGGCTATTACCACCTGGGCATTCCGCCATCGGGTGCGCTGGACCAATACGCATTGAGCGCGGCCAACCATCTGGTGGGCAATCCGCTCGGCGCGGCGGGTTTGGAATGCACGTTGATTGGCCCCGAGTTGCAGTTTCAGCAGGACGCGTTGGTGGCACTCAGCGGTGCACTGATGTCGCCGCGCCTGGACGGCGAAGTGGTGCACCAAGACACCGCCTTCCAAGTGCGCGCCGGGCAGGTGTTGCGCTTTGAGTTTCCCAAGGCGGGCGCGCGCACGTACCTGGCGGTGGCGGGTGGCATTGATGTGCCGCTGGTGCTCGGCAGCCGCTCGACCTACACCCTTGGCGCACTCGGCGGGTTTCAGGGGCGGCGCTTGCAGGAAGGCGATGAACTGCCGATTGGCGAGGCCAGCGGGCAGGCGTGCGCAGGCAATAGTTTGCCGATGGCGTTGCGTCGCTCAGTCGGCGGCGACGTGACGTTGCGCGTGGTACCGGGGCTGTATTACGACCGGCTGACGGATGGCGCGAAAACCAGCTTTTTTGCCGAGCCGTGGACGGTGGGCTCGGAGGCGGACCGTATCGGCTATCGCTTCAAGGGCGGCAGTGCGTTGAGCTTTCAGCCACGCGAGCAACCGTTTGGCGCGGGGTCGGATCCGTCGAACATCGTCGACAGTTGCTACCCGATTGGCTCGATTCAGGTGCCGGCGGGGTTGGAGCCGATTGTGTTGCACAGGGATGCGGTGTCGGGCGGCGGTTACGCGATGATTGGCACGGTGATCAGTGCGGACCTGGATTTGATCGGGCAGATGCAGCCGAATCAAAGGGCGGGGTTTGTGGCGGTCAGCCTGGAGGAGGCGTTGGAGGCGCGGCGGGTGTACAAGAAGCGGCTGAAGGCCATGGCTGGCCTCTTTACTTCCTGACACACCCTAAAACCCCTGTGGGAGCAGGCAAGCCAGCTCCCACAGTTTGATCTGTGTTGTGTCAGAACAGTTTGGTGAACAGCCAGTACAAACTGCCCGACAACAGAATCGCCGCCGGCAACGTCAGCACCCAGGCCATCAGCAGATTGCGGATGGTCTTCATCTGCAACCCACCGCCATTCGCCACCATGGTCCCGGCCACACCCGACGACAGCACATGGGTGGTCGACACCGGTAACCCGAACATATCCGCTGCGCCAATCGTCAGCATCGCCACCGTCTCGGCCGAGGCGCCTTGGGCATACGTCAGGTGTGTCTTGCCAATCTTCTCGCCCACCGTCACCACGATGCGCTTCCAGCCGACCATCGTGCCCAGCCCGAGGGCGATGGCCACGGCGATCTTCACCCACAGTGGAATAAAGCGGGTGGAATTGTCGATCTGTTGCTTGAACAATTGCAGCTTGCCTTGGGTGTCGGCATCGAAGTTGCCGACCTTGCCCTTGTCCATCAGGCGAATGGTTTCGCTGCTCAGGTACATGTCGTTACGCACGTTGCCGACCGCTTCGGCGGGGACTTTGGCCAGGGAGCCGTAGCCTTTGACTTCATCACCGATCTGGCCGGCGAGGGCGGCGAGGGCTGGCACCAGTTCCGGGGTGGCTTCCTTGGTGCGCACGTAGGTCGAAAGAATCGGCCGCGGGTCGCCGGGCAAGGCTTGCGGCGCGCTTTTCATCAACGCCACCTGGGTCACTTCAGCCACCGCCGCGAACTGCAAGGACTGCTCGGCGGGCATGGTGCGGTTCAGTGCGTAGGCCATCGGCAGGGTGCCGACCAGGATCAGCATGATCAGGCCCATGCCTTTCTGGCCATCGTTGGAGCCGTGGGCGAACGACACGCCGGTGCAGGTGACGATCAACATGCCGCGAATCCACCAAGGCGGCGGGGTATCGCCCTTCGGTGCTTTGTACAGCGAGCGGTTTTTCACAAAGGCGCGCAGGGCCAGCAACAGCAAGGCGGCAAAGGCAAAGCCGATCAGCGGCGAGAGCAGTAAGGCATACCCAATCTTGATCGCCTGGCTCCAATCCACGCCGCTGGTGCCGTCACGCCCATGCATCAAGGCATTCGCCACGCCCACGCCGATGATCGAGCCGATCAGGGTGTGCGACGACGAGGCCGGCAAGCCCAGCCACCAGGTGCCGAGGTTCCAGAGGATCGCCGCGATCAGCAGGGCAAAGATCATCGCAAAACCGGCTGAGGAACCCACCTGCAAAATCAGCTCGACTGGCAGCAAGGCAATGATGCCGAACGCTACTGCACCGCTGGACAGCAGCACGCCGAGGAAGTTGAAAAAGCCCGACCACACCACCGCAAAATGCGGCGGCAGCGAGTTGGTGTAGATCACCGTTGCCACCGCGTTGGCGGTGTCGTGGAAGCCGTTGACGAACTCGAAACCCAGGGCGATCAACAGCGCCACGCCGAGCAGCAGGAACGGCGTCCAGGTGGTCACCACCGTGCCCAGTTCGTGCATGTCGTGCATCAGGCTGTAGGCGGTGAACAACAGGCCCATGGCAAGTACGGCGAAGAAAATGATCACTGTCACCAGGCCGGGTTTCTTGTCCAGCTGGGGTTTGGGGTCTGCGTATGAGGCGGTGGTGGAGGCAGTCAGGGAAGGGGTGGCCATGCCGGAGCATCCAGTGTGAGGAGGATGTCGTTGATGATCATTGCAGAATGTTACAGAGATGCTGCGGTAAGTCAGTGTTTAGGGAATTGGGTGTGCCACTGGTCTACAAACCCCCGCAAAACTAATGTCAGAGTGCAATCAATGTGGGAGCGGGCTTGCCTGCGATGGCCACGGGTATCTACGCAACTTTTTGTGTTGCGCTAAGTTTTTGGCGGGGTTTTTAGGTAGATGTGAGTACATATCCGTTGCTGCGGTAACGGCGGCTTAGGGTTCCGCTCTTACA
>NZ_JBJGXU010000082.1:0-20655 GCF_045447305.1 Pseudomonas sp. D47 | reverse complement strand
GATGATCGCGGCGGAGTCGTTGGCAGTCACGTTGCGCGCTTCCAGCGCGGCAGCGGCGCCGGCACCGTCGAGACGGTCCATGTTAGCTTCACTGGCGTGGCCGGCGTTGGCGCCCTTGATCACCGCTGCACCGGTGTCTTCGTTGTCGACTTCATCCCAACTCAGCATTGAAATACTCCTTCCTGATCTGTTCTGACGGCGTGTGAACCCGTCCAAAAATATGCGGTTTGCAGGCTACTAGGCATTGAAATGCTGCGCGTAGTGTGGTCGGTAAATACCGATACTGCACACTATGTAGTGGTCTGTTCTGTTTGTGGGCACACTATATGGTGTGTAACAAAGTAGGTCAACGCACAAGATAGGCGCTCATCGGTCGCTGCCAGGCGGTCATTCGGCTATAAAGCCTGGGTTCACTGGCCACACACGGAAACTCAAGGGAATGAAAAAAAATCTGATCCGCCCAGCCACTCAAGAAGACGCCGAAAGCCTCTTCGCGGTGCACCAAAACGCCGTCGAAAACCTGTGCAATGCCGCCTTCGGCTTTCGCAAGATCGGCGAGGGTAGGTTCAGCCGTGGCAACAGCCCGGTTTCCATCGAGATCATCAGGATGGAGCGGGCTTTTTAGGAAAGGAAACGCGCGCGGGCTCACGCTGGGTGCTGGGCCAGCGGATCAACAATGAGGGATGACGGCCAAATTGACGACTTGTCCAAGACTGGATATGTTGTCTTGCATGAAAAACACCTCGCCCGAAGAAACCACCCTGATCAGCCAGCTCGAACAGATTGCCGAAGGCTTGAGCAAAACCTTCAGCCCATTCTGCGAAGTGGTGCTGCACGACTTGCGCGACCCGCAGCACGCGATCCTGGCCATCCATAACAACCTTTCGGGGCGCCAACCGGGCGACCCGGCGACCGAGCTGGGCCTGGCGCGGATTGCCGACCCGGACTACCCGCAAGTCATCGCCAACTACCAGAATCAATTCGCCGATGGCCGCCAGGTCAAGAGCACGTCGATCGGCATCAAGGACGCCAGCGGCAAGTACGTCGCCGCGTTGTGCATGAACGTCGATCTCTCGTTGTTCCGAGGCTTGCAGGGCATGTTGGAACAGTTTGGTTCAGTCAGTGGCGACACGCCCAGCGAGTCCCTCGATCCGTCCGGTGCCGACGTGATTCGCGCGCGTATCGACCAGTTCGCCGCGCGTCTGGCGACCACCCCGCGCGCGCTCAAGACGGCGGATCGGCGGCTGCTCCTGCAAGAGCTGAAAGACTCAGGCTGCATGGACATTCGCCGGGCCATGGAGACGGTGGCCTCGCACCTGGGCGTGTCGCGCGCAGCGGTCTACACCTACGCCAAGTAGCGCGCCACGGCTTCAACCTCCACCCGATTCATGGCGCCTCGCTGAGCAGCGCGGCATAGCGCTGGATATCGACGTTGCCGCCGGTGACGATAATCCCCACGCGTTGGCCCTTGAACTGCTTGCCCAGTTGGCGCAACGCAGCCAGGCCCAGGCAGCCGGTGGGTTCCACCACCATCTTCATGCGCTGCATGAAAAACCGCATGGCATCCACCAACTGCGCGTCGGAGACGGTGAGGATGTCGCTCACCAGGTCCCGAATGATCGGGAAAGTGAAGTTGCCCAGGTGCTGGGTTTGCGCACCGTCGGCGATGGTCGCCGGGGTGTCGATGTGCACGATGCTGCCGGTGCGCAATGAGCGCTGGCCGTCGTTGCCGGCTTCGGGTTCGACACCAAACAGCTGGCAATCCGGTGACAGCGCGCGGGTCGAAAGCGCAGTGCCTGAAAGCATGCCGCCACCGCCCAGGCCGACGAACAGAGCGTCCAAGGGCCCGGTGAACGCCAGCAACTCCTTGGCGGCCGTGCCTTGGCCGGCGAGGATGTGCGGGTGGTCGTAGGGCGGGATCAGGGTCATCCCTTGCTCGTTGGCAAGGCGACGACCGATCGCTTCGCGGTCTTCAGTGAAGCGGTCATACAGCACCACACTGGCGCCATATTCGCGGGTGGCGGCGACCTTGGCGGCCGGCGCATCGGAGGGCATCACAATCGTCGCCGGCATGCCCAGCAAGCGCGCCGCCAGGGCAATACCCTGGGCGTGGTTGCCGGAGGAGAACGCCACCACGCCAGCCTTGCGCTGCGGCGCGTCAAACTGCGACAGGGCATTGAACGCGCCACGAAACTTGAACGAGCCGGTGCGTTGCAGGTTTTCACATTTAATGAAGACTTCAGCGCCGGTTTCGGCGTTGAGGGTGCGCGAGGTGAACACTGGCGTGGGATGCGCGAAGCCCTCCAGGCGCTGGGCGGCGGCGATGACGTCTGGGTAGGTAGGCAATTGCATGCGACGGACCTCGTTTGCGTGTTTGGATAAAATATCCATATCAAGACAAATAGTAAAGTTCCGTTGGGTCATGCTAGCGTTTCGAGCTTCTTTGACTGCTGGAGGGTTCGCCGTTGATCCGACTCACCGACTACATCGCCAACGTTGCCCAGTCACCGTTGGCGCCGTGGGCTGAACTGGCACCTTGGGCGCTGGTGACACAGGCGTCCGCCATTGTTCGTACGTTGCTGGCCGAACTGCCTGCCGATGAGTACATCATTCACGATGAAATCGCCGTGCACCGAACCGCCACCGTAGAACCCGGCGCTTTGCTCAAAGGCCCGCTGATCATCGGTGCCGAGTGTTTCATCGCCAGCTGCGCGCTGCTGCGTGGTGGCTGCTGGGTGGATGCGCACTGCATCATCGGCCCCGGCGCCGAGCTGAAAACGTCGTTTGTGTTCAGTGGCAGCAAGCTGGCGCACTTCAATTTTGTCGGCGATTCGGTGCTCGGCCATGGGATCAATCTGGAGGCCGGCAGCATCGTCGCCAACTACCGCAACGAACGAGAGGACAAGGACGTGCAGGTGCGCATCGACGGGCAATTGCAGCGCACCGGTTGCGACAAATTCGGCGCTTTGCTCGGCGATCAAAGCCGAATCGGCGCCAATGCGGTGCTGGCGCCGGGCGCGGTGTTGGCGCCTGCCAGCGTCATCGGCCGTGGGCAGGTGTTCGACGCGGAGGCGTCTGCATAAACGTAATGTTGAAAAGAGCATGGTGTGTCGGCACGATATTAAATAGAATGAATCTCATTTGAGACTCACTCGCGCCGCGCAGGTCGCTTGCCATGAATGATGCTGTTGTCCCGACCCACGCCGCCGAACACACGCTGTCGAGTTTGTACCGCGACCACCGCAGCTGGCTCGAAAGCTGGCTGCGGCGGCGCCTGGGCAATGCCTGGGATGCGGCGGACCTGAGCCAGGATACCTTCCTGCGGGTGCTGGCCAGTGCCCAGCCGATTGCGCAGATGCAGGAGCCGCGCGCGTACCTGGTGACGGTTGGCAAGCGCCTGCTGGTCAACTTTCATCAGCGGCGTAGCCTTGAGCAGGCTTACTTGAATGCCCTGGCAAACCTGCCGGAAACCTGTGTGCCGTCGCCGGAGCAACGCTGGTTGGTGCTGGAAACCCTGCAAGCGTTGGATGAGATGCTCGACGGTTTGCCGGTACTGGTGCGCCGTGCGTTTCTGTGGAGCCAGCTGGAAGGCCTGGGGTATCGCGAGATCGCCGAACGGCTCGACGTATCCGAGCGCACGGTGAAGCGCTACATGGCGCAGGCCTACGAACACTGTTTACTGGTGGAGTTGTGAGCCGCGATGTCGCGCGTGCCGCCGCCCAGTGGCTGGCCTTGCTGGAGTCGGGCGCGGCCACCGAGCGTGACCACGCAGCGTTGCAGCAGTGGCGCGACAGCCATCCCCACCACGAACAGACCTGGCAGAAAGCCCAATCCCTGCGCCAGCGTTTCAGCGACTTGCCACACGCATTGGCGATGGCCAGCCTCGACCGCTCGCAACCGGGGCGACGCGCAATCCTCAAGCGTGCCTTGGGGGTTGCCGCGTTGGTGCCGACGGCCTGGCTGATCAGCCGCCAGTTGCCCATCGACGCGTGGCGGGCCGATTTGCATACCGCCACGGGCGAGCGCAAACGCCTGCCGTTGGCCGATGGCAGCAGCTTGCAACTCAACACCGCCACGGCGGTGGATGTCGATCTTGCACAGCGGCGCGTCACCTTGGTGGACGGTGAACTGGCGGTGAATGTGCCGGACGCAGCGTTGATGAGCGTGCAAACCCGCTACGGCGACGTTGAAGTCAGCCAGGCCGAGGTGTGTGTGCGGCAGCTGGCGGCCGGTTGCCTGGTGTCGGTGCTCAAAGGGGCGGTGCAAGTGCGTGACCTGCAAGGGCGAGTGGCGACGCTAAGCCGTGGTCAGCAAGCCCCCTTGGAGGCCCACGGGCTTGGCGCCTGGGCGCCGTTTGATGTGCTGCAACTGGGCTGGCGGGACGGTGTGTTGACCGCTCAGAACCAGCCGCTGGGGGATTTTCTGCGCGAATTGGAGCGTTATCGCCCAGGTGTGTTGCGCTGGGACCCGAGCCTGGAAACGTTGCGGGTTACGGGAAGCTTTCGCTTGGATGACACCGACCGCATCCTGACGCTGCTGTCCCAGACGCTGGGGTTTGAGGTGCGCGCGCGGACGCGGTATTGGGTGACGCTGAGCCGCACACTGGCTTAACGAGTTGTTGTGGCGGGCGGCCTAGATCACATGCGCCCGCTGCAACTCGGTCAGGCACAGCGCCTTGAGCCGAGCCAGTAACGGGTCGCGCCGGTCCCGTGGGTGAGGCAGGTCCACCGCCAGCTCTTGGCGGATGCTGCTCGGCCGATTATCCATCACCAGCACTCGGTCACTCAGGTACAGCGCCTCGTCCACGTCATGGGTCACCAGCAATAACGCAATGGCATGGTGCTCGGCCAGTTGCAGCAGCAAGTCCTGCAGTTTCATGCGGGTGAAGGCATCCACCGCGCTGAACGGCTCGTCCAGCAGTAACACCTGCGGACGCGAATACAGGCCGCGTGCAATCGCCACCCGTTGCGCCATGCCGCCGGACAACGCCTTGGGCAGTGCCTGGGCGAAGCCCTTCAGACCGACTTCCTCGATCAACTGGGTAACCCAGGCTGGGTCATAGTGGTCGTCATCACTGAAACCGATGTTTTGCTCCACCGTCAGCCAGGGCATCAGCCGCGGTTCCTGGAACACAAAGGCCACTTCGCCTTCGGGGCTGCGCAGCTGGCCTTGAAAGTCCTTTTCCAGCCCGGCGACGATGCGCAGCAATGTGCTTTTGCCGCAGCCGCTTGGCCCCAGCAGGCTCACGGTTTCGCGCGGCTGTAAGGCCAGGTGCACGTTGGTCAGCACGGTGGTGCTGGCGAAGCTTTTACACTCCACGCGAATATCCAATAAAGGCTGCATGCTCATTGCTGCGCACCTTGGCCGTTGAACGTGTCACGCCAAGCCAGGCAGCGTTTCTCCAAGGCGGCGAGTACGCCATCACTGACTTTACCGAGCAGCGCCAACACGATGATTGCTGCCAGCACGATGTCCGGCCGCGAGGTTTCGCGCCCATCACTGAGCAAATAGCCCAAGCCCTTGGTGGCCGCGATCAATTCGGCCGCCACCAGGAACATCCACGCCAGGCTCAGGCCGCTGCGCAAACCGGTAAACAGGCCGGGCAGGGCGGCGGGCAACAGAATCCGCCGCACCAGACGGCGTCGGTTGAAGCCGTACATTTGCCCGACTTCCACCAGCTTGCGGTCGATATCGCGAATCGCCGCGACGCCATTGAGGTACACCGGGAAAAACGCACCTATCGCAATCAGCACAATTTTCGAGGTTTCATCGATGCCCAGCCATAGCAGCAACAGCGGCACCCAGGCCAGGCTCGGAATTGAGCGCAGCCCGGCAAATGTCGGTTCCAGATAGGCCTCGGCTTCACGGCTCAAACCCACCCAGGCGGCGAACACCAGGGCCAGGCCGGCGCCGATGGCGAAGCCCGCCAGCACCCGCAACAGGCTGGCGCTGATGTGTTTCCACAACGCGCCTTCAGCCAGGTCAGTGAGGGTTACGGCGATCTCGCTGGGCGCCGGCATCTGGTACGACGGCAGCCAGCCGATACGCACCACCACCTCCAGCACCAGCAGGATCAGCACCGGCAACGCCAGGCCTTTGAGCCGCCGTGGCCAGGCACTGCGGTGAATGACCACCGGCGCCACAAGCGGCACGGTTTGGGTTTTGCTGGTCATCACGCGCCCCTTACTGCTTCGGCAAGGTCTGGCCGAACGAAGTATCGATCAACTGGTCGATCACCTGGTCCACATTCACCCCGCGGCGGACCAACTCCTCGGACACCAGGATCGGCGCGGCGGCCTTGGATGACACTGCATCTTTGTCGGTCAGCAACGGTGCGCTGAGGTCGGTGCGCGACAGTTGCAGCTTGGCCACTTCCAGCGGCAGGCCGGATTCGTCGGCGAGCAGTTTGGCGAATTCATCCGGGTGTTTCACCGCCCAGTCGCGGGCTTTTTCATAGGCGCCGAGCACTTTGCTGATGGTCTGTGGGTGCGCCTTGGCGTACTGCTCGGTGACGCTGATCACGCCGTAGCTGTTGAAGTCTTTGTTGCGGTACAACAGGCGCGAACCCGCCTGGATTTCACTGGCGGCCATGTGCGGGTCGAGGCCGGCCCAGGCGTCCACGTCACCTTTCTCCAGCGCGGTGCGGCCGTCCGGGTGTTGCAGGTGCACCAACTCGACATCGTCTTTTTTCAGCCCAGCGTGCTGCAGGCTGCGCAGGGTGAACAGGTACGGGTCGGTGCCTTTGGTGGCGGCGATTTTCTTGCCTTTGAGGTCTGTCACGCTTTTGAAGGGTGAGTCTTTGCGAACAACCAAAGCCGTCCACTCGGCCCGGCTGTAGACATACACCGATTTGATTGGGCTGCCATTCGCGCGGCTCAAAACGGCTGACAAACTGGCGGAGGAGGCGAAGTCGACGCCGCCGCTGTTGAGGTATTCCAGGGAACGGTTGCTGCCCTGGCTTAGGACCCAGCCGACTTTGGTGTGCGGTAAGGCTTGTTCCAGCCAGCCGAAATGCTTGAGCACCAGGCTGACCGGTGAGTAGTAGGCATAATCCAAGTTGACGTGCGCGGGATCGGTATCGGCAGCGAAGGCCTGTGGTTGCAGGCACAGGGCGAGGGCGCAGGCGCCCAGTAAGCGTTGGGTGAAGGGTTTCATGGAACAGCTCCGGGCAAGGCGATGAGAGAAGGCTTTTTTTATATTCAGAAAATTGAAATGGCATGTTCCATCATGCTTTGTCGGCTTTCTTTGATCGGAGCAGATGCAGTCTCTGTGCCATTGAGTTCGCAGGCGTATTTGCTAGGGGTTGAGCAGCGATTGCTGTGATGGGAGCGGGCAGTTTGTTGATCAGCTGTTGCCAGGTGAACAGCTGTCATATACCAATATCGAATAAATAAAGAGTTATTTATTCCTTTTAATGGTCGTTTGGATAGCGCATTTTGAGGGCCTGCGCATTCGTGCGGATTGATCCAACAGCCAAAAGGAAAGCCGACATGACTATTAAAGCGATCAACGTGCGCAATCAGTTCAAGGGCGTGATCAAGGAGATCCTGCTGGGCGAAGTGGTGTCCGAGATCGACGTGCAAACCGCGTCCGGCATTGTCACCTCAGTGATTACCACCCGCTCGGTGCGTGACCTGGAATTGAAAGTGGGCAGTGAAGTGATTGCCTTTGTGAAGTCGACCGAAGTGTCGATTGCCAAGCTGTAAACCCTGAATTCGTCTGGCAGCACCGCAATGTTCTGCTTTTCTGTGGGAGCTGGCTTGCCTGCGATGGCATCCACGCGTTATGCCTGATACACCGAGGTGTCTGCATCGCAGGCAAGCCAGCTCCCACATTGATAGATGCCAGCCTAATGGGCCTCAGTTGAGGCCGAACATTTTCGACGTTGTGAATTGAAGCCTAGCGGTGACGCAGTGCACGTTCCATGCGCTGCACACCTTCTTCGAGCATCGCCCGTGGGCAGCCAAAGTTCAGGCGTACGAACTGCTGGCTGTCATCGCCGAACTCTATCCCCGCACTCAAGCCGACCTTGGCCTGTTCCAGGAAGAATTGTTGCGGGTCATCCAGGCCCAGCGCGCTGCAATCGAGCCACGCCAGGTAGGTGCCTTGCGGCGCATGCATCACCACGCCGGGCAGACGGGTTTGCACGGCATTGTGCAAGTAGTCGCGGTTGCCTTGCAGGTACTGCACCAGCGCGTCCAGCCATTCCCCGCACTGGCTGTAGGCGGCGCGAGTGGCTTCCAGGCCCAAGGGGCTTACGCTGTCGACCATGCCGCAGCGCGCGTTGTTGAACCGCTCGCGCACCTCGGCGTTTTGCACCACCGCGAAGCAGGTCTTTAAACCCGCCACGTTGTAGGCTTTGCTCGCCGACATCAGGGTGATGGTGCGTTGGGCAATTTCCTCGCTGAGGCTGGCGGTGGGAATGTGGCGGCGGCCGTCGAAGCACAGTTCGGCGTGGATTTCGTCGCTGATGATCAGCGTGCCGTTTTCCAGGCAGGCGTTGGCCACAGCCAGTAGTTCTTCGCGCGGGAAGACCTTGCCGATAGGGTTGTGCGGGTTGCTCAATAGCAGCGCACCGGCACCGTTCAGCGCTTGGCGCATGGCTGGCAACGGCGTCGCGTACTCACCGTTGGCCCACTCAAACGGCACCTCGATACGCGGCAGGTTCCAGTGGCCCGGCGCCAGCCGAATCGGCCGATAGTTGGGGGTTTGCTGCACCACCGGCTGGCCCGGCTGCACGAACGCGTGCAGGGCCATGTTGAAGCCCGGCTCCACGCCCGGCAGGAACAACAGCGCTTCGGGCTGTACGCGCCAGGCGTATTTGTTCCAGAGGTCGGCAACGATGGCTTCGCGTACGTCCGGCCCGGCGACGCTGTAGCCCAGGATTTGCTGGTCGAGGCGATCATGCAGGGCTTGCAGTACGGCAGGTGGCGCGGCGATATCCATGTCGGCGATCCACATCGGCAAGACGTCTTGCGGGTAACGGTTCCACTTGGTGCTGCCGGTGCCGAAGCGGGGGTGGATCGTGTCGAAATCAAAGCTCATGGGGGGCTCGTGTCAGGAAAGCAGGCGCAAGAATGGCGCTGATTCTAGCGCCATTATTTTTATAGGCCAGAGCTGATTGTTGCAGACAGCTGCCGGTGTGCCTGTTCCATGGTTCGGCTGACCGCTTCTTCACCGCGCACCCTCGCGCCGAAGTAGACGAAACCCAGGCGGTGGACCTTGGGCCTCGAACTTTTGTGGGCGCTGTTTTTGTTTTAAAGAGGTCACCAGAAGAAGGCGCAGATAAATCCGATAGTTACCCGTGGAGTGAGTTTGTATGTTCGCCTGATCAGGACTCACGCTGACAAGGATGACGGGCCTATAGATGTATACACGGAACTACACACGGAACTATCCATGCAACTATTGTCTTCGCTTGCTAATCCGTTTTTACCGGCCATCGCACCTGACCAGAGCGTCGCCTCGGTGCCTGACCAGCCCGCTGTAACTGCTCACACTCGGTCACGCAGGGATACGGCTAATGTGACGGATACCGGCCAAACACCGAAGCCTAAAAAGATCAAGGACGCTGAAGTACCCAAGCACTTTATAAAAAAAATCAGTGATACCAAAGTGGGGCCTGCGCACAGCGAATTTATGCAGGGCTTTAACCGGCCCTCTGCTGTAGTGATCCCCGGTTACTCTGACAAGATGAGCGCCTTGGCGCTGATGAGGTTGGCGCTGAGTCCGTCGATAACGCCAGAACAAGTCGGGGCATTAACCCGTCTCAATGAGCAGCGTTTCATCAACACGTCTCATGACCACTCGCGCGTGTTCTCGAAGGAGTTGTCGGGCAGCGGCGTGAAGGTCACACCCATGCCTCAAGGTTATTACCTCTCTGTGATCAACCAATTAAGCGAGGGCGAATGTGCAGGGATTTCACATCTGTTGTCGCTGGCCGTGAGAGAGGGCAAACAGCATATTTTTCTGGGTAATATTTATCAGGCCCTTGCCTACCCCGACAAGCCTGAGTCACAAGTTTTTTTTCGTAGGCTTGCCGAGGTGCAGTTGTCGTTTGAACCGAATGGTGCGCATGACCCTACAACCTCGAAGGATGTCCCCTATACGGCAATTGCACCCGAACTGACTGATTCGCCTACGACAAAAACGATGTTGATCAGCAGTTCCGGGCATCGCATAACTGCCGGTGTCATCGTGGGGCCTGATAAAGAGCGAACGTATTACTTCAGTGATCCGAACGGTGCTTTTATCGAGTTTTCTTCCAAGGAGGCTTTTGACGAAGGATTAAAGAAGGTATTTACCAGTGCCAGGCTGAAGGGGTTTAACAAGCCGATTAATGACAGTTCTTTTCGGCCTCAGTATCAAATGAGTGTATTCAATCCCCATTATATTCGGCAGGGTGCCCCCACCTTGAGCGACATTAGATTTATGTATGACGCTCCTTTGGCCGGTCTCGATGACGTAAAGGTGATTGATGCCTCTGTCGTGCCGACGCCGAGGGAATTTGGCATCAGGGCGCCGGCCCCCGCAGGTGCGCCTTTGGCGGATTATCAAAAGGTGTCAAAGGGCCTGGAAAAACTGCATGAGTCCAAGGGAATGTCGCAGTTTCATGACACGGTAAGTGTCTTGGAGGCCGCCCGACAATTTACAGCTCACCATCCAGACTCTTCCCTCGTAAAGGATATGAAGATACTTGAGCAAACGTTGCTCAACGTGATCAATGAGGCGGCTGCGCCTGTTGGGTATCCCTATGCCTTCGAGCGTATGGAGAAACAGCGGGCCGATCTGCCCCAGCGTGAGTTAGGTGCAGTAACCAAGTCTCAGGTTAAGGTCTTGCAGGGTGTAGAAGTTGATCTGCACAGTCATATCAAGGCTGACCCCGACATGTTCAAAGTCGTGATTGATGCGGTGGATACTGCGCTATTGAAACTTAGCCAACACGACCCGCAAACCTTCCAGGCGGTGGGGCGGGAGATCAAAGTGATCATTGCCAGCCCCGGTGATCAGGCGCAAACACAGCTGCGCATAACCGACACAAAGCCCACCTTGATTATCGGTGACGATTTTTTCACCCACGGCGAGCGTGGCGACTCCGTTGCCGATCGAGTAGGCATTTTTGCCGGACACATGGGCGATCCGCCCTTAGCGAATAAGCAAGCTGCATCGCTCGCGGGCCTGTTTGGCACGCTGGGCTATTACAAAGCGGACCCCAAAGGTTTTCTCGAGGTCATTAACAATAAACAAACGTTCCAACCCGCTGGGCCCACGCTCAGTGCACGTGCCGGCAGAAACCAGCTGGAGTTTGTGACGCAAGCCTTCACCGCGCGGCTCTACGATGGGTCGCTTGATAAGCGTACCACGGCCGAACTTGACAGGATTTTCGCGCCAACTGGCAGCGCCGTAGGGCCTGAGCCGGTATTAACGCCTCCACCCGCATCAGGTACTGGGTCCACGCCTGTGCGCAGAGACGGCTCTTTGCGTCCCGGCACCGCCCCTAAGCCGAGAACCCCCGTCGCACCTTCCATTTACGCACCACCGCCGCTGACGCTTGCGCACGTCGATGAGGCAGTACTGCTGCGCCTGCAAAAACTCGATGATGCCAGGCCATTGATCAACGTGGGTGAAAAACAATTCAGTCGCGTCGAACTGTACAAAATGGGGTACAGCATCAATGGCAAGCCGGTGGAAAATCCATTGGTCGGCGATCCGGAGGGTCGCAAGTTAGCGGGCGCAATGCACCTGGATTATCCGAGCTTCCAGGCGTATCTCAAGTGGGGTGGTGACGATGTCAGAGCCTCTGATGTGTTTACTGAGATCGCCTCCCAGCGCAGTGTGAACGCGCCACCCATGATCAACAGTGGCGACGCAAGCGCCATGTTTGAGACCCTGAAAACATCGGCCCGTGACATGTCGAGACAGGCTGCTGAAATCCGCGAGGTGCAGCGCAACAACAAGCCGCTCCCCGCGGATTTCTTTTCCCCGGGATCCCCCGATAAACCAGGCGCGGCGAACACCGCGGGTCTCGGGTTTCAGGCTTTCAGTACCTTTCAAGGGGTACGCAGTGCCATCGACAGTTTCAATCGTGGTGATACCACGGCGGGCGCCATAAGCCTCGGTGCCGTGGCGGCTGACTATGCCGGCATGGGGCTAGAGGCTGGCCTGAACAACGTGGCGCAGAAGGCGGTCAGCAAGGCTGCGCCCACCATACTCAGCTTCCAGACCGCCACTATCGGCAAAATGATCGGCAAAGTCGCGGGTACCGCCGGTACGGTGTTCAGCACGCCTTTTGATGTGGTCAATGCTGTTGATTCGTTCAAAAAAGCCGGTCAAAGCACGGGCAAGGAAGCTCAGGATCACTACGTTAATGGCGCCTTTTCAGTCGCCAATGCTGCCACCTCGATTGCCTTGACCGCCGCTTATCTGGCGGGCTTTAGTGCAGCCGGGCCGGCAGGGCTGATTGTGGCGGGGGTTTTGATGAGCGTCCAGGCGATTTACTCGGCAGTGCGTACCGTAGAGAACATAAATGAACATACACCGCTGACGGGGCAGCAGAAGTTTTCGCTCGGTACGAAGGCGTTCCTGGGCTTTGAACCGGGGTTTGACGTTATGAAGCCCTTTTTGGAAGCGAAGATACCCAAGGAGCACGAAGCAGCGGAGCGGGAGCGCTTTAAAAAATTTCTGGAGGGGCCAGGCAAGGACCTTTTTGAGCGTGTTGTATTCGGCTCTGTGAAGGTTGAGGTCACGCAGATTCCGGGGAGTGTTGGGCTTACAGGGCAGCATTGGTGGGCCCCCATTACCTATCTGCTGAACCTGATCAAAGTGGATGGCACCGTCACGAACGTCAAAACCCAGGGAGGAAACGATCGTATTAACGCGCCTCCGGAGTCCTGGAACGGCAAGTTGGTGCCTCCTGTGGAAGGCGTTGGCGGGGAGAAAAAAGCCACGCTCTGGGACTTGGGCGACGGTGATGACACGGTGTCAGGCGTGCAGACCAAACCCAATTATTTTTCGTTGGGCGGTGGCAAAAAACTGATGAGCGGAGGGGAGGCCGACGATACGGTCATCTTCACCGCCGATGCGCGCCAGACATTGGAGCAAGCCAGGCAAGTTCGGGAGGCCGGAGCGAACGGCGTCAGGGAAAAGGGTTCCGAGTTCTGGGGGGGGGGACGGCAGAAACACACTGATCTTTTCCGGCGAACTGAACACTAAATACACGGTCGTTCGCGAGCCTAAGACAGCCACCTATCTGGGGCATGTCATTGACTTCAAAACCGGTACGATTGCGGTCAATACCCCTGACTCGAACACTCACGGCGCGGCGCCCGTTGCGCGCTTTCATTCATTTTCCAATGCTGCCACGGTTGAAAATGGGGAAAGTTTTGTCCAGGGCGATGATCAGAGCAATATGCTGACGCTCAATGGCAAGAACGACACGGTTTTAACCGGTAAAGGCGCGAACGTCATTGTGATCAATGGTGGCGCCAGCGTCGTCGGGCAGGGTGATGCCAATACCTACATCATTAACAAGGCCCCGCGGCCCGTGACCATCAATGACCCGGCCGACAGCGTCGTCAGGCTGGATTACAGCGCCGCTCAAATCCGCGATTGGGGCGTTACGCACGAAGGGGATCTGGTCGCAACATTGAACGGCGATGCACCCGGAAAGACTCGACTGTTGACGATCAAGAATGCCTATCCCGATGGCTCGACAGCGGATAACGTCCGGCTGAAATTCATCACTGATGACGGCGTGATGATGATGATCAATGCCCCGCGCAAAGCGGGCTCATCCAACCGTGTTGTACAAGTGAGCAGTATGAAGGTTGGGGGTGGCAAGCCTGAAGCTTAAGGTCGGGCGGGCGCAATAATGGCGCTGACCCCAGCGCTATTATTGTTATAGGCCAGAGCTGATGGTTTCGTGCAGCTGCCGGCGTGCCTGTTCCACGGCGCGACTGACCGTTTCTGCACCGCGCACCATCGCGCCCAGGTAGACAAAACCCACCGTGCGGATGCCCACCGTCGACAGGATGGCGGTCATGTAGGGCGTGAGAAAATCCGGCTCATGCCCTTTGCGTACATTGCCCGAGCTGACCAGCACAAACGTACGCCGGTCCTTGAGCAGGCCAACCTTTTCGAACTGTGCATTCACCGTGAAACTGCGTTCAATGCGCACCACATGATCGATCCAGCCCTTGAGCGCCGCGGGTACGGTGAAATTGTGCACCGGGGTGCAGAGGACCAGCAGGTCGCAGGCTTCCAGCTCAACGATCAACTGTTCCGATAGGGCCGTGGCGCTGCCGCTCAAACCGCCTGGGGTGGTAAGTGCATTGGCGTATTCGCGGGTCAGCGGCGGCAGCGCCCGGGCGCCGTAGTCGCGCTCGGTGACGTGGGCATCGGGCACCTGCTCGTTGAGCAGGGCGCGTGCCAGCTTGAAGGTCTGCGCGGCCTTGCCGTGGGGGCTGAAACTGAGCAGCAGGGCGCGGGTCATTGGCTCAAATCCTGGGAAAAGTGCATCCCCTGCGGCAGCAAGCCCTGGCGGAAATAGAAACGCTGGGCCAAGGCCTTGTGCATGCCGGTATCCAGCACCAGGTAGCGGTAGCCGCGTGCGCGGGTTTCTTCACGGACCCGGTCAAGCAGTTGCTCGCCCAGGCGCCGACGCTGCAAGGCGGCGTCCACGACCAGGTCATCGACGTAGATAAAACGCCCGTACAGGGTGTTTTCCGTCAGGCGATAGCCGACCAAACCGATCACCTTGCCCTGTTCACGGGCGGCCAGCAGGTGATAGCCGTTTTGCTGTTGGCGCTGGATTTGTTCGGCGAACGCTGCTGCGTCAGTCAGGTGCGGGCGCAGTTGCTGCATCACCGCAAAGCTTTCGATGCATTCAGCCTGGGTTTGCATGGGCACGAATTCGACGTGTTCATTCATAGCTGAGGTTCTCCAGATGAGCCTTGATCGCGGCGGGTACTTTGCGAAAGCTGATGGCGACGCGGTTCAAGGCGTTCATCAGTGAAATCGCCAGGGTCAGGTCGGCGATTTCTTTTTCGTTGAAAACCGCCGCTGCCTCGGCGTAATCGGCATCCGGAACCTGGGTTTGCGCCACTTGAGTGACGATCTCGGCCCAGGCCAGTGCTGCGCTTTCACGTGGCGTGAACAGCGGTAATGCCTCGCGCCAGGCGGCCAGTAGCATGATTTTTTCCAGGCCCACGCCTTGCTTGAGCAAGTCGCGGGAGTGGGAGTCCAGGCAATAGGCGCAGCCGTTGAGTTGTGAGACCCGCAGGTACACCAGGTCGATCAATTCTTTCTCCAGGCCGCAGCCGTGGATGTAACTGTGCACCGAGCCCAGTGCTTTGTAGCCGGCAGGCGCGGCGAAGGCGTAATCGAGGCGGTGGTTCATGGGCGATCCTTGTTTGTTGAATAAGGTTTACTGATAAGGGATGCGCCATTTTCGGCGGCGGCACGGCTGCCCAACAGGGGCATGATTGGACAAGTGGGTTGGGACATGATCAGACTCGGCGTTGTCTATCTGCCGAGCCTGCCTGCGATGTCACCACTGCCCAAATACCAGGAAATCTACCGACGCTTTCGCCTGGCCATCGACCAGGGCCAACTTGGCCCGGGTGATCGGGTGCCGTCGGTGCGCAGCCTCGCCCTGGAACTCAACGTGGCGCGGGGGACGGTGGAGGCGGCGTATCAGTTGCTGGTCAGCGAGGGCTTTTTCGAGGCGCGTGGGCAGGCCGGCACCGTGATTGCTGGGGCTTTGCCGCAGTTGCCCGTGAAGCCGCAGCCTGTGGTGCCGTCGACTGCACCGGGGCCGAGGCCACTGCAAATGGGCCTGCCGGCGCTGGATGCGTTCCCGCGCAAGCTGTGGGCGCGGCTGGTCACTCAACAAGTGCGTCGCACTGATGCCGATAGCCTGGCGATGGGCGACGTACGTGGCGCCCTGGCCTTGCGCGTGGCGATTGCCAACTACCTTGCGCTGTACCGGGGCGTGGAGTGCACGCCGCAGCAGGTGTTCGTGTGCGCGGGGTATGCGGGGTGTTTGACGCTGTTGTGCGATGCGCTGCAGATGACGGGGCAGCGTTGCTGGTTTGAAGACCCGGGGTATTTGCATGCGCGGCGGTTGTTGGTTCATCAAGGCGTGGAACTGGTACCGGTGCCGGTGGATGGTGAGGGGTTGGAGGTTGAGCGTGGGATGCAAAGGGATCGGCAGGCGCGGTTGGCAATTGTGACGCCGGCGCATCAGAGCCCGCTGGGTGTGGCGTTGAGTCCGGCGCGGCGCCAGGCTTTGCTGGAGTGGGCGCGGGAGCAGGGGAGTTGGGTGGTTGAGGATGATTACGACAGTGAGTTTCGCTACCGGGGGCAGCCGTTGGCGGCGCTCAAGAGTCAGGATGTAGGGGATCGGGTGATCTATGCCGGGAGCTTCAGCAAGATGCTGTTTCCGGGGTTGCGGTTGGGGTATTGGGTGGTGCCCGCTTCTTTGGTGGAGGCGTTTGGGCGTAGTGCTGAGAGGTTGCAGCAGCGTAGTGCGCAGTTGTTGCAACTGACGGCGGCGGACTTTTTGGAGCAGGGGCATTTTACTCGGCATCTGAAGAAGATGCGGCAGTTGTATGCGCAGCGCCGGGGGTTGTTGGTGGCGGCGCTGGAGGTGCATTGCTCGGGGTTTTTGCGGGTGGATGAGCAGGCTGGGGGGGTTAACCTGCTGGCGCGGTTGTTGGTCTCGGTGCCGGATCATGTTGTTGCCGAGGCGGCTGATCGTGCGGGTTTGGCTGTTCATGCATTGTCGGGTTGGATGCTGGAGCCGGGGCGGGAGCAGGGGGTGGTGATGGGGTTTACGAATGTGGTGACGGCTCGAGATGCGGCGGATCTGGCGATGGTTTTGCACAGGGTTATTGCGCAGTGTCTATCCGTTGCTTCGATAACGACGGCTTAGGGTTCCACTCTTACGGCGGGTCACTTTTGGCCAACGCCGGGATCGCCGCACCGCTTCGATGCAGGCACCTCGGTCTATCAGGCATAACCAGTTGATGCCATCGCAGGCAGGCCAGCGCCCACAGTTCGACCCGGTTTCTACCGTGGGATCGGTGTTACGCCACGCAACACCAAATCACGGATAAACCCCAGCCAATCCTGCTGCTGCCCCTTATCTGCCAGGTCCTCACCCGGAAACGAGCTGAGCGTATGGTGGTTGGAGCTATAGAAGTAGCACAGCGAAGCAATCATCAAGTACATGTGCTTGACGCAGTCGTTCTAGATAAACGCCACCAGATCGCGCAACACCTGCAGCGGTGCATCCAGGTCCAGCTTGGGTTTGCTTTCGGCCTTGTTGAACTGCTCGTAGACGTATTCCAGCACGCAGATGAACAGGTGTTCCTTGCTGCAGAAATAGTAATAAAGCATGCGGTCGTTGGAGTCGGCTGTCTTGGAAATACAGTCGACACGCTTTTCGCGCCCGCTCTATGACCGACAAGTTCTGTAATAAAAACGCCATTGCGCTGGGGATTAAATCCGGGAAGGGCTATTTTGGTGCGTCTCAATAACTAGAGTAGCCATGGATGAAATACCAACCTTTGAGCCGCACCTTAATCGCCACCGCCCTGGTGTTGACGGTCAGCGGTGTGCAAGCCGCTTCCCAGGCCCCGGTGGCCGGTGAAAACGGCATGGTAGTAACCGCTCAGCATTTGGCCACTCATGTGGGTGTGGATGTGCTCAAGGCTGGCGGTAATGCGGTTGATGCGGCCGTGGCTGTGGGCTATGCGTTGGCGGTGGTGTACCCGGCGGCGGGTAACCTCGGTGGCGGCGGCTTCATGACCGTGCAGTTGGCGGACGGGCGCAAGACCTTCCTCGACTTCCGCGAAAAAGCCCCGCTGGCGGCCACCGCCGACATGTACCTGGACAAAGACGGCAACGTCATTGATGGCCTCAGCGCCAAGGGCCACCTGGCGGTCGGCGTGCCCGGCACGGTGTCCGGCATGGAAGCCGCGCTGAGCAAGTACGGCACCCTCAAGCGCGCCCAGGTGATTGCGCCGGCGATCAAGCTGGCGGAAAACGGCTTCGAACTGGAGCAGGGTGATATCGACCTGCTGCACACCGCCACCGGCGAGTTTGAAAAAGACAAAGACCTGCGCGGGATCTTCCTGCACAACGGCCAACCGATGCAGGTCGGCCAGAAGTTGGTGCAGAAAGACTTGGCCAAGACCCTCAAGGAAATCTCCGCCAAGGGCACCGACGGCTTCTATAAAGGTTGGGTCGCCAAGGCGCTGGTGGATTCCAGCCAGGCCGGCAAAGGCATCATCACCCAGGCTGACCTCGACACGTACAAGACCCGTGAACTGGCGCCCATCGAGTGCGATTACCGTGGCTACCACGTGGTCTCGGCACCGCCACCCAGCTCGGGCGGCGTGGTGATCTGCCAGATCATGAACATCCTCGAAGGCTACCCAATGGCCGACCTGGGCTATCACTCGGCCCAAGGCCTGCACTACCAGATCGAAGCGATGCGCCACGCCTACGTGGACCGTAACAGCTACCTCGGCGACCCGGATTTTGTGAAAAACCCGATTGCCCACCTGCTGGACAAGGACTACGCCGCCAAGCTGCGCGCTGCCATCGAGCCGCAAAAGGCCGGGGATTCCCAGGCGATCAAGCCGGGTGTGTCGCCCCATGAAGGCAACAACACCACGCACTATTCCATCGTCGACAAGTGGGGCAACGCAGTTTCGGTGACCTACACCCTCAACGACTGGTTCGGTGCCGGCGTGATGGCGAGCAAGACCGGGGTGATCCTCAACGATGAAATGGACGACTTCACCGTCAAGGTCGGCGTGCCGAACATGTACGGGCTGGTCCAGGGCGAAGCCAACGCCATCGCACCGGGCAAGGCACCGTTGTCGTCGATGAGCCCGACCATTGTGACCAAGGACGGCAAGGCGGTGATGGTGGTGGGTACGCCCGGTGGTAGCCGGATTATCACCGCCACCTTGCTGACCATCCTGAATGTCATTGACTACAAGATGAACATCCAGGAAGCCGTGGATGCGCCGCGTTTCCACCAGCAGTGGATGCCTGAGACCACCAACCTCGAAACCTTCGCGGTGAGCCCGGACACTCAGAAAATCCTCGAGAGCTGGGGCCACAAGTTTGCCGGCCCTCAGGATGCCAACCACTTGGCGGCCATTCTGGTGGGGGCGCCGTCCCTGGGCGGCAAGCCGGTGGGCAACAATCGCTTCTACGGGGCTAACGACCCGCGTCGTAACACGGGGTTGTCGCTCGGTTACTAAGGACTGATTGAGCATCTGCACACCTTCCGGGCTCCACCCCAAGAGCCCTGGAAGGACCCCGCCCCATGAGCGCGCTGAAAATCGCCACCTTCAATGATGCGCATGTTTATAGGCCAATCTCCTTTAGAAGATTGACTGGCGCGAAGGGAAAGGGACTGCGTTGATCCGGTGGTCGGCATTACGCGTTGAGCAGTTGCGTTACCGCTTCAAATGCCTGGGCACGGCGCTCTTCCCAGTTGCCGCGAATCACCACGGCGGGCTTATGGTGCTGCTCGATCCACTCCAGGCTACCCTGGAAAAACGCGCGGCGATCCGCCAGTTCCGGTTGGCAGCGCTGGCCGTCGGCGGTCCACTCCACATCCTCGGGAGAGAGCAGCAGGTGCAGGTCGTAATGGCGGGCCAGCAGCTCACTGTCCAGCCACGCCGGGTAGTCACCGAAGAGGGTTTGGCTCCACAGCTTGTTGGTCAGCAGGTGGGTGTCGAGGACGAGTAGGTTGGGCTGTTCGGCGCGGGCGGCGTCTTCCCAGGCCAGTTGGCCACGGGCGATAGCGGGGATGTCCGCCAGGGTGGTGTCGCGTTGGTGGTGGTCGATGAAATGGCGCACGTATTCGCCCACCATAAGGCCGCCAAAGTGCGCGTGCAGTTGCGCCGCCAGCCAGCTTTTGCCGCTGGACTCGGGGCCGGCCAGTACCACTACCTTCATGCGCGCAGCGCCGGGTCGGCGCGCCATTCACGCCAGCCTTGCACGGCGATCACGGTGAACAGGGCGTAGAGCACGGCGGTGAGGTACAGGCCTTTGTAGAGGAACAGCCCGACGAAAATTACATCCACGGCAATCCACAGCGGCCAGCACTGCACGCGTTTTTGCGCCATCCACATTTGCGCCACCAGGCTGAAGCCGGTGAGGGCGGCGTCGAGCCACGGTTGAGCGGCGTCGGTCCAGTGGGCCATGGCGGCGCCGAGCAACAGGCTGAAGACGGCGCCGATGGCCAGGCTGGTGATGATCGCGGGTACGCCGAGGCTGGTGACCTGACGGCCTTGCTTGACTTGGCCGGCGCGGGTCCATTGCCACCAGCCGTAAAGTTGCAGGGCGGCGTAGACCACTTGCAGGAGCATGTCGGAATAGAGTTTTACGTCGAAGAATACCCAGGTGTAGAGCAACACCATGACCAGGCCGATGGGCCAACACCAAGGGTTCTGCTTGACCGTCAGCCAGACGGCAATCACTCCCAGGGCGGCGGCGAACAGTTCAAGCCCGGACATGGTGGTTCCTTGGGAGAGTGGGAGAGGGCGGTGATTGTAACCAGAGGTGAGTTTTCTTCAAACGTTGGTGTGAGTACATATCCGTTATTTGGGTAACGGCGGCTTAGGGTTG
>NZ_JBJGXU010000081.1:0-21260 GCF_045447305.1 Pseudomonas sp. D47 | reverse complement strand
CGCGACAACCAAAGAATTCAACCCATAAAAAGATGCGTAAATACCTATGGCTATCGCAGGCAATCCAGCTCCCACATTTTAATTGAGGTTCGGCTCAAAGGTTAGCGAGATTGGCCAACTGCGAACCGCTCACATACCGCTCCAGATTCGCCAGGAACGTATCGGCAATCTCCTCTTTGCTGTTGGTCGAAATCGCCGAGGTATGCGGCGACAACCTCACCCGCGCATGGCTGTACAACGGGTGCCCATCCGGCAAGGGTTCCGGCTCCGTCACGTCCAGCGAAGCCAGCCCGATCTGCCCATTGTCCAGCGCCTCCAGCAACGCCTCCTGGTCCAGCAAACCACCGCGCGCGATGTTGATCAGGTGCAGCCCCGGCTTGGCGCTGCCGAGTACGTCGCGGTTGACGATATGTCGCGTGGCCTCGGTCAGCGGCGCCGCCAGCACCAGGTGGTCAGCACGGGCAAACAGGTCGTGGATATCCCGCGCGGCGTCTACGCCGTCCACTGCAAAAGGCGCCTGGCTCTGGCGCAGCGCAACCACCTTGATTCCCAGTGCCAAGGCCTTCTGCGCAAGGCTTTTACCGATGGCGCCAAAGCCGAGAATACCCAAGGTGGTGCCCTTGAGCGGGCGCAAAGCGGTGAAATTCCACTGCGCATCCTTCACCCAAATAGCCGGCAAGTGCTTGGACGCGGCAAAGATCGCCGCCAGGGCGAACTCGGCGAGGTTATCGGCGGCCGCGCCCCGCGAGGTAGTCACGGGTGGGCCGTTGAACAGCCACTGCGGGTAGAAGTCGATGCCCGACGACACCAAGTGCACCCACTGCGCGCCATATGGCCAGCCCGGCGGCGGGGTGTCCGGTGCGGTGTAGCCGCGCACGTTGATCGGGCGCAGCAATAGGATATTGGCCTGGGGCGGCAGGTCGCTGGGCACGCCGACCGGCACGCCGATCACCTGGGCTTCGGGGTGGATGGAAGCGAGGCGTTCGCGGAGCAACGCGTTGTAATCTTCGTCCAACTGGCTGGCAATAATCACCTGACTCATGTGCGTTCCTTATTCATTTTGGGCCACGTTGGGCGAAGACAGCTCTGCCGACACCTTGCAGCACGGCGTCGTTTTGTGGCGTATGCACGCGACTGCACAGCACGTCGCGGTAATGGCGTTGCAGCGGGCTGTGGCGCGACAGGCCAGGGTTGCCCGAGGCTTCAATGGCCAGCTCAACGGCGCGGATCGCATTGCCGGTCACCAGGTATTTAAGCTGCGCCGCATTGGCCGCCGGCGTGTGGCCCTCGGCGGCGGCATCGAGCAGGCTGCGGTTGGCAAACAGTAAGGTGTCGATATGGCCGACGGTCTCCTGAAAACGCGGCAAGGTCGACAACGCGGCGCCGAGATTAGACGGCGTGCGTTCTTCCAGCCACTGCACCAGCCAGTCCCGTGCGGCTTGGGCTACGGCGTCGTACACCGAGGACAGCAACACCGACATCCACAGGAATCCATCGCCATCCAGCTCCGGCTGCGGTGCGCTCCAGGGGCTGACGCTGACGGCGTGGTCCAGCGGCACCAGCACGTTGTCGAGCACCACTTCATGGCTGCAGGTGGCGCGCATGCCCAGGTGGTCCCAGGTGTCGATGATGCTCACACCGGGGCTGTTTTTCGGCACCAGCCAGGCGCCTACCAGCGGGTCGGCGTCATCACTGCGCGCCCACACGCTAAACCAGCTCAGGCCATGGCTGCCGGTGGAGTAGATCTTGCGCCCGCTGATGCGCCAGCCTTCGGCGGTGCGCACGGCTGTGGTCGCCGGCAGGCCGCCACGCGCCGGGGTACCGAGGTCGGGCTCGACGCGCAAGGCGTTGATCAGCGCACCGTTGCGCACCGCGTCTTCGGCGACTTGCACGCGCAGGTGCTCAGGCCAGGTCTTGCTGTCTTGCAGGCGCGTGTGTTGCAGGTACTGCATCACTAGGATCAGCGCGGTGGAAGGCTCGCCCTTGGCAATCGCGCTGATCGCCTTGCGCGCCAGGGGCAAGCTGGCACCGCCGCCGCCCAGGGCCTTGGGCACGGTGAGGGCGACCAAGCCGTGGTCATGTAGCCGTTTGAAATTGTCATGGGGGAAGGCACCGCTTTCGTCGTACAGGTGCGCGGTGCTCGCCAGCTCGGCGCTGAGGCGGTCGAGCAGGGCGTCGAAATGCGCCGATCCTTGTGGGAGCTGGCTTGCCTGCGATGGCGGTGGGTCAGCCACCTGCAACGCATGCCCAGAGACCGCTATCGCAGGCAAGCCAGCGCCCACATTCGCGAGTCGGTTCAGATGTTTGCTCATGCCAGCACTTCCTGCTGCTCTTCGACCTCAGCGCCCACGCTGTAGCGGTTGGTCGGCACGTCCAGGCCCAGGTTGTCGCGCAGCGTGTGGCCGCTGTACTCGGTGCGAAACAGCCCGCGCTGTTGCAGCACCGGCACCACCAGTTCGGTGAAGTACTGCAAGCCATCCGGCAGCACCGAGTTGATGATGAAACCATCGCTGGCACCGGTCTCGAACCACGTCTGGATCGCATCAGCGACTTGCTCGGCAGTGCCGACAAAATCACGTTTGGGCTGCGAGAAACGCAGCGCCACTTCGCGCAGGGTCAGGCCTTCGTCCTTGGCCAGTTGCTTGATGCGCTCGGAGCCGCCTTTCTGGCTGTTGGCGCCCAGGTTGCCGAGTTCCGGGAAGGGTTCGTCCAGCGGGTATTTGCTGAAGTCATGGTCATTGAACGGGCGGCCGAGGGCGACAATCGCGTCTTCCACGGTGACCAGTGCCACGGCCTGCTGATAGCGGCTTTCCACCTCAGCGGCATCGCGCCCGACAATCGGGCGGATGCCTGGCAGGATCGACAGGCTGTTGGAGTCGCGACCAAAGCCCTGGGCGCGACGCCTCAAGTCGGCGCTGTAGGCTTTGGCTTCTTCAATGGTCTCGACGTGCACGAAAATCGCGTCGGCGTTTTCCGCCGCGAAGTTGCGCCCATCCTCCGAAGTACCCGCCTGGAAAATCGCCGGCTGGCCCTGGCGCGAGCGGGCGATGTTCAACGGGCCTTTGACCGAGAAGAACTCGCCTTTGTGGTTCAGCGCATGCAGTTTGCTGGGGCTGAAAAACTCGCCGCTTTGCTTGTTGTAGGCAAAGGCGTCGTCTTCCCAGGAATCCCACAGGCCCTTGACCACGTTGAGGTGTTCTTTGGCGATGCGGTAGCGCACCGCGTGCGGTGGGTGCTCGGCCTTGCCGAAGTTATCGGCGGTGCCGCTGAGCCAGGAGGTGACCACGTTCCAACCGGCGCGGCCGCCGCTGATATGGTCCAGGGAGGCAAACTGGCGCGCCACCTGGTAGGGCTCGCTGTAGCTGACGGTGACCGTGGCGACCAGGCCGATATGCGTGGTCAGCGCGGCCAGGGCCGAGAGGATCGTCAGTGGCTCAAAACGGTTGAGGTAATGTGGGCTGGATTTGGCGTGGATGTGCAGGCTGTCGGCGATGAATACGAAGTCGAACTTGGCGCCTTCGGCCAGCTCAGTCTGCTGGTTGTAAAACCCAAAATTCGTGCTGGCATTCGGTTGCGCTTGCGGGTGGCGCCATTCGCCCCAGCCGTGCCCAACGCCGTGAACCATGGCGCCTAGCTTCAAATGGCGTGGCTGCAATTGACCTGGCTTGCTCATGTGCTGCTCCTTGCTTAGCGCGATGCTTGGGAAGTGGGGAAACGGCTGGCGTTAAAGCTTTTGTCGAAGCCCTGGGACACGTCGATGCGCTTGGGCAGCAGGCCTTCTTTCTGATAGGTGTCGGCGGTAGCTTGCAGGCCGCTGATCACGCTGTCGTCGATCACGACGGGGCTCAAATGGGTGTCTTTGGCCACCTCGACGTGCACCGCCAATGGCAGGCCGGTGATTTTCGACTGGGCGGCGGCGTATTCATTGGGGTGCACGTTGGCCCACGCATAGGCGCGATCAACGCGGGCAACAAAATCGTCCAGCTGTACGCGTTTTTCGCTGATGGCCTGGCGGGTGGCAGCGAAGTACAGGTGGTTGCTCAGCAACTGGTTGCCGCTGACCAGAACTCTGGCCTGGCTTTGTGAGGTCACGACCGTGGTGTAAGGGTCCCACGTGGCCCAGGCGTCGACGGTACCGTTATCCAGTACCAACCGGGATTCGGCGGGCAGCAGAAAAATAAACTGCACATCGTTGCTCGTCAGCCCCGCGCTGGCCAGGGCCTTGATCGCCAGGTAGTGACCAATGGAGCCGCGCCCGGTGACGATTTTCTTGCCCTTGAGGTCGGCCACGTTTTTGATCGGGGAATCCTTGGGCACCACCAGGGCGGTGGTATTGCGCCCTTCGGCGTGGATGATGCTGACCACCTTGAGCGAGGCGCCGGCGCCCAGGGCAAACACATACGGTGCATCACCGAGCGCACCGACATCCACAGCGCCAGCATTTAAGGCTTCGCCCAGCGGCGAGGCGGAAGGGAACTCCGACCACTGAATTGAGTAGGGGACGTTTTTGGTTTCGCCGCTGGCTTCCAGCAATGCCTTGATCGTCGATTTTTGATTGGCTACGCGCAGCGGCTGCAGGTCGGCGGCGTGGGCGCTGGTGACCAGGCCGAGGGCGAGGGCGGCGCTCAGGAGCAGGCGTTTGAACGGGGTGGTAAAGGTCATGAGTGATAGATTCCAGGCAGATCGAAAAAGTGTGGGTTACCTCCGCCTGGAAAGGGGTCGGTGAGGCCTGCCCCGGTCCGGGGCAGGCGTAACGGTGAATCAGATCACATAGAAACCATGGGTGGCGTCGCGCGCCAGTTGCTCGACCAGGCCGAACTCCCAATCCAGGTAAGCCTGCATGGCTTCCTTGGGGCTGTCGGTGCCTTCGTACGGTCGGCGGTAGCGGTCGATACGCGGCGAAGCCAAGTGGGTTTCACCGGCTTCCAACGGCAATTGCTCGGCGATCCAGTGGGTGGTGCCGCCTTGCAGCAGGAACACCGGCTTGCCGGTCAGCGCCTCGACGTCGGCCACTGCCAGGCGTGCCAGCTGGCTGGTGCCGCAGGTCAGTACATAACGCTCGGCGGGCGGCACCTTGGCCAGCGCCTCGGGCAATTGCGCGCGTAAGGCCCAGTGGGCGCCAGGGATGTGGCGCTTGACGTAATTGACGCTTGGGGTGAAATCCAGCACCGCCGTGTCGCCGTGGGTTAACCACTCTGCCAAGGTGTGCGGGCTGATCAGTTCGGCTTGCGGCGCCACCGGCACCGGCGCGACCCACGCACCTTTTTCACTGAAGTGCGCGGGTTGCAGGTCGTCCAGCACGTGCACGTCCCAACCCAATTGCGCAAGCCAGGAGGCGGACATATTGGCGCGCACGCCATCGTCATCCACCAGCACCAAGCGCGCACCGCGCACGCTGGCGACGTGGTCGGTTTCCTGCACCAATTGGCCGCCGGGCGTGGAGCGTGCGCCAGGCAGGTGGCCGGCTTCGAATTCTTCCGGGGTGCGCACATCGAACAGGTAAGTGGTGCGCGTCGGTTCCTGCTGCCAGCGTTGCAAGTCGGCCAGGGTGGCGCGGCCGACGCGGGCCTTGTCGGCAACGCGGCGGGCGTCCTGGGCGGCGATCTGGCGGTGTTCTTCAGAGGTCGGCGCAAAGCGGCGCGACTGGCCGTGGGCGAGTTTCTGCCCGGCCAAAGTCCAGCCGATGGTGCCGTTGCGCAGCGCCGACACCGGGTTGGCCACGCCGGCATTGATCAGCGATTGGGTGCCGATAATGCTGCGGGTGCGCCCGGCGCAGTTGACGATGATGCGCGTGCCTGGGTCCGGCGCCAGTTCACGGGCTCGCAGCACCAGCTCGGCACCGGGCACGCTGATGCCGGTGGGGATGCTCATGGTCTGGTATTCGTCGAAGCGGCGCGCGTCGAGCACCACCACATCGGCCTGGCTGTCGAGCAAGGCCTGCACGTCTTCGGCGGCCAGGGACGGCGTGTGGCGCTCACGTTCAACCAGCTCGCCAAAGGCCTTGCTCGGCACGTTGACGTCAATAAACAGCTCGCCACCGGCACGCCGCCAACCGTCCAGGCCACCGTCGAGCAGGCTGACCTGGGTGTAGCCCAGCGCAACCAGGCGCTCGGCGGCCCGCTGCGCCAACCCTTCACCGTTGTCGTAGACGGTGACGTGGGTGTCACGCCGCGGAATGCGCGAGTACACCTCCAGCTCCAGTTTGGACAGCGGGATATTCGCCGCGAACAGCGGGTGAGACTCGGCAAACGGCGCTTCTTCGCGCACGTCGATCAGGGCGATTTCTTCACGGTCCAACAGGGCCTGGCGAATCTGGGCGAAGCTGCGGTTCGATACGGTGGTCATAGGGCAGGGCTCTTTTCTTTGGACAAGTCCCAGATGTTCGGGAGGTAGGCGTTGGAATAACCGGAGATAAACAGTTTCTCGCTGCCGTCGGGCTGATACACCGCGCGGCGCACGGCCCCGATATTGGCGCCGTACACATGAATGCTGATCGACACCTGGTCGCTGTGGGCATTGCTGACCTGATGGATATCGCCGACCTTGGGCGACACCGCCTCGACCTGGCCCGGCACCAGCTGAATGGGCTTGCCTTCGGCGATCAGCCTGCCGTCGGGTGCGCGTTCAAAGCCCTGGGAGAATTCCGAGCCGCGCAACATGCCGATCAAGCCCCACACACGATGGTCATGAATCGGCGTGGTTTGCCCCGGGCCCCAGACAAAACTGACGATGCTGAAGCGCTGGCGCGAATCGGCGTGCAGCAGGAACTGCTGATAGCGCGCAGGGTCAGGTTGGGCGTATTCATCGGGGAGCCAGTCATCATGGCTGACCAATTGCGCCAACAGTTTGCCGCCACGGTGCAACAGGTCGCCTTCACGTGGGTTGCCGTCGATCAGTTCCGCCAGAGCGCCTATAAAGGCTCTGAGTCTCTCGGGGTGTCGGGCCTGGGTCATGGCAATTCCATCGCTGCGTTAACGGGGAGGGGTTGATGGGTTTATATAAGCATAATGTTTATAGTTAATATGCTAATTTTTAATGATTAGCTTATAGCTGAAGGTAATTTAGAACCGGTCTGACTAGCGTTAGACGTTATCGATCGCAGCGTGGGCTATCCAGCCAGCCTTACGGCAACTATGCTTGGTACACATCTTAATGACTGTTCTCTATGTGCGGCCCAAATGAAAATTGACGATATCGATGCCTTTGTCGAAGTGATTCGTTGCCAGTCCATCAGCCACGCCGCCGAGTCGTTGCAACTGACCCAGCCGGCCATTACCCGTCGCGTGCAGAACTTCGAGCAGGCGTTGGGGGTTGAGTTGTTCGACCGCAACACCAAGCCTCTCAAGCCGACGCTGATCGGTACGCGGGTGTATGAACAATGTCGGTTGATCCTGCGCGAGATGGATGCCCTGCGTGAACTGGTGGCCACCGACGCGCCACCGACTGGCGTGTTGCGCCTGGGCGTGCCGCAGACCATCGGCGATGTGGTGCTGCTGGACGCGCTCAAGCACCTGCGCAGCGAATACGCCGAGCTGCGTGCCCAGGTCGCCACCGGTTGGGGCAGCCAGTTGGTGGGCAAGATCGAGCGTGGCGAACTGGACGCAGCGGTGGCGCTGTTTCCGGCTGGCAAGATCTTCCCGGACAACGTCGTCGGCGAGTCCATCGGCAAGATGGAACTGGTGGTGGTCTGCGCCAAGGCACAGTTGCCGAAAAAGCCCTGCAAGCTGGCGGATGTGTACCAGAACGGCTGGATCCTCAACCCGGATGGCTGCGGTTTTCGTGCCGGTTTGCAGCGCACCTTGTCTGATCAAGGCTTGGCGCTGCGGGTGAACCTGGAGACTTTCGGTACCGAGTTGCAATTAGGGCTGGTGGCGGACGGTTTGGGCCTTGGCCTGGTGCCAAGGCCGTTGCTGGAGCGTAGCGCCCACCGTGAGCAACTGGCAGTGATGCCACTCAAGGACTTCAAGCCGGTGATGGATTTGTGGCTGATCTATCCGCATTTTCTCGGCAACCTGCAAGGGCCGGTGGATGCGTTTGGCAAGCGGGTGGCGGACGCGTTGCACAAAATCCGCAAAGCCGCCTGACCCCTGTAGGCGCTGGCTTTGATGAGCATTCCCACGCGCCACGTGGGAATGCCTCTTGTGACGCTCTGCGTCACGCTTTGGGGCGCGGAGCGCCCTGGGCTGAGTTCCCACGCGGAGCGTGGGAACTATCATAACTATCATAAAAAAATATAATAATTAGCTTAGATTAAAATGTGCTTTTTATTATGTTTCGGCATCCCCTAGGCTGCCTGGAAGTCCTTAAGGCCACCCAGGAAGTTTTGCCATGAGCAGCGTCACCTCGATCTCCAGCGTCTCCAACACCGTTCGCCAGCGCGTCACGCCCGAAGAGTGGGAGGTGCGTGTCAAATTGGCTGCGGCCTATCGGTTGGCGGCCTTGTACAAGTGGACCGACCACATCTACACCCACTTCTCCGCCCGTGTGCCGGGGCCGGATGAGCATTTCCTGATCAATGCCTTCGGCTTGTTGTTCGATGAAATCAGCGCGTCCAACCTGGTCAAGGTCGACCTCGACGGCACGCTTGTCGATGACCCAACAGGCCTTGGCATCAACTACGCCGGTTACGTGATCCACAGCGCTATCCACGGTGCGCGCCACGACCTGCAAGCGGTGCTGCACACGCACACCCGTGATGGCATCGCGGTGTCGGCGCAGAAGGACGGCTTGTTGCCGATTTCCCAGCATTCCATCGCGTTCTCCGGGCGTGTGGCCTACCACGGTTATGAAGGCGTGGCGTTGGATCTGGACGAGCGCGAGCGGCTGGTGGCGGACCTGGGCGACAAGAGCGTGATGATCTTGCGTAACCATGGCTTGCTGACGGCGGGGGTGAGTGTGGAGCATGCCTTCCAGCAACTGCAGGGGCTGGAGCGCGCGTGCAATATCCAGGTGGCAGCGCAGGCGGGCGGCAACGCGCAGTTGATCTTCCCGCCAGCGGAAGTGGTGGCCAAGGTGGAAGAACAGGCCAAGGTGTTCAGCAACGGCGAAGGGCCGGGTGTGGCGCGGCATTGGAATGCGTTGATTCGCCAGTTGGAGCGCACTGATACCGACTATAAAAACTGATCTCAGCAGCGACGCCGGACGCCTGTGGGAGCGGCGGTGCGACGATTCACTTGCTCGAATCGTCGCACCGCCGCTCCCACAGTTGGTTTTGCTGTGTGCTTATGCGACCTGCTGGGCCTGCTCGCGCTCTGCGACCAACTGACGGGTAAGCGGGATCAACCGTTTGCCATAGTCAATCGCATCATTGAGCGGATCAAAGCCGCGAATCAGGAAGGTGGTAATCCCCAAGTCGTAGTAATCCAACAACGCTTCAGCGACTTGCTCGGCGGTGCCCACCAGTGAAGTCGAATTACCTTGAGCCCCGAGCAAGCCAGCAATCCCGGTCCACAAGCGCTTATCCAACCGCGACCCTTGCGCCGCCGCCGCCAACAACCGGCGCGAGCCTTCGTTCGGTGGTTCGCGTCGTACAAATCCGTTCTTCTCAGCCAACGCCGTAGCCTGCTGCAAAATCGTTTCGGCACGTGCCCACGCCAGTTCCTCGGTTTCGGCCAGGATCGGCCGCAATGACAAACTGAAACGAATCGTACGCCCATGCTTGGCCGCTTCGGCCCGCACCTGCGTCACCACTTCGCGCACTTGCTCATAGGTTTCACCCCACAGCGCATACACGTCGGCATGCTTGCCCGCCACCGCAATCGCCGCCGCTGAGGAGCCGCCGAAGTACAGCGGAATATGCGGCTGTTGCGGTGACTTCACCGTGGAGTGCGCGCCTTCGACCTTGTAGTAGGCGCCGGAGAAATCGAACGGCTGCTCGCTGGTCCATTCTTGACGCACCACGCTGAGGTACTCGTCGGTGCGCGCGTAGCGTTCGTCCTTGCCGATGTGGCTGCCATCGGCACGCAGTTCGCGGTCATCGCCGCCGGTGATGATGTGCACGGCGGTGCGCCCGCCGTTGAATACATCCAGGGTGCTGAACTGGCGCGCAGCCAACGTGGGCTGAGCAAAACCTGGGCGGTGGGCGATCAGGAACTGCAGCTTTTGGGTGACGCTGGCCGCATGCGCGGCGATCAGCGTGCTGTCCGGGCTGTTGGAATGGAAGGCCACCAAGGCGCGGTCGAAACCGGCCTCTTCGTGGGCGCGGGCCACGGTTTCGACGTAGTCCGGTTGCAGGGTCGGGCCGCTGCGCGGGTGAATCTCGGAAGCGTGATGGCCGCCGATATAGCCGATGAATTCAATGCTCATGGTCAGTCCTTGTCAGGTACGGGATCAACACCTCCTCCGGGCGTGGGGTCGGTCACTCGGGTCAAAAGTAAGGGGGCTGGCCGAGTCTGTAAAATGCCTGTTGGTTCTAACCTAAGTATTAAAAAAACGAATTATTAATCTGTTTGTTTATTATTAATATGCATTTAAAAGGCGCCGCTACAAGCTCAACCGAATCTGCGCACACAACCTGCCGCCCGTGCCACCTGTGCCGCGATTGCGTGAGCTTTCCACTCGATAAAACGGCTGCATGACCTGCACCCATTTGTCCTCGGCACTCCTGGGGCCGCGGTCTAGCCAGCGCTGCTGGCTGTGCCTGGTGCCCTTTATATTGCAGTGTATCTGGCGATAACGAGATACGCAGCGAAGCAAAAAAACCGACAGGCCAGGGTCCGGCGTCGTTCACCGGCGAGCCTAAGCTAATGCTAAAAAGGTATTTATTAAGGCTTTTTAAGATCGTTTAGCTTGGTCGCTCCAGCCCCAGACGCTTATGGAGTGAGCCGCCCATGCTGCAATCAATCACCACCTTGCCGCTGCTGGACCTGTCGCAGCTCGACGGCAGCCCGCAGCAGCGTGGCGAATTCCTCGATGAGTTGCGATCCGCCGCGCGGCATATCGGCTTTTTCTACCTCACCGGCCACGGTATCGATCCCGTGCTGCTGGCCCAGGTGCAGCAGCAAGCCCGCGCTTTTTTTGCCTTGCCTGAGGCCGACAAACTCGCCGTCGGTATGCTCAACTCTCCACACTTTCGGGGCTACAACCGCGCGGCTTCGGAGATCACCCGCGGCGAGCCGGACCTGCGCGAGCAGTTCGACGTCGGTGCCGAGCGCGAGCCGTTGAATGTTGATCAATACCCGGCCGCCTGGGCGCGTTTGCAAGGCCCCAACCAATGGCCGGTGGCGTTGCCCGAACTCGAGCCGCGGGTGCTGGCCTGGCAGCAGGCGATGACGCAGATGTCGTTGCGCCTGCTGCGCGCCTTCGCCCAGGCGTTGTCGTTGCCCGAGAATGCGTTTGACGCGTTGTACGGCAGCCACCCCAACGAGCACATCAAGCTGATGCGCTACCCCGGCCGCCACGCGCAACAAAGCCGCCAAGGCGTAGGCGCACACAAGGATTCCGGGTTTCTGAGCTTCCTGCTGCAAGACCAACAGGCCGGTTTGCAGGTGGAAGTGGAGGAGGGCCGCTGGATCGATGCGTCGCCGCGCCCCGACACGCTGGTGGTGAACATCGGCGAGTTGCTCGAGCTGGCCAGCAACGGTTACTTGCGCGCCACCGTGCACCGCGTGGTCTCGCCGCCGGTGGGCAGCGAGCGCTTGTCCCTGGCGTTTTTCCTCGGCGCGCAACTGGATGCGGTGGTGCCGGTGTATCAGCTGGCGCCTCAATTGCTGCGCGATGCCCACGGGCCGACCAGCGACCCACGCAACCCGTTGCTGCGCGATGTCGGCTGGAATTACCTGAAAGGCCGTCTGCGTTCGCACCCGGATGTCGCCCAGCGGTTTTACGCCGACGCCACACTTCCCCACGCACTGTCCGCCTGATCAGGAGATCACCATGTTGAAAAAAACCGCACTTACCCTGGCGGCGTTGCTGGCTTCATTCAGTGTGTCGGCCGCCGATGTGTTGCGCGTCGCCGCCGACCCGATTCCCCATGCACAATCCTCGAATACGTGCAGAAACTCGACCCGAACCTGAACCTGAAGATCATCGAAATCCCCAGCGGCGTGAACTCCAACGAGTTGCTCGCCCATGGTGATGTCGACGCCAATTACTTTCAGCACCTGCCGTTCCTCAACGCTCAGGAGCAGGCGCTCGGGCAGAAATTTTCCGTGGCCGCCACCGTGCACATCGAGCCGCTGGGCATCTACTCCCGCCGCCATACAAGCTTCGCCCAGGTGCCGGACCAGGGCACGGTGGCGGTGCCCAACAACGTCACTAACCTCAGCCGCGCGCTGTACCTGTTGCAAGCCAATGGCTTGATCAAACTCAAGCCGGGTTTCAATGACGCCTCCAAGGACCAAGCCACGCCCAAGGACATTGCCGAGAACCCCAAGCACCTGAAGATTCTGGAGATTGAATCGCCGCAAATTCCGCGTGCGCTGGATGATGTGGACCTAGCGGTGATCAATGGCAACTTCGCCCTGGAAGCCGGGTTGGTGCCGGCCAAGGATGCCTTGGGGTTGGAGAAAGCCGAGGGCAACCCGTACGCGAATATCCTGGTGACTACGCCGAAACTGGCGGATGACCCGCGTATCAAGCAGCTCGCCAAGGACCTGCGTTCGCCGCAAGTCGCCACGTTCATTACCGAGAAATATGCAGGCTCGGTGATTCCGGTGGCGGTCGAATGATCGTCGTCGAGGGCGTCAGCAAAACCTACGCCGATGGCCAGCCGGCGGCGCTGGATAATGTGTCGTTACAGATAAGCGACGGTTCGATCTTCGGCATCGTTGGCCGCAGCGGGGCGGGCAAAAGCACCTTGCTGCGCTGCCTCAACCTGCTAGAGCGGCCAACCTGCGGGCGCATCCTGCTGGATGGTCAGGACCTGACCCAACTGAGCGACAAACAACTGCGCCAGCAACGCCAGCGCATCGGCATGATCTTCCAGGGTTTCAACCTGCTGCATTCGCGCACTGTGGCGGATAACGTCGCGGTGCCGCTGGAAATCGCCAAGGTGCCCAAGACCGAACGGGCTGCGCGCGTGGCCGAATTGCTGGCATTGGTGGGCCTTAGCGAAAAAGCCCTGGCATTTCCTTCACAGCTCTCCGGTGGGCAGAAACAACGCGTGGGCATTGCCCGCGCACTGGCGGCGCGCCCGGCGTATCTGTTGTCGGATGAGGCCACCAGCGCCCTTGACCCGGAAACCACCGCGTCGATTCTTGAGTTGTTGCGCGACATCAATCGGCAACTGGGCGTGACCATCGTGCTGATCACCCACGAGCTGGAGGTGGTCAAGGCCATCTGCGACAGCGCGGTGTCCCTGGCCGATGGCCGCGTGTTGGAAAGCGGCACGCTGCTGCAGTTGCAAGCCGACCCGGCCTCGCGCCTGGGCCGCTCGTTAGCACCCAGCCTGCAAGTGGTGAGGGCAGTATGAAAACCGACTGGAATGAGGTGGTGCAACTGCTGCTCAACGCCACCGGCGAAACCCTGTACATGGTGTTGCTGGCGGGGTTGTTCACGCTGTTGATTGGCCTGCCGCTGGGCGTGGTGCTGTTTATCAGCCGACGCGGCGGCCTGTTGCCTTTGCCACGGCTCAACCGGGCATTGGGCGGGGTGATCAACCTGGGGCGTTCATTGCCGTTTGTGGTGATGCTGATCGCGTTGATTCCGTTGACGCGTTTGATCGTAGGTACGACGTTGGGCAGCACGGCGGCCGTGGTGCCGATCACCATTGGTGCCTTTCCGTTTTTTGCGCGCATCGTTGAAAACGCGCTGGACGAAGTGGACAAGGGCCGCATCGAGGCCATCGTGGCCATGGGCGGTGATATTCGCCATGTGATTCTCAAGGTGCTGCTGCCCGAAGCCTTGCCCGCGCTGGTGGCGGGGGTGACGCTGACGTTGGTGATGCTGATCGGCTTTTCCTCTATGGCCGGCGTGATTGGCGGCGGTGGGCTGGGGGATTTGGCGATCCGCTATGGCTACCAGCGGTTCAACAACCAGATCATGGTGGTCACGGTCATCGTCTTGGTGCTGCTGGTGCAAGGCGTGCAAAGCCTGGGGGATCGTTGCGTGAGATCGCTGGCGCATCGCCGATAAACGGTTATGTACTAATGAATTTTTAATGTTCCTAGTTATATGCGGGGCCGGGTAAAGTCACCTTCACTTCTTTTATCTCGCCGCCGGGCTCAGTGCGATGCACGCCAGCGCCAATAAACGCGCATACCCCCAACAGGAGGTGATGCGCGAGCAGTTGCTGAGGTTGTTCAAGGTGCTGGGGAACACCTTGCTGTACGATATCGAAGACTTGATCGTGCGCGAGGCGTTTGCGGTTTGTGGTTTCAACCCGCTACGCACGGCGGATTTGTTGGGGATCACCCGCAACGCCATGCGCACCTTGCTGCTCAATCACGGCATGCTCAAGGGGCGCGCACGGCCTTGAGCAGCAGCGCCTCGAACACTTGCTGCGCCCGTGGCTCATCACTGTGGGCCACGTTAAAACGCATCGAATTGAGGTGCGCCGGGTCGTAGCCGAACAGCGCGCCCGGCGCCAGCACCATGCTGCGCTTCAACGCCTCCTGGGCCAGCAGTTCGCCGTTCACGCCCGGCGGCAGGCGCGCCCAGATAAACATCCCGCCTTCATAGGCCATCGGCAGTTCGCAGCCGCAGCGCTTGAGCCATTGCTCGACGCGCCCGCCGGCCTCCATCAACCGTTGCACCATGCGCTTGCGGTGTTTGGCGTAACTGCCTTCGCTGAGCATGCGGTAGACGATCTGCTCGAACAGCTCGGAGGTCACGCCGCCGCTCATCAATTTCATGTTGGTCAGGTTCGCCGCCAGTTGCGGCGCGGCCACCACGTAGCTGACGCGGGTGTTGGCGCTGAGAATCTTGGAGAAGCCCGACAGGTAGGTGACCTGGCCCAGGCCGGCGAGGGCGGCCAGGCGCGGTGGCGGGTTGGGGTGCAGGTCGGCGTAGAGGTCATCCTCGACGATATGGCAGTGGTATTGCTGGGTCAGTTGCAGCAGGCGAAACGCCTGGCTGGGGCTGAAGGAATGGCCGGTGGGGTTATGCAGCACGCTGGTGGTCAGGTACAGACTGGGGCGGTGCTCGGCCAGCAGTTGTTCCAGGGCGGTGAAGTCAAAGCCGTCGGGGCGCCGCTGGATGGTCACCACCTTGACCCCGTGCAAGGCCAGGTTGGCGTGGAAGTTGAAGTAGCACGGCGCGTCCAGCAGCACCGTATCGCCGGGGCGCGCGAGCAGGCGCATGAGCATGTCCAGGCCCTGCACGGTGTTCGGCGTAGTGATGATTTGTTCCACCGGCACCGACAGGCCTTCGGCGTGCAGCTTGTGTTGCAGGGCTTGGCGTAACGGCAACAGCCCGGCCGGCGTGCCGAGCCCGGCGATGCGCAACGACGGCGCACGCACCACGCTGCGCATCGTCTGGCGGATGGCTTCGTTGTTCAGCCAGTCTTCCGGCAAATGACCACTGCCAGGGCGCAATTCGCCGCTGGCGGTAACCAAGGGGCGACGCAACACGCTAAGCAAGTCTTGGGGCAATAGATCGACCCAACTCGCTTGAGCTGGGCGCAGCGTGTCCATCGCCACAAAATAGCCACGGCCTTGGCTTGACGTCAGCAAATTGCGCCCGCGCAAGCGATCCAGCGCCTCGTTGAGGGTGAACTTGCTGACGCCCAGCACCTGGGTCAGCTCACGCACCGAAGGTAACTTGCTGCCGGGCGCCCATTCTCCCTGCTCGATGGCCTGGCTAAACGCCTCGACGATCTGCTGGACCTTGGGCGTGCCCTGCACAAAGGCGATGGCGGATATAAACATAAACCTTCCTGGTCTTTGCTGGTTATTTTACCGGTGAAGTAAGGCCGGATTAGGCCCCACTTTACCTGATCTAAGCAAGGCTGCCTCACTAGACTGAGCGTCTTCATCCAAAGGAAGCCGTCGATGGAAAGCGAACTCAGCCAGTTGACCACAGCGTTCTGTACAGGGCTGGCCCAGCAGAAATACATGGGCGCCGAAAAAGGCCTGCAAACCGCCGTTGAGGCGGGCTGCACGCACTGGTACATCGACGCCAGCCTGTATGGCGAAATGGTTGAGGACTGGACCGAAACGCGCATTGCCGGCCTGCAGGGGCAGATTGCGAAAACCGGCGTCAAGCCGATTTTCCATAGCAACTTCAAGGCGCCGCTGGGCAGTGACGTCGAAGCTTTCCGGACGGCGGCCGTGCAATACGTGAAAAGAGAAATCGAGATTGCCAGCCGTCTGGGCGCGCCATTGATCATCCACGGCGGTTGCATCGTCGAGCCGAAAATAGCGCCGATGGCCAAGCAGGTGGTCCTTGAACGCTACCTCAAGTCGGTGCAGGAACTGGCGCTGTATGCCGAGGCCAGAGGCACGGATATCTACCTGGAAAGCCTGTCCAGTTATGTCAATTACCGGATATTCACCCACGAGGCGCAATACGCGTGGGTGTTAGAGCACCTGCAACCACACGCCAATGTGTACTTCTGCCTCAATGCCGGCCACGCCATCATCGAACGTGGCCTGCCGGCGGCGGTGTTGCGCAAGTACCCCCATCTGATCAAAGGCATCGCCTTTCGCAATAACAGTGGCGCACAAGACCCGTACTTGCAGGAGCACGACGATAGCTGTGACTACGCCGACGTGGTGCAGGCCATCGTCGAGACTCACTGGCAAGGCCTGGTGACCTTTGAAACCCGCACCCAGACCGCCAAGGCCGCCCTGGCTGACCTGGCGCTGATGTATCGCCAGGCCCTGACGCTCGAAATAGCGGTTGGCTGATGGGCCCATGGTCAGCGCTCGCATCATGCGTTGCGTTGTTGTTTCTATCACCTCAAGGTCTCGGCCCATGACAAGTGCGTTAACGCTTTCTTCGTTTCTCTACTTTCTGCTGTTTTGCGCCACCATGACCTTCAGCCCAGGCCCGATGACCCTGCTGCTGTTGAGCCTGGGTGTGAAAGACGGCTTACGCAGCTCGATCCCGGCGCAGATCGGCGCCAGTGTGTCGTACCTGATTTCGATCCTGATCTTTGCCGTAGGCTTCTCGGAGTTGATCAAGGGCAACCTCGCCATCACCCAGACCCTCCAGTTGGTCGGTGTGGCCTACATCCTTTACCTGGCCTACAAGCAGTGGACCAGCAGCGGCGTGTCGATCAACCAGACCGGTGCGGTGGAAGGCTCACGCAGCCTATTCGGTAAAGGTTTGCTGACCGGGTTTTCCAACCCCAAGACCATCATCATGTTCAGCGCCGTATTCCCGCAGTTTGCAGGGGCGGGGGAGCACAGCTCAGCAGCGGATATCGCCATCCTCGGGCTGACCTTTCTGACGCTGCAATTTGCCAGCGGTTGCCTGTACTGCTATTTCGGCCAGCGCATCAAGCATGTGCTGGAAAACCCCAAGCGCCGGGTACTGTTGCAACGGGTCACAGCGGTGTTGTTGCTGGGTGTGGCGTTGATGTTGGCGCGAGGGTTTTCCCACTGAAGTATTAGCCTATAAGCGGTAGTGGCGATTTGACGTTGCCCTGATAGACTCCAGGCATTCATCCAGGATCACACCAAACCATGTCAGCCGCCGGAGGAAATGGACTTCCGCTCGCTTCACGGTTGTACAAGTCGCGCGCCTTGGGGATGTCGCTGGGTTTTGTGTGCGTGGTGTTTGGCATGTACCCCTTGCAGCCGCCACTGTGGGTGTGGGCCTGGATGCTGATCAACGCCTTCGTCTGGCCGCACTTGGCCTATCAATGGTCGCGCCGCGCGAGCAATTCCCTGCGCAGCGAACGGCGTAACCTGATGTTCGATTCCTTTTGCGGTGGCTTCTGGGTCGGCGCCATGTATTTCAACCCGTTGCCCAGCGTCACCACGCTGTCGATGATGACCATGAACAACGTCGCCATCGGCGGGCCACGCTTTATGTTGGCGGGCTGGGTGGCGCAGGCATTGGGCATCGGTGTGTCGTTACTGGTGTTCTCCCCAGCGTTTATCGCCGTGACCACGCAAACCCAGCTTTACGCCTGTTTGCCGATTCTGATGGTGTACCCCTTGGCGTTGGGCTGGATCTGCTATCGCCAGGCCGTGACCCTGGCTCGACACAAACGCGAGTTACTGGCCCTGAGCCGCACCGACAGCCTGTCCGGCCTGCTCAACCACGGCGCCTGGAAGGACCAACTGGAAATCGAATTCCAACGCTGCCGCCGCGAGCAGGTGGGCGCCGCCATTGCGCTGATCGACATCGACCATTTCAAGACCATCAATGACACTTATGGCCATGTAACCGGCGATATCGTGCTGCGCCAACTGAGCAAAATACTGCGCCAGAACCTGCGCGTCACCGACCTCGCTGGGCGTTATGGCGGTGATGAGTTTTGCGTGATCCTGCCGGGCATGCCGCTGCACCGCGCCACCGAAGTGATGGAAGCCTTGCGCGATCGCTTCAACGCCTTGGCCTATGCCCAGGACCCGACGCTGCGCGCCAGCTTGAGCATTGGCCTGGCGCCCTATCAACCTGCGCACGCCGATTCCACCAGTTGGCTCAACGACGCCGACCAAGCGTTGTACGAGGCTAAGAGCAGCGGGCGTAACCGCGTGAGTTCGGTGCAGGGGAGTTGGTTGCGGTCGGTCTAGTGGGGTAGGGTGTCGCAGCGCCCCCCAACAAAAAACAAGGATCGGCCCATGCTCTTCACCTTCTCCCGTACCCTCCTGGCCGCGACCCTGGCCTTGTCCTTCGCCGTGCCGGCCTACAGCGCCGAACCCCACAAACAGATCCAGGCCGATTCCGAACAGTACAAGGCCGAGGCCCTGAAACTGCTTGAGCGCCTGGTGAATATCGACTCGGGCTCCGGCTACGAGCCCGGCCTGACCCAAGTGCGCAACATCGCCGTGGATGAATTGAAGCAGCTGGGTTTCAGCATCGAACTGGTGCCAGACAAAGCGGCCAACAACAGCCATGTGATCGCCACTCTCAAAGGCAACGGCAAAGCCAAGATCCTGCTGATGGCCCACATGGACACCGTGTTCAAGGAAGGCTCGGCCGCCGCCCGCCCGTTCCACATCAAGGACGGCCGCGCTTACGGCCCCGGCGTGATGGATGACAAGGGCGGCATCGTTGCCGGCATCTACGCGCTCAAAGTTCTGAAAAACCAAGGCTTCAAGGACTACGCGCAAATCACCTTCCTGCTCGACGCCAGCGAAGAAACCGGCTCCGAAGCCGCCTCCGAGCTGATCCGCAACACCGCCAAGGCGAACGACGTCACCTTGAACCTCGAACCCGGCCGCCCAGCCGATGGCCTGGTGGTTTGGCGCAAAGGCAGCGCCACCGCCGTGGTCGAAGTCAAAGGCAAAGCCGCCCACGCCGGCGTCGCCCCGGAACTGGGCCGCAACGCCGCCATGGAAGCGGCGCACCAGATCCTGCAACTGGGCAAACTCGGTGATGAAGAGAAGAAAACCACCATTAACTTTACCGTGATCAATGCCGGCGACCGTAAAAACGTCATCCCCGACCAAGCGACGGCCATGGCCGATGTACGCGCGGCGTTGCCGGAAGAGTTCGATCGGATCGAGAAAGACCTGGCACGCGTCTCGGCCAACAAGTTAATCCCGGACACTGAAGTGAAGACCAGTTTGCGCCGGGGGTTACCGCCGATGCCGCAGACGCCGGAGTCGGATAAGTTGGTCGCGATTGCCCAGGGAATCTATGGGGAGCTGGGGCGTACGTTGACCATTGAAGGCAGCGGCGGGGCCGCGGATGCGAGCTTGTCGGCTGGGGTAGGGACGCCGACATTGGATGGGTTTGGGATTGTCGGAGGGAATATTCATACCCCAGAGGAGTATGCGGAAGTGGAGAGTGTGGCGCCGCGGATTTACCTGCTTAGCCGGATGATAATGGAGCTTTCGAAGCGGTGATTGGGTCGTAGGGCTCGCCCATTCTCTAAGGGTGAACCTTGATCCCATGGTGAGCAGGCTCGTTGTGGCGAGCAGGCTTGCCCTGCGTTGGGCTGCGCAGCAGCCCCAAAACTGGCGAGGCGGGTTTGGCTGTTTAAACGCCGTCGTTCTTAATGGGGCTGCTGCGCAGCCCAACGCGAGCAAGCTCGCTCGCCACAGGGTTGGGGGATGTCAGTGAGATAAATGATGCTCTTACCATGTGGATGGGTCTTCGAGGCTGGCTTTTTGGAGGTCGTCTTTCCAGACCTCGTTGGCTAATCGGTAGATGTCGGCAAAGAAGCCTCGGGGGTCCGCTATTTCTGTTTCATCCCAGGCCATCGTTATGTGCTCGTCGTAATCACTTTCAAACTCTTTTGCGAAATCAAAACCGGGCGAATCTAGCGCATCCTTGAGTATAGACATCAGCACAGAACGATGTCGGTAAGACAGATACATAAGGTCTTTCAAAACAAAAAGAATGATGATTGTTTCTCTGTCTTTTTCATTGTTAGGGTCGTATTTCCACAGTGCTTCGCCAGCGGTGTCTTCAAGGTCGTATATCGATAAGGCCCCCAATATGTGAGAGATGTTGGGGAGGTACGGCATATCCATGAAAGGCGATTTCAACATTGGCTACTCACTTAGGAAACGCTGTAAATGGTCGTGTTGAGTTGTTTTTATCAAATCTAATTTCAGCGCTGTCCATACTTTCAATGTACTTTGGATTTCTTGGGTCTTTGCTGTTAGGTTTGTAACCTCGCCCTGCGCCAAGCAGTTCAACTACGACCACGGGGTTCCCCGTCTTATCGAAACCTGTAGGAGCGGGGGAATTGCTTTGCATTTTACCCAAGGCCTTGTTTATAGCGTGGAGCTGCATTTTCCAGGATTTAAATTGAGAACTTGAGCTGATCGGTCCTTTTGTGCCTGTGGTCGGATTTGTACCGTCTATAGAACGTTGCTTCAAGGCTTCGTCCGGTATCTCAGGCCCATGCTTTTCAGTCGCATGCATATCGTATTTTTGTTCCCAACCCAACACTTTTCGCTTTGCGTTTGACTCTGTTAGTTGATCTATTCTTGCCTGCCGCTCAGTTTTTGGCTGATGAGGTAGGGCGGGCGTTCCGTCATTAACTTTAGGTTTGGGTTCTGCAGTAGCGTTAGGCTTGCATCCGTCGCCACCAGGACAGGTATTTAGGCCTAGCGGATCTATCCACCCCGTAGGGTTGGGCGCGTACTGGTACGCGTTGATCCCACCAGCCAGCTTCACTGGATCAGGCGTCAGGTAACGACCAATATCTGGATTGTAGTAGCGATGGCGGTTGTAGTGCAGCCCGCTTTCCG
>NZ_JBJGXU010000080.1:0-21299 GCF_045447305.1 Pseudomonas sp. D47 | reverse complement strand
CCACTGGTATGGGTGAGCCCGGTAATGAAAGCAAGGGCTACGTCTTCCAGTTCTCTACCTGTAACCGCTTCTGCCCAACGTAGTGTGGGCGATTCGTCAAATTCAAGATCAGCGCGACTGCCGCGGAGGTGAACTGGCCTCTGGTGTCAACGTGAACATCGCCATAGCTTTTCGCCGAAAGCTGCAGTAGCGCACAGAGACTCGCGACCTTTTCACTCTTAAATGAAACCTTGATTTGATGCGCAAATTCGTTTCGTACCTTTCGGATCAACTCGCATTCCCTGTACTCGACTTCAGATAAAAGGCCCAAGGCGAACGAGGAAGCGATGCGTGCGGAGAATGTTCCAAGCGGCGCATTGAAGCCGTCAATGAGAGACTTACTTCCTTTGTTAGGGATGAGGAAGGACTCGATGATCCGAGCAAGCTGCTCATCGAGCATTGCTGCAGCAGCCAATGCAGTTCCGCGCTCCGTCTCTTTGTTAAAGTCGGCAAGGAAGTCCATGAAGCCGCTGAGATGCGGATGAGTCTCCGAAAGTGTCTTGGGAATATCGTTCATAGCTGTTCCTCAATAGCGCCGAAAAAGTGTCGATAGCGTCGGAGAATGAGTCACATCATTTCTATATGGGCTTCCACCATTGCGCTTGCCATTCGAACGCAATATTCGTCGGCCAAGTCCTCTTGGGTCATCTCGTTCAATCGTTCAACGTCGGGTACATGGTCCATGAGCTCGATCAGTTTCTCTTTTGTGCTGCTCGAGTATGTTTCCCAGAGGAAGTCGAACCAGTCCAGGTCAGTCTTCGGACAAGAGCGGCCAGCATTCCTATCAATAACTCCAAAGAAGGTCTTAGGGTGCTGGGCATGGGCCTTTAGTTCATCATCCGTCAACGGAATCTTGACTATGAAGCGCTGCTGATCGTCGCTACAAGCGATACAAAATGCCTCTCCCGACTTTGGCATGACGACGCAATTCTCTAGCGTCGCCTCGATTTGCGTCCCATTAGGTCCTGGTACCTCCATCCGCTGACCAACCTGTAGCCGTGCCTTGGGAATTCCACCAGAGAACGACTCGGCCTCTCCATCGAACGTAGCGGGAATGCGCCGGTGCTTCTGCATCGACTCCAGCAGCGCAAAGACGGGCGCATGCCGGCGCCTAATTTTGACCTGCTGAAGCAGGTTTTTCAGCCCAGGGTGAAGATCTTCGAGGTGGAAGCCCCATAGCAGCAATCCGGAAGGCAGATCAATGGCATCAAGGTGATGCTCCTCTGGATCGAAGGTGACTATGACATATGCCTGCGGAAGCTTTTGCCCAGTAGGGTCTCGCTCGTATAGCTTTAAGAGGTTTTCAGCCTCCACAAGCGCTACAGGGTTAGGCTGGCCTCTGCCCAGTTCCAGGCGTCCGTCGTTTGTGTCAATGAAAACAATGCGAGGATGATCCGACTTTTTGCTCAAAGCGCGATTCATTTGCCTGTTGATTTTCATCCGCCCCCCTTCTCGTCGCTTGGCCTCAACTGCGTAGATCGCACCGGACTTAGTGTCCGTAGCGATGAACTCAACGTGAGTAGTACGTCTGTCAGTTTCATCTTGGGGCTGCAGGTTGAAGCCTGCCCGAATCAGGGCGGCGGCGACCCGTACCTCGTACAACGCGCCGGGGAAGTTCTTAGGGCACTTGATTCGGTCGATAAGCAGCTTCTGGACCTCGATGGCGTGCTTCAGGCTGTAAAGGTCATATGCGAAGCGCATATAGGCACCAATAGCCCCCGTCATCGGCTGCGGGACACCTGTCCCCACCTGTTCCATATGAGCTTTCGAGTGCTCATAGCAGCGGACCGCCCAGGTGAGAATACGATGACGCTCTTCTGGAGGCTTACTTCCCTCAGACATCCACCATTCACTACCCAAGACGATCTTCGGGTAGTCGTTCAGGAAGTCGTGAAACGTTTTCCACTTCTGCGAGAAATGCATCGTCTGACCGACGGCTATGATTCTGTGATCATGGAACTCAGCGGAAATGATCGGCCTACCGAGGCCCTGCTGCTCACGCCTCTGAAACTCTTGGGCTTCATGACGAGCAAGTGTCATCTGTATCTCCTGTCGCATGCGCGGTCCATTCAGCTTCAGCACTATTTCGAGATTGTTGATGGACCCATGGCATTTTTTGAGCTTGCGGCCGCTACCGCAAGGGCAGGGATCATTTCGGCCAGGCTTGTTGCGCATCCGTGTAGGCCTCCTAGAGGATGAAATTGAGTGCCACGAAATGGCCGCTTAGGCCGATAGCGACACTTCAAAGCGAAGGGCTCTGATGCGATGACAGTCGTCTTAATCATCATAAACCGCCCCTCCCTGAGCAGTTATTGATGTAACACCTATTTGCCACGTAACACGTCTATCGATAAATGAAACACATCCGTGTAACACCATATAAATCGTTTAAAATCATATAGTTATACATACAGGTAACACGCGTAACACCCGTAACACCGTTTTTTAACGGTATCCCCCCGAGCCCCTTCTGAAATGCCCCCCAGCGCGGCGAGATCAATCATGCTCCTGGTTTTGCCTAGAAACCCGGGGGGGGGCCCTACGCATGTTGATTCGGCACGGGGTAGGAAACCCGCGTGATCGTGTCAGCGAAAAGGTGCCCAGCTTAGTGAACAGGTGAACCGGGTGAACTGCTGTTCACCAGTGCATTTGCCCTATGAATCGTAAAGTCGCTGGGGACCCTGGGCATTTCGGCTAGACACGGGGCATAGAACCCGCGCGTTCGTGTTAGCGGCTGGATTTTTTAAGTTGGTTGACAGGTTGACGTGGTTGACACCCATTACCTTGGTTGACGCTATGCAGGTGTTCACTATCAGCAACAGATACAGCCATCTTTACCGAAGCTGTAACGATGGCCCTTTTTCTTCAAGATCCTTTCAATTTCAACGATTGAAATTTCAGTAACTTCCAATGCCTCCCACTAACTCGATCCCGCGGGTTTCATGCCCCGTACCTAGCAAAACTCTCCAGGGGCCCCGGCAAATTTTTTGCTGCCTGCTTGGTACATCACTCGCTCTGAGCAACCAGGAAACCACATCGGACAGCTAGCGCGAATGAAAGCTTACAGCGCTCGTCACTTTTCCAGAGCTTCGACTGAGCTTCTATACTCGCCACTCGCCCCCCCTAATTGAGGCTTCAAAATGAGCGATCCAGACTCTTTGCTTGACCCTGATTTTTTCATACGACCGTCCGCGTTCCCGTCCTCAGAAGACGGACTGTTTAAGTCACAGGAGGACTGGTGGAACAACGCGTGTGTAAATTGGGGAGGAGGGTATCGTTGGACGCTTTATGCGTCAGGGTACAAGGACGCTGCCGATATTCTGGTTCAGCGCATTGAGGAGCGCAGCTCAGGTCAAGACACTCAGGTCTACCCTATTTTATTTCTATACCGACAGTATCTGGAACTACAGCTCAAAGAGCTCATTCAGATGGGTAGGTCAGTCATCGGTAAGGAGAAAGGCTTTCCGAAAGATCACCATATCGGAAAACTGTGGGCGATCTGTTACTCCCTCCTAGCTGAAATAGCACCAGGTGATTCAGTTGAGAAGCTAAAAGAAGCAGGCCGCCTCATCGACGAATTTGCATCGATAGACCCTACGTCTCAGGCATTTCGCTATCCAGAGGACAGAGATGGGAAGCCGTCGCTGCCTGGCCTCGCGACCATTAACCTTCGGAACGTGCGTGAGGTAATTGAGAAAATCGCAACGATGCTTTCAGGGGCTGGCTGCGTAGTTGACGAACAACTCCAATTTAAACACGAGATGGAAAGGGAATATCGCGGCGAATATTGAGTAAGTATTTGCATTGGTGAACCGGTTGCCGCGACACGGCAAACAGCTGCATTCCAAGATGAATATGTACTCCAGCAATTTAACTGGTGTATGCCCATGTGTATGCCTAACCGGCGGACCATCAGGAAGACCCAGTAAACGCGGGCATATGACTGCTCAGTTCAAACGACGCCGGGGCACCAGATACCGACGAAAAAGCCCCAGGTCGAAAGGCCTGGGGCTTTTTTGTGGGCATCGATTTAACGCCTCTGCAACGCCTCCAACCGCGCCGGCAAGTCTTCCTTGGGAAAGCGCTTATGCAACGCCAGCAGCTTCTCATCCGCCGCTCTGCTCTCCCCAGCCAGACGCAGATTCACAATCTCCTGCAGCCCCTGCTCCAACGATGGCAGCGCAACCGCCGCACGCTTGCTGAGTTTCGCCGCCGGCTCATCCGCCAACGCGCCGGCGACCTCAGCCTGAACCGGCGGTGCGGCGGCCATCCGGGCCATGGGCGCAGGTGCAGGCGCCGAATACGCTTGGACCACCGGGCGTGCGGCTTCCTGCTGAGGCGCAGAGAACGTCGCGGTGGATAACTCGGGTTGTGGCATTGGCGAGCGCATTACCACGCCGATCATCAGTGCCACGCCTGCGACGGTGGCGAATGCCATCTGCCAGCGTGGCTGGCGGCAGGCGTGCAGCCAGCGTTGCCACAGGCTTGGCTGTGGCGCCGGGGCTTCGCGGCGGGCGGTGTTGAGGATGAAGGCGTCGAGGGACGCAGGCGGTTCGCCTGTGCTGTGTTGACGAAAGTGTTGGAGTAACACGTCGTCCGGGTCCTGGGTGTGTCGGGAGTCGGTCATGCGGGTATCTCCTCGGCCAGCAGGCGGCGCAGTTTCTGCTGGGCGTAACGCAGGCGGCTTTTTACGGTTTCCAGCGGCGCTTGGGTGAGGGCGGCGATTTGCGGCACCTCAAGGTCGCCGTGCAGGCGCAGCAGGAAGACTTCGCGCTGGTCTTCGGGCAAGTCCTGCAGCGCGGCGTCGAGGCGCGCCTGGTCGCGGCTCAGGCTCAGTTGCTGCTCGGGGCCGGCGCTGTCGTCGGGCTGGGCGTGCAGTTGCTCATCGTAGCTGTCGTGCAATGGGTTGTGCACGCCGTGCTTGCGCCAGTGGTCGATCAGGCGGTTGCGGGCAATCTGGAACAGCCACGTACGAAAACTCGCCCGGCCTTGGGGCTGGGTGCTGCTGCGGATCAGGCTGAGCCAGGTCTCCTGATAAACCTCTTCGGCCAGTTCGGCTTTGTTGCTCAGGGACACCAGGAACCGGTACAGGCCTTGGCGGTGCCGCGCGTACAAAAGCTCGAACGCGGCACCGTCACCGGCTCGGTAGCGGGCCAGCAGCGATTCGTCGCTGGGTGAATCATCTGGAACGGCCATGTAGGTGGCGAACTCCTTTCTAGACGTTGAAACCCTTGAATTGTGGGAGCCGGGCTTGCCCGCGATAGCGGTCGGTCAGTACCGCAGATGTCGCCTGGCCCACCGCTATCGCGGGCAAGCCCGGCTCCCACATTAGATCTTCATTGGACCCAATGATTAGTGCTTGAGGCTCTGCGCCAACTCCACCAATTGCACGAACTCGCTGCGCAGGCCGAACGGGTCATCGCCTCGGGCTGAGCGGGCCAGTGCGGCGGTGTCCTGCAGGCTCATGCTGCCAGTGTAGCGGCCATCGCCCTTGAGCTGTTGGGCGAAGGCTGCAACGGCCGCCGAGAAGCGCAGATCATCGCTGGCTTTGGTCGACTCGGTGCTGATGGGCCGCTCAATCAGCTGGCTGTCACCGCCCGCCGCCGGTTTGTAGCGCACGCGCAGCATCGCCAACTCAGTGGAGGTGTTTTGCGCCGCAGGTGCAGCGGCGTAGCGCAAAGGCTCCAGCCAGCCCTTCTGGCCCTTCGGCACAATTTCGTACAGCGCGGTCACGGTATGCCCTGCGCCGATCTCGCCGGCATCGACTTTGTCGTTGTTGAAATCCTCACGTTTCAAGGCGCGGTTTTCATAGCCCAGCAGCCGGTATTCGCTGACCTTGGCGGGGTTGAATTCCACCTGCCATTTCACATCCCGCGCAACAACGGCCAGGGTTGAGCTGAGCTGATCCACGAGCACTTTTCGCGCTTCACGCAGGTTGTCGATGTAGGCGTAATTGCCATCGCCTGCGTCGGCCAGTTGTTCCATCAGGTGTTCGTTGTAGTTATCCACACCGAAGCCCAGGGTGGTCAGGGACACGCCGCTTTTACGCTGGTCGGCGGCCATTTGCTTGAGGCTGTCGAAGTCGCTGACGCCCACATTGAAGTCACCGTCGGTGGCCAGCAGGATGCGGTTGATGCCTTTGTCGATAAAGCCTGTGCGGGCCATCTGGTAGGCCAGCTCGATGCCGGACGCGCCCGCCGTGGAGCCGCCCGCCGTGAGTTGGTCGATGGCGTTACGGATCTTGGTTTTGTCGCGGCCGGACGTAGGTTCGAGCACTACGCGAGACTCACCGGCATAGACCACCAGCGACACACGGTCTTGGTCGCGGAGCTGGTCCACCAGCAATTTCAGCGTGCTTTTGACCAGCGGCAAACCTTCGCGGCGGTCCATGGAGCCGGACACATCCACCAGGAACACCAAGTTGGCCGGCGCCAGGTCAGCCACCGCGCGGTCGGATGCCTTGATGCCGATGCGCAGCAGTTGGGTGTGCGGGTTCCACGGCGTGGTGGCGACTTCGGTGGTCACGCCAAAGGGCGAGCCGTCGGTGGGTCGGGCGTAGTCGTAGGGGAAGTAATTGACCATTTCCTCCAGTCGCACAGCACCTTCAGGCGGTAGGCGCCCCTGGTTGAGGAAGCGTCTTACGTTGGCATAACTGCCGGTGTCGACATCGACACTGAACGTCGAGACGGGGGTTTCGGCAACACGATGCACCGGGTTGTCCGGCAGGTTTGCGTATTGCTCGCGGGGCTCGCTGCGGTAGGCCATCGCGGCCGAATCCTGACTCATCAGGCGCATGGCCATCGGCGCAGGCATCGGCATACGTTTGCTCAGCGCACCCTGCACAGGTTCGCTTTGCAGTTCTGCGACAGGTGCAGCGTGCTCAGGCTTGGCGACATCACGGGAAGAAGTCAACCCACAACCGGCCAGTGCAACCAGCAAGGTAACGGTGAAGCCCTGGGCGACAGGACGCACGTGCAAAAGAGGGCGGGACATTGGCTTAACCTCGTGAATGAATAATGCGATCACAAGGTAGGACGCGAGGCCTCATAGGTTCGGGTTAATGACCGGCACCTTTTTGGGAAATCGCCACAAACACGTAAGACAAATCAGCCTCCTATTGCGCCCCTAGCTGTGACGAGCCTAAACGTTGAGAACAAGCAGCACGGGTATAAAAATCTAGTCACTTCATGCCGTTATAAACCAGACGCTAAAGATTTACTCAGTCACATATTGGTCTTTGGAAATTTCTTCTAACGCTGCCAGCTTTGCGCTTAGCGCAACGGAGTTTGCGAACTTTTTATGTAGGGAGAACAACAAATAAACACTGGGAATTATCACGTTGAGAATAGATTTCAGAGCGCCTTTCTTTCCCCCCCAACCGGATGCCGCCCAACAGGCCCAAGGAACTTCTCGCCCGGCCTCTTTTCGGACGATCTACCGGCCATTGACTCAACCTGCGCGCGCCCACCGTTTTGTGCGTGCGCCTCAACAGCAAAACGCTCAAGCGAATCGCCGTTGGGACGCACCAGGCGCAAGCAGTAATACTAATGGGGGTAATTATGACGCCACCCTGCGCGAAAACGACCCATACATCAGCAGAGCCAACAGGCAGTCCTTTGATAAACAGCGGGCTGTAGAGCAGCTCACACGGGGCGCGTATAAATGGAGGGATTGGAACCAAAATAATAAGACCGAAATTTCCTATTCCTTCTTGGCCGGCGGATTCGACGAATACCAAAAACAAGACGCCCGGCGCTCCATCCAATCCTGGAGCGATGTGGCGAATCTGGCCTTCACTGAAAACGGCGGGCAAGCCGAAGGACGCTTGACCTTCCGACTTTCTGACGAACCCGGCGCACGGGGCGCTTATCCCGGCCCTTATCACGACAGCGGCGATACCACTTACAATCCGGGCTTTCTGGCTCGCCATGTGATGACTCACGAAATCGGTCACACCCTCGGCCTGACTCACCCGGGGAAATACGATGCCAGCGGCAAATGGAGCCATTCAGACCGTGTTTATGCACAGGACTCTAAAGCCCACACCGTCATGAGCTACTTCCTTGCTGAAGACAGTGGCAAACGTATGGGCGTCATACCCAATGCCCCCATGATGGATGACATCAGTGCCATCCAACAAAACTATGGCGCCAACTATCAAACCCGCAGAGAAAACAACACCTACGGTTTCAACTCCAACACCGGAAGGGACTACTACTCGCTGCGGAGCAACCGTGACGCTGCTGCTTTTTGCATCTGGGACGGCGCTGGCAACGACACGCTGGACGTCTCGGGCTATGGCACTAACCAAGTCATCAACCTCAAGGCCGGTTCGTTCTCAGATGTGGGCCACGGCCGGGGCAATGTCTCTATCGCCCGGGGCGTCACCATCGAAAATGCGATAGGGGGTTCAGGCCATGATGCGCTGATCGGTAACGACCAGATTAACCGACTCACCGGTGGCGGCGGCGCCGATCGATTACGCGGCGGCGGCGGTGCCGATAGTTTTGTGTATAACCACGCCAGCGATTCCACGCCGCAAAACCCGGATGAGATCATGGATTTCACTAGCGGCAGCGACAAGATCGACGTGACGCAGGCGCTGAGGAATGCGGGCCTGTCCTCACTGTCCGTTGTGAATGCCTGGAGCGGCAAAGCGGGTGAGGCGCTGCTCACCTACGATGAAAGAAGCGGCATGGGCTCCGTGTCCATCGACCTCAACGGCAATGGCAGAGCTGACTTGTTTATCAAGACCCATGGGCAAGTCAGGCCAAGTGACCTCGTGCCCCACAGAGCTGGCAGGGTAACAACACGTAGCCTGCCCCCAGCGCCTACGACGCGCGCTCAGCCACGCGTGAGTAACCCAGTGTCAGAACCGCGTTTCGTCTTCAACAGCGCCCGCGATTCGACCTTTTTCAATGCTCGGTTACTGACGGATTTCACCACCGGCACTGACAGTATTGACCTTCGCGGGGTGGAGAAGGAGGCCAACACGCGCCTCACGCTCGTCGAAGAGTTTACCGGGCGCATTGGCGATACCCGGGTGACCTACAACCCGCAAAGCGGCCGCTACTTCATCGCCATCGACCTGACCGGCAACCGCACCACGGACTTCCTGATGAAAAGTACGCAACTGATCAGGCCCAAAGACATCATTGTGCACTGACGGCGATGCGTGATGCTGGCCTGTGAGGGCCAGCAAACGCTTTTCACGCAGGCACAGGCAAATCAGTCGGTGCCGTACTTCGGGTTACGTGGGCCGTACAGAATCCCGGTGCGCTGCCCCGCCGACAGCAGGCGCGCACTGGTGATACCGGCAATCGGGTGCGCCGCATCAGTGGAGCTGTTGATCACTTGCTTGACCGCCGCCGTGATCAGCATGCCCACCAGGCCGCCGCTGTTGTTGTTGCCTTCCTCACTGGAGGCCCGCGCCGAACCGGTCCACAAGGTGGTGCCGGTGCGCAGGTCCACCAGTTTGGCCGAGGCCGTCACGCTGGTGTCGCTGGAGATCAGCATGTACTTGGTGCCGTACTCACTCACGGTGATGTACAGCGCCGCGTCCGCACCAAAAATGTCATGCAGTTTGGCCGGAGGCACGCCCTGGATATCGTTGGCGGTGGTCAGGCCGTTCTGGCGGAAGGTTTCGTCCACCAGGGCAATCGGCAACACGTAATAGCCAGCTTCGGCCAACGGGTAGGTGACCTGCGACACCATGCTGTAGGACGCCTGCACTTCCGGTGACTCATTGATCGGCGGCAGTACCAGGATCGACTTCGGCCGCGCCTGTTTGTATGCCGTGTAATCAATGGTCTTGGGCGCTGCGCAACCGCCGAGCAAAGCCAGGGCCAGCAAGGCGCCGGTGAGTTTTAACAGGCTCATTTAGTGGCGACTCCGGTCTTGGCGTTTTTCAGCAGAAAGTCCATGTAGGAAGCAGACTCGGGGAACAGCGCCTTCTCGGTGCGGAACTCCTGCACCATCTGGTCATCGTTGCCCATGGTCATGTACAGCATGCCCAGGTGCGCGTGGTAACCCGGCGGAGCCTTGCGGCCACTGGCGTTGATCTTTTGCAGGTCGCGTTCCAGCGCCTCTACCTGTGCTTCCTTGGGCTCGCCCTTGAAGTACTCGTAAACCTGCGGCTGGTAGCTTTCCCATTGATACAGGGGTTGGGGCGCCGTGTGGCACCCGGCGACCGTCGCGATTGCTGTCAGCATCAGCGCCAACTTAACTGCCTTGCTCATCCGTGTACTGCTCCTTGAGGTGCTGCTGATCAGTTGCGCGGGTTCCAGGCGCCGGCATTGATGCCGTCGACGAGGCGGTTGATAGCTTCGCGCATGGCCAGGTCCAGGACCTTGCCATTGAGGGTGGAGTCGTAGCTTGCAGTGCCGCCAAAGCCGATGACTTCACGGTTCGACAGGGCGTATTCACCAGCGCCCTGGGTGGAATACACCACTTCGGAGGTGCTGATGTTGACGATGTTCAACGCGACTTTGGCGTAAGCCACTTGGGTTTTGCCACGGCCGAGAATGCCGAATAACTGGCGGTCGCCGGTTTCTTTGCGGCCGAACTCGGTCACGTCACCCGTCACCACGTAGTCAGCACCTTTAAGCTTTTGCACGGTGCCTTTGATCGCGGCTTCCTGGGATATTTCGCCCATGTTGTCGCGGTCCAGCACGCTGAAGCGGTTGGTTTGCTGCAGGTGGGTGATCAGGATGGTCTTGGCCTGGCCACCGAGACGGTCAACGCCGTCGGAGAAGATGCCGCGCATGTAGCTGGAGCGGTTATCGAACTTGCCCACGGCAATGGGTACGCGCACGCCGGAATAGGCGATGTTGGCGCTGGCGACTTGCTCAACCGGCATCGCGCGGTTGCTCTCCGTGGCACAACCGGCCACGGTCAGCAGCGCTGCGGCGGTAAGGCCCGACAGCAGGATTTTGGACAGTGTTTTCACAGGGTGCTCCTAGAGTGAGAAATCGGGTGCAGCAGGTAACGCTAGCGGGACGGAATATCGCGCAGATCATCAAGGATGTAGTCGCTCAGCCCGCCAGTGAAATATCGCTCGACACTGGAATTACCGGTGTTGGTGATAATGCCGCCAATGGTCTTCCATTGCTGTGGCTGGCCCCGCCAATTGTTGGGTACCAGGCCGGGCCGGTTCTGGGCGAAGTGAAGCACCTCGGCATCCGCTTTCTTGACCTTGACCTTGTAGCCAAAATCGATGCTTTGCAGGATGGTGCCGTCGCTGACCACCAGGTTGGACAGCCCACCGTTGGAGTCGATGATATGGCGCACGTAGACGATATCCACGTCCAGCAAGTAATCGGCGGTTTGCTTACTGGTGGCGTAACGCTTGGCGTTAAGCAGGCGATTGACCAGATCGACGCCGAGTTCCTGGCGGACCTTGTCATCAGGCATGAAGTGCTTACTCTCGCCCCTCACCTCAACGTTGAACGTATCGAGCCAATACGTAGCCGTCTTGGGAATGGTGACCGGCGCCGGTGAAATGTAGTAATCCGGCTTGGAGGCGCAGCCCGCCATGAAGCAGAGGGCGAGGCATATAACGAACGCGCGCATGTCTGATTTCATCCCTGAAAAGTATCGTGCTTTAAACAATCGCGGTATTTTACGGGGTTGAGAGGGCTTCTCAAGCTGTTTCGGTGACTGTCTTGCAGTCACGCACACGCCTCAAGTTATCGACCGCCCGGTCGAGACCCTGACTTGGTTCGTTCATTAATAGGGAAATTTTGTGCTGAACACCCTCTGCCGCGCTGCGGCGCTGATCGCGACGCTGTCGATGACCGGCTGCGTCTCTTATACCGTCACCGGCCCCATTGGCGCCCCGCTCCACCCCGCCACTAGCAGCAGCCCGCGCAGCGCGCAAATCGCCGATGTGGCGGTGAACGCCGCCGACGTCAATGACGCCAACAAAACCGCGATCAGCCGCTCGCTCACCGCCCAGCTCAACCAGTACGTACGCACAGCGGGCTACTTCAAGCAAGTCACCGAGTACCCCACCCGTCTTGAAGAGAACGACGTGGTGCTCAAGTTCAACATGACCTCGCTCAAAGGCCATCGCGCGCCGCACCCGGCCTACATCCCCGGCGCCTTGCTGACGCTGACGATCTGGATCTGGGTCAACGGGCCGATCTATGTGGACAGCTTCGAGGTGGCCGGCGACCTGGTGATCGTCGACCGCAACGGCAAAGAACTGGCCACGGCCAAGGAAGACCTCAAGTTCGAACACAACGTGGGCCTGTACGGCCGCGAATACTGGGCACCGTCCATGGGCGCCCAGCAACTGAACACCCTCATCGCGCAACTGCTCGACACTGCCACCGCCAAACTGGCCAAACCCTGAATTCAAGGAACAACACATGCAAGGATTGATCAAGCACAGCCTGGTACTCGCCGCCGTCTTACTGACCGGCTGCGTGTCCTACTCGCAACACGAACTGCCACCGGTGCAAACCTGGCCGCCGACCGCCAATGCGCCGGCACAAAAGCCGACCGCTTACGTGCGCACCACAGCGCTGAGCCAGGTCAACGGCGGCCCCGGCAACGCCACCGCTGGCGCGCCGGCGGCCCTCTGGGAAAAGTCCGTGGCCGATGCGTTCCGCCAGTCCAACCGCTTTGCGCGGGTGAGCACTGATAAGGTCGACTCGGACATCTACGCCGACGCCACGCTGTACAACAACGAACAGTTCAGCATGGCCTCGGCGATCATCACCGGTGTCACGTTCTTCATCATCCCGTCCACGGCGAAAAATACCTTCACCCTGGAGACCGTGTTCAAGGACAAGGACGGCAAAGAGCTGGGCCGGGTCAAGAAAAGCGAATCGGTGCGCACCTGGATGCACCTGGTGCTGATCGTGGGTATTCCGTTCCAGGCCAATACCGGTGAAGTGGTTGAAGCGCTGACGCGCAGCACGTTGGATGAGGCGGTGCAGCGCAAGTTGCTGTAACGCCTTCGAACGCAGGGATCGCGACCTATGGCGAGGGCGCTTGCTGATGTATGCCCGGCGTATCGGCCGGGCACGCGCCTTGTTCGGAGCGAGCATGGCCCACCCACTGCGGGCCTGGCGGCTGGGTGGGACGTTGCGAGGCGCTTTTCTAAGGCGCGCTGATCCGAAGATATCGCGCGCGCACTTGCGCGTACGAAAGGCTCACCGCGTCAACATCACTCAAGATGCAGTGCCATATGCGGCCGAACTCATAAACGAACCAGTCACAAAGCGCCCTGGAACCGCGGGCGTGCCCTAACTGGATTTCGATCAGGCTTTGAGGCTGCGCGCCCAAGTGCTCGGCCCACTCAAACACATCCTGCTCAGCATAAAAATCAGCCCACTGCTCAACGGTTAACAGCGCCAGGTATAAATCGCCCTCATCCTGACTGATCGACCCACGAGCGGGTTTGCCAGCACTGGCGAATCCACCTAACGACTCGATAAACGCCGCAAACGTGCGCTCATTTATTTCAGCAGAGCAGATAATCATTGCAGAGTCGCTCATAGCCTGACCGATCCTCACATGAGAGTGCAGCGCCGGTTTTTCCGCCGCCATCTGATAGGTTTATTTCGACTCCCGCTCACGCTTCTGCGCGCAAAATGGCTCCCAGCCTTTCACGACAGTGCCGGTGTACTCGCCACAGCTCGCCCCCTCCAGGCTCTCGTCGAGCGCGTCGCGCTCAGGTGCAAACCACACCGAGTCGACCAGGTACGCCGCGCCCGCTGCCAGCATGAGCACCACCGCCAAACGCGTCGCCATATAGCGCGCCGTGGCCCGGGGCGTGCGCGTGCGCTCAAATACAAACGCGAACAGCAGCCCAATGGCGCCCATCAGGAAAACACCCAGCGCCGAGCCGAAAGCGCCGGCAGTGGAGCTGTCGAAGTAGGCCCACGCCACCATAGAGACGCTGGCACTGACGAACATCAGCAGCAGGCAAATCACCTGCGCCAACCGCCACCCTATTACCGCTAAACTTGCCATTGAAACCTCACGCGTCATGGGAACCTCGTACCAATGCGCACCGGTTCATTCGAGAACCAGATGCCGGTGACTTTGCCGACCACATCCTCAACAGCCACCTGGCCCATGAAGCGGCTGTCATTGCTCACATCGCGGTTGTCGCCCAACAGGTACACGTGCCCCGGCTCGACCAAAAACGGCGCCAGTGTCAAGGAGTAGTCCTTCTTCACCCGCTCGGCCGGGGCGTGGAACAACCCCAGGTTTTCGCCATTGCGGATCAGCTCGCCGTTGACGATCGCCAGCGTGTCGCCGCCGACACCAGCCACACGCTTGACCGCCTCGGTGCCGTTCCAGCGATACACCACGATATCGCCGGCCTTGGGTGCGCCGGGGCGCAAGTCGGACACGATGTAATCACCGATCGACAGCGTAGGAATCATCGAGCCCGAGGGTATGTAATAGTTTTTGAAACCCAGTAGCGGCGCGCGAAACGCGTCAAATATCAGCAAGGTGATCGCGATCAGCACGCCGACGTACAGTACATGGAAACGCTTGCGTGGCACGCCCGGTGGGCCGTCGTAACGGCGGGCCAGCACCGCGGAGGCAATCGCGGAGGCCAGCTTGACGAGGATGATGAACGCCAAGAGCACGTAGAGCCCGACAGGCGTGGCGGCCAACCCGGTGACCCCCAGCAACACCACGCCGACATACAGCAACGCCGCAACCCGAATGCCCCATTTGATGCGGCCGACATACACCAACCCCCAGCCGACGACCAGGCAGGACATCAGGAAGGCGAGAAGGGAGAACTTGCTGGATTTCATTGATCATCCTTGATGACAGGATTCATTCCGTGAGCTTTTTACGCGGCAGGTTACTGACGTGTGGGCTTATTTGAGTTCTTTCACCAGATACCCACTGGAGATCTGCGTGATACCCCTGAGCGCGCGGCGCAATGCCTCAGGGTCGGTGCAATACGTGAGCGGCCGAGCCTGGAGCCCGACCGCCTCAAGCGTTTTTAACTCACTTGCTTTCTTTTGCCACGGTGCCCAAGGACGCATCCTTGACCAGATAACGGCCTTCCACATCGCTCAGCACTTTGAGGCTGTTGCGTGCCACGGCGAAGCCCATTTCGACTTCCTGCTTGAGGTAAACCACCTCACCGGCCTTGACGTTGATCGGCATGTCGGCCCAGTTTTCAGCTTTGGAGCTGATCACGTGCTGGCCCGGCGTCACGAAGAAATAAATGTACTGGTTGCCGCGGTTGTAACCCATCTCCGAGTCGGCTTCCTTGTCATCCAGGAACACGTTGAACCGCACCATCATCCCCACGTTGCTTGGGCGTACCACGTACACCAGGCCTTTGTCGGCGACAGCAGCCTTGGGCAGCGAGTAGTTCGCCACGTCCGCCTGCATTTTCTCTACCGACGGTGTCGAGGAGCAGCCAAACAGCGTGGCCAGGGACAATACAACAGCAGCTTTGCAGAACAACTTGATCATGTACTTCTTCCTTGTGGTGTAACGGTAGAGCGGGTTGATGCGACGGCGATTGACCGGCGCGGGTGCTTTGATGCGTTTAATCATCGCCAGTGTGTCGGCCATGGGGCTGAAGACATGAGGCAATGAACGTGGGCCAGTACTTTGATGCCTTGCGTGGGTTTGGGCGCGGGGCTTATAGTCCGGCCCGTCGCCCAAATGGCGATCAGGTTTGGCGACCTGACAACAGAGTGCAAAAGCAACCCGCTTCTATGCAGGTGTTTTTGCACCCGCAAAGCTGTGCATGTTATGGCGGCTGTGCGCGGGAGACCTTCGGGTCTGCCGGTTTTCTCTGTTGCCGGTTCGCCAACCTGCGTACAGCTGCCACCCTTTCGTTTGGCGACGAATGAGTGGTGGCTTAATCCACTAACAGAGAACTGAAAATGAACCAATACATGCCCCTTACGGGCCACGACAGCACCGTCCCCGCTCTGCTCATCGACACCTGTGCGCCCCTCGACGTCCTCCACGACGCCGCCGTGTACCGGATTCGAGCCGTTACCCAACTGCTGGAAAACCTGGCCTTTCGCGAACAGCTCAGCAGCGATGCTGTGGTGCTTCAAGACTTCGCCCAATTGCTGGCTATTCCGCTGCGCGATGGGTGTGATTTGCTTGATGTCATCATGCGCAGGCTCCATGCCGATCCATCCTGAGTAAAAGCCGGGCGGCCCTGGCGCCGCCCAACTGATACGCGCAACGTCACCCATACAACTGACGAAAATACGCATCAACCCAATCGCTGGACCAAAAAGACAGTTCAGAAAATTCAAACGACTCACACACCGCGATGCACCCTCTGAGTGGCGCAGGTATATCCTCAATGCTCGCCGTAATAGTGGGCAGCAAATACCTGAAATAATCCCCTATCTGGCTCTGCCCCTGATAGCCCACCGGGTAATCTTCATTGGGCACGCTGCCTTCCACCCCATGATAAACATAGAACCCTTTGATCGACGGCACGTTATATTCCGTCAACGCCAACTCCGCTGACGAGCGCTCACCGATGAATGCTTCTACGTCTGCTCTTCGGGCAAGGTGCCGATAGGTGCGAGCGGAATACAGGCCAAGTATCGTTTCACCCTGTTTGCTCTCAGGGTAGGTATCGAACTCGGCAGACTCCTCCCACAGGTATTCGCTCAATCGATCCAACTTCGACTCTACATCAGGCAGCGCTAACACCACGGCCGGCAAACCGCCAAAGCAGTTATTCACCATCACGGCGATTGCGCCTGCCTTGTCCATGGCGAACCATGTAACGATCTCGCCGAACCCAGGAACCCAGTCTTTGTTGATAGACATTTATTACCGTCCGTTCGTGTGTATTTGCTGCAATAAGGGAAGCGGATTTACTTAAGCGACAGAGGACGTTCGACAATTAGATAAGCCTCCCCTATTTTCGCATTTAACGGCTATATCTCGTGTTATCGCGCCACCGACCGCCACGTCACCAGCCCATCCAAGCCGTGTTCAGACTTCAGGAATTTGAGTACGTTTTGCGCCTCGGCCTTTTCCTCAAACGGTCCTGCGTAAAGGTGTGGCGGCTCATCAAGCACTGTCGGCACATCGATGAGCGCCATCTGTGCCGCCATCCGCTCAAACGCCTCATCCGTATCGGCCGTCATACGCGCTACCCAACCGCTGCGATCTCTCAAGGCAATCGGCTCCACTTGCGCCCCGCAGTGCTTACAGCGAAAGGCCGCCGCCTGGATGGATTGGTTGCAGGCTGGGCAAGGCCGCAGGTCCGGGTGCACCAAGGCGTCAACACCGGTCTTTGCCAGCCGGGGCATTAACAACACAGCGACCAGGGCGAACGCGGAAAGGAAGAGCGAGATCGCAAACCACCGGGGACCTGAGCGCCCGCGTGTGCTTGCAACGTAAGCCGTGACGGCTGCGATAATGAGCCAGAAGGGGAGTGAGGTACCCATAGACTTCCTTGTTTGAGTGAGTGGTGCGCCTGTTGAACAAGCAGGTAAAGGAAGAACAGTGGGCCGAATTACTTAACTGGCGGAGCATTTCGATTAGATAAATCGTCCCCTTTTCATTTTTTAAGCTCCCGGCCACAAGGATTGATCATCTGCATGATCTCTGTATTGGTTGTATAGACAATGGCAGGAGACCTCGAAACATAAGTTGTCTCACTGGTCCGCCCGGTAGCTTCCACAAAATTACCCTCTGGCCCCACATAGGCTTTTTTTCCGTCCGGCACCATGACGTCGAGCATGAGCTTTTTTTTCTTCATATCCGGTTTATTGTGCACATCGACTGTCCAAACCTGCAGCGCATACTCTTGGGTGAATAAGTAGAAATTTGGTGAGGTCTCTCTGGACTCGAAGAGGTGAGCGCACATGACGTCACTGACCATGACTGTTAAGTCGGGTTTATAGTGCTGACTGCTATAACTGACAAGTATCAGTTTTGTGCGCGTCTGTACCGCCAGTGCGTCCTGTGGATGACACGGTGTCATGTCACCATAAGGATAGGTGCACCAAGTCACCTGAGTCATCGTGACAATCTCGTCAGGCCTTACGGAAAGGTCCTTTTGGATGGAAATCTGGTCCTCGGGCTTTTCGTAGGGAATGCCTGAGCAGCCTGTTAATAGCGTGAAATTGAACAGGATGACTAGGTAAAGACCTTTTCGGTATAGGTTCCCATATTTCATTGTCGAAGTTCCTTTTCTGCTGCTATGGTTTTTCTACCGCTGCTAAATGATCAAACCGGCGTCAACAAATAGGACGGTTTTGTTTAAACAGCCAAACATTTCACTCATATAAACTTGGCCAACTTTCCACTTGATCAATTTGATATTAGTGATGCCTTCCACAACTCTCCACCCTCGGAAAACTCCAAACGTAGAGCATACGTCTCGAAATCATACTTAAACCACTGTTGAACATAACCAATTAATATATCGAGTCTGCCTGGTGCAGAATTATCAGCAGGGCCTAACTCGCAAATAATATCTTGAGCATTCCATGCTTGAGCCTTTCGATCAAGTACATCCGCCTTGCAAGCTGAATACCCTTCATGACCCTGCACAAAAAAATGAATGTGATTCAACTTCCCTAAACGAAACCCAAACTCCATACCTAATTTGAAAAACTTATAATAACGCGTCTTTCCCAGCGGATCATTATAGCTATCCGGCGTCTCTGAAATTTCCAGCGGCTCACCAACTTTCAGGCATAACGCCTTCACTATTGGCCCGTCCTCATCTTGACCAAGAGCCTGAACAAAATCTGACCACATGTTCATTACTCAACCCCAGCCTCATGATTTCATTGAACGATTTTTGAATGCTTTCATCCACAAACCCGAGTCGTAACCTTGGCGAGTCAAACTCACTCTCAGTCTATCTACGTCACGAAAAACTGAACAAGGGGGCAGATTTATTTAAATGACAAAGCATTTCAATTAAATAAATCTGCCTCCTTTCCCCTACATTTACTCAATTGCCACTCTGACTCAAAACGTTTATCTCGCGCCAGTAAACATTTTCTGGCAAATCCTGATTCTGGCTAAACAGAGAAAAAACCTCAATCACCTCATCAATATTAAACCACTCATCTTTCTTTAATTCAACACACCCCCCTCCAAACGATAGCAAAGTTCCATCTTCAAAGTTTGTGCTGGAATTTGAATGATAACCTCTATACAGCTTTTTATTTTTAGCGTCATATCGCTCAATAAAACAAGTAAATCTGCCTCCAGCCACTTGCACGTAGTTACCGTCATCGTCAGTAATGCATGCGAATGAGCTAGGACCGTAGCTTTTTAATTTTTTTAGCGTTTTTATAAGCTGCACATGACTAACACCAGCTATTACAGGACTATTCTCGGCTTCGAGCTTCATATTTTCCACGACTATAAAAGGACGGTTTTATTTAAACGACAAAGCACTTCAATTAAATACATTCGCCCCCTTCTATCCCACTCCCTTTCCCACTGCCGCTTGGAGCATCCGGACTGTCACTTCAATCCAAATAAAAGTTGCCTAAGCGCACGTTGCTTCCCTAGGGTTGAATCATCAGAAAAAACATCATCAGATGTTATAACTTTAAAAAAACTACCGTGATCACAAACTTTAAATCCCTGTTTTTTCAATAACGAAATAATGACAAGTCTATCCATACCAACTCTCTTCCAGAAGAGATCGCCCAGCCACATGGTGCTTCCAATTGCCTCAATGTAACCTTGCCTGTGCACGCTACGGCCAGGGTTTTCTGATATATCAATTTCCATTTGGTCCAAGGGAGGAGGCAACCCATTAGACCTCATAGGAAGACCTGAAAGAGAGCGACCCGAGCCTTCATACTCTAGAGGGTCGGTAGCATTCTGCCAGAAATCATATTCAACATCAGAAACCCATGCCTGAATAAAACCTTCCATGCCGAGAATAGCCTCTATTTCCTCTTCCAACTGAGCATTGTTATGACTCTCTAACTCTTCTAATACTAAAAAGCAATAACCCAGCGCTGGAAGCAACCCGAATCGGAGTTCAAATCCACTAGAGACCAAACCACTAGGCCATGATTTTTTCTTCAGTATTTCCTTTTCAAGCGTTTTGATATCAGTCTTAACCCCATGCAGAAAAAATGCTGCGGGAGAGTAAACCTTATTTAAAAACTCTCTAACCAAGGCCAGCACCTGCAAACCACTGATCGACTCAACATCAAAAACAAATTTGAACCGCTTCATCTTTTCAGGCCTCACTTGAACTCTTTAACAATCACTTTGACATTATATTCACGACCAAACTCGATAAGCGACTTAGCAGCGGCCGAACCACCAGGCTGAACTCGCAGATCAAGTACCATATTAGCTGGCACACCATTAACTTTCGCGCCGTTTGTCCCTAAATCGACAATATGATCTTGCATTCGGCCTAACCACGTACTTCCTGCCGTATCTACGGACTTCAGACTAACGAGCGTATTACCATTCTGAAAATCAACAAGCGGGAAGTACCCATTTCTTTCGGCTCCTACGTTGTACCAGCCGGCCTGTGGTGAATACTCAGTTTTAGCAAGGTGTGACTCAATGTCTACCCCTCGTTTAGTCGGTTTAAGACTCCAAACCTCTGGAAGATTCGATGCGAGACCTTTTGCACCAGCTAAGAAATCACGTCAAGACGACCACAGGAAAACCGAATCAAATCGCCGACGCTAATTTCTCCGGGCAAAACATCATCTAATTCAACGACAACTGAGCCAACCACCACTAACCGCTCTTTTAGATCAATCACCTCAGCCAGAAACTCATGAGCAAAACTCTCACCTAAACGTTGCATGACTGGCTGAGCATTCAATTCCGCCTTGGTTACTCCCCTAATCGAGATGGCAAGCAAAGGCTCGCGCAGGCGATCCCCCACCTGCATGCTGCATGGATGAGAAAAAGCCACGCACTCAAAATTTTCATCACCAATTGTCAGCATTGCCTCTTGCGCATCTTTAGAAATCCATTCACACCGCTTAACGATCATTTAGAAAACCCTAAACTAGGTGCTTTTCTTGCCAGCTCACTTACAGACTTAACATGGAATGTAGTTATATTTCCTGTTGTCCTATCCAGACCTACAAACCCATATTTAGCACTTCCTTCGCCGCCAATCAGCCTTACATACCCATTCATTTCCGGAACAAATGTTCCGTTTTTAATTACATTATTTGCATCATCTAGATAGTTTTTAAGATTATAAGAACTCCGGCCAAATGCCCCCATCAACTCTGAACCATGCTTTCCAAAGTGCTGGACCGCTTCATCAC
>NZ_JBJGXU010000008.1:0-150385 GCF_045447305.1 Pseudomonas sp. D47 | reverse complement strand
AACAGGTGGCTTTGGCTTGGGGTAAGCCTCTTGCATTTGGGCTTTATCGCCGTCGCTGATGTCCCAGTTTTCCGATTGACCCCAGCCGCCGGATGTCCAGTCGTCGGTGACCTCGTAATGCATTATCGAATCGCCGTCGTAAGGTTGGTAGCTGTACTTATCACTGCGTTCCAAGGGCAAGATATTTTTGTCGACGAGATCCTGGGTCCAACCATAGCGCTTGAGCAGGTGGTCATACGCCTTCTGCCTGTCCCAAGGAATGCCTGAGTCGGGGTGTTGGTGAGCATGCATTGCGCCCAAGCCATGCCCGAACTCATGCAGCGCCACGAAGCGGAATTTGGGTGAGTGGATGTCGTCCAGCAGGATCATTGTGGGCAGGTGTGGCGGTATTTTTTTCGCGTCTATTCCTGCCGCAGTGCCGTAGGTGTTATTGATATGGTTGAGAGCGATACGGATGTCGCCTTCCTCGCCCAGGACGAAATCGAACTTGAGATTGACGTAAGGCTTCCATTCGTTGATCGCATCCTTTATCGCCTTTGCCTCCTCCTCGTTAACGTCATAGAGCGCTATCTTGAGCGTCGAACCATTGGGCCAGAGCTTGGTTTTGTCGATCACGTTGCGCTTGGTTCGTATCGGGCTGACAGACTGCGCCTCAGCGCTTGAGGCGTTGTCCGCGTAGGTGGCGCTATGGAACGGTTGAAGGAGACTGGGAGCGTTGACCAAAAGACTTATCACCCAAAGGCTATAGGAACCATTGTGTGGTACCGCTGAGGCCTACAGTTCCCTGTGCAGTCTTGTTTCAGTCAATTGCGTTGTCTGTCGCGGGCTTCCGAGCGACAGGCTTGAGCAACTGAGAAACAATAAGCGCACAAGGGATCAGCCCAGCAAGTGTTTGGAGATGATCCGCGAGATCTCCACAATCGAAGTCTTCCCGGTGAATTCAAACTTCACTTTCCCCAGCGACGAAAAGTAAATCTCCAGCTCCGAATCCAGATCAAACGTGCCGGACGTTTCCACCGAGTACGCGACGATGTTTTTGTACGGCAGCGAGGTGAAGTCCTTCTTGCTGCCGGTAATCCCCTGCACGTTCACCGCGATGATGCGTTTGGTGGTGAAGACCACGCCATCGCGCATGGCTTTGTAGGCGTCGATGACTTCTTCGCCGTCGAGCAGCAGGGCTGATACGCGTTCGGCGTATTCGTTGTTTTGCTTGAGTTTGAAGAAGCCTTTGTTGTTGAAGTCGATCATGTGCCTGTCCTTGGGTGAATGGGGCGGTAACCGCCTGCGTGTGTGTATGACGTTTTGCTCGCGGATCTGTATCTAACGGCCTGCTGTTCAACGCCCTACCATGACGCCCAGCACACACCTTAAGGAGCGACACCATGCCCGAGCTGTCCAGCTGGCTTGCTTATGGCCTGATCTCACTCGGCATGGTGCTCACGCCCGGGCCGAATATGATTTACCTCATTTCCCGCTCGATTTGCCAGGGGCGTAAGGCCGGGTTGATATCGCTCGGCGGTGTTGCGTTGGGTTTTCTGGTTTATATGTTTTGCGCAGCATTGGGCATCACCGCGTTGGTGATGGCGGTGCCCTTTGCGTACGACGTGCTGCGGCTCGGTGGTGCAGTGTATCTGGTGTACCTCGCCTGGCAGGCGGTGAAGCCGGGTGGCCGTTCGCCCTTTCAAGTGCGGGACTTGCCCCAGGACAGCCCGCGCAAGCTGTTCATGATGGGCTTTGTGACCAACCTGCTGAACCCCAAAGTGGCGGTGATGTATTTGTCGTTGTTGCCGCAGTTCATCGACCCGAACGGCCATGGCAGTGTGCTGACGCAGTCGCTGATCCTGGGTTTTACGCAGATTGCCATCAGCGTGAGCGTTAACTCGGTGATCGCCATCATGGCGGGCTCTATCGCGGTGTTCTTCGTCACCCGGCCGGGTTGGCAGGTGGCGCAGCGTTGGCTGATGGGCTCGGTGCTGATGGGCTTGGCGGTGCGTATGGCGGTTGAAGGGCGGCGGTAAGTGGGTGGTCGCAGCGCGGCGTTTGGTTCCGGAACCTGTGGCGAGCAGGTTTGTTGTGGCAAGCCTGCTCGCCACAATGGCGGTGCTCGTTCCATAGCTAATGGGTAGTTACTCAGCGGGCCATGACGTTGACGATCACATGCAGGATGAAGGCGGGGCCGTAGCAGGGCTGGCCGTGTTCATCCTCGATCCGCCAGATCGACGTGACCGTGCAGGTTTCCTTGGGCGCGGCGAATTCCACCGTGAGGTGCACCGGCTGGCCGGGCAGTGTGTCGGCAATCGGGATTTCGTTGTTCAGGCTGCGCAGGTGTGTGTCCATCACCACTTCCAATGGCGCACCCGTGGCGGTGCGTCGGGCGATCACGTATTCGCCGTCTACTCGCACCAACTTGCGGCCGCGCCAGGGGCGGGTGCCGAGGTTTTGGATCTCCCAGGTCTTCTGAAACGTCTCACCGGGTAACACGACGGTTTGGTCTGGCGTGGTGACGTCTGCGTTGAAGACGGCAACGTCGTTGGGGGCTAGCAGGCCGATAGCACGGTTGGTGGTAGCCATCGAGTGAGCGTCAACCGGAGCGCCTGCCAAATCGGCGAAGTAGCGGAACAGTAGCAGCGGTGAAACGTGAAGCGCCTTGGCCAACTTGATCAGTGTGCGCACCGAGGGATCTTTAGAGGCGCCACCGGCCAACCCGTAGAGGTAGGTTCTGGATATGCCCGCTTCCTTGGCCAGGGTGGTCATGGATTTGCCCAGTTCCCGGCTGCGTCGTACGACCAGCGCTCGGAGGGTGTCGCGCGTCTTGATGCTCATAGTTGATTACTCATCCCCAATCCTTGGTGAAAGTCGTTACGTTGTTAGCTAAAAAGGACAACCTGCCCGCCGCAACGTGTAATGGGCCATGCACACTCGCATCCTGCTGGCGACGTTGTGAAGGACATGGATAGTCCGCGTTTTGATTGGCTATATCCAGTGTCGCGGTTTCTCGCATGCTTGCGACCCCGTGTTTGTTGCATTCCTTTACAACCATCTCTGGATATAGCTATGAAACAGATAAAAGCGTGCTGTGAATCCATTGCTCGATCAGGCTTTGGCACCCTGCAAATCTCAGATGCGATGCAGCAGGACTACAAAAAGATCATTGATGGGTACTCGGCAATTTCCCAAACCACTAAGCAATCATTTTCCTTTGCCGAAGACACTGACGGTTTTTTCCCTTTTGGCGCTGAGTATTCGAGCATCGAAGACCACCCGGACCTGTGTGAGCGCTTCTGTTACTGGCCTGCGCATGCGTCGAAGCGAACGGATCTGGAGTTCACCCAAAGCCCGTTCTTCACTGCAGTGGATAGTTTTGAGCGCCAGATCAGCGAGCTCGCCCAAGCGTTAATGGACGGCATTTGTGCAGAGTTTGGCGTTGCTCCATTAGCGCCCTTGCGTTTGGCGTCTTACATCCAACTCTGTGTCTACGGTGCTCAGGCCACAAACGGCGTGCGTCAATTTGCTCAGGACCCTCATGAAGATGGGCACATGCTGTCGTTTATCAAGCCTACCCGCGAAGGGCTGGTGTTGGTGAAGGGCGCTTCATTAGAGCCGGTCCGGCTTCTGGAAGGCGAGATTGCAGTGCTGGCAGGTTCTTTGCTCACTGAGCTTTCCGACCAGTCCATTCCTGCTGCCTATCATGCTGTGCTGGCGCCTAAGCAGCCGGTCGCCAGAAGCTCGTTGATTTACTTTGCAAATCCGAGCCCGGAACAGCTGCCGACAAGCTTTTTCCGCCGCAAACCCATTGACCTGAACAGCGCCGTCAACGCTCGTCATACCGGTTTCGGCAATCAGCCTATTCAACTTCTTTAATCGCCTCGCGGACTCGAACATTCCATGTTTCCACACTTCAACGCCCTGTACCTTGAAGGCTTGCTCCTGGGCATCGGACTGTTCGCCGCCCCCGGCCCAAAAGACACCTTGGTAATCCGCCAAGGTGTCGGCCGTGGTCCCATCTGGTGGGTGGTCGCTATTTGTGTGCTGGCCGATATCCTCCTGATCGCTATCGGCGTGACGGGGTTAGGGTCTGTGCTGGAAAGTTGGCCGGCGGTGATGGCGATAATGCTCTTGTCCGGCGCGGCTTATCTGCTGTGGTTCGGTGGTCAGCGCTTGCTGGCCTGCATCCGCAACCAGTCCATGCCGGACACTCAAGGCGGCAACTCGCAACGCGGGCTGTTACGCACGGCGATAGTGCTCGGCTTCGCCAACCCCTACGCCTGGCTTGATACGGTGGTGCTGATCGGCTCTATCGGTGCGGCCAAACCCGCAGGCCAACAAGCCCTGTTCGCGACAGGGGCCATGACGGCATCGTTGGTGTGGTTTGTGCTGTTGGCGTTGGGATGTCAGCGTTTGACATGGCTGTTTCGCGCGCCCGTGGTCTGGCGATGCTTGGACGCTGGTGTTGCGGTGCTGATGGTTTACTTGGCCGGTGTGTTGATCATTGATTCACTGGATATCTTTCAGATAGTCCTGGAGGGTGGTCAGCGGCGCGCTTAGCTCATCAAGGCTGGGGGCCTGTTGCACATCAGTGGCCAGCTTATGCAGCTCGCGACCGAGTACGGTGTCGGCGCCGCCTAAGGTATTCAAGGTCTGGGCAATGCACTCATCAAGCTTGCGTTGAATCGTGGCCAAATCCCCTTGGCGCACCAACAACCCAAACACCTCGCGCTCATACCCATCCATGACCAGGTCATCCCGCAGAACCGGGCTCGCGCCTTCGGTCTCATGCACCAGCTTGAGAGCAAAAAGCGCAACAGCTTCCAGCGTCAATTCCATGGTCTCGGCTCCTCAACGTCTGCGTTGGCCTGCGCATACTCACTTTTTTACAGGCGAAAAAAAAGACCTTGAATTTCAAGGTCTTTCTTTAAGATGGTGCCCCGAGGGAGAATCGAACTCCCACTTCTTTCGAAAACGGATTTTGAATCCGCCGCGTCTACCAATTCCGCCATCAGGGCTCAATGGCGGCGAAGTATAGAGATGAGATTACCGTTGGTCAATCACGTTTCATGGTCTATTTTCACTATTTCCGCTAGACTTCCCGGCCCTGCTAGACGAACCCCATCATGCGCGTTGCTGACTTTACTTTTGAGCTCCCTGATTCGCTGATTGCTCGCCACCCTTTGGCCGAGCGTCGCGCCAGTCGACTGCTGACCCTGGACGGGGTGAGCGGTGCCCTCGCACACCGTCAATTCACTGATTTGCTTGAGCATTTGCGCCCAGGCGATTTGATGGTGTTCAACAATACCCGGGTGATTCCGGCACGGCTGTTTGGCCAGAAAGCGTCCGGCGGCAAGCTGGAAATCCTGGTGGAGCGGGTGCTGGACAGCCATCGCGTGCTGGCCCATGTGCGCTCCAGCAAGTCGCCGAAACCGGGTTCGAGCATCCTGATCGATGGCGGTGGCGAGGCCGAGATGGTCGCGCGTCATGACGCGCTGTTCGAGCTCAAGTTTGCCGAAGAGGTGTTGCCGCTGCTGGAGCGCGTCGGCCATATGCCGTTGCCTCCTTATATAGACCGCCCCGACGAAGACTCGGACCGCGAGCGTTATCAGACGGTGTACTCCCAGCGCCTGGGTGCTGTGGCCGCGCCGACGGCCGGGCTGCATTTCGACCAGCTGCTGCTGGACGCGATTGCCGCCAAGGGCGTCGAAAGCGCCTATGTGACCCTGCACGTGGGGGCCGGGACGTTTCAGCCGGTGCGTGTGGATAACATCGAAGACCACCACATGCACAGCGAGTGGCTGGAAGTCAGCCAGGAAGTCGTGGATGCCGTGGCCGCGTGCAAGGCGCGCGGCGGGCGGGTGGTTGCCGTGGGCACCACCAGCGTGCGTTCGCTGGAGAGTGCGGCGCGTGATGGCGTGCTCAAGCCGTTCAGTGGTGACACCGATATCTTTATTTTCCCAGGCCGGCCGTTCCATGTGGTCGATTGCCTGGTGACCAACTTCCATTTGCCGGAATCCACGCTGTTGATGCTGGTGTCGGCATTTGCCGGTTACCCGGAGACCATGGCCGCTTATCAAGCCGCCATCGCCAACGAGTACCGTTTTTTCAGCTACGGTGATGCGATGTTTATCACCCGAAACCCGGCGCCGCGCGGCCCAGAGGAAACCTTATGAGTCGTATGTCGTTTGAATTGCTGGCCACGGATGGTAAAGCTCGCCGCGGCCGTTTGACCTTCCCTCGCGGCACCGTCGAAACCCCGGCTTTCATGCCTGTGGGCACCTACGGCACCGTCAAAGGCATGATGCCGCGTGACATCGTCGCTACTGGCGCCGAGATCATCCTCGGCAACACCTTCCACCTGTGGCTGCGCCCGGGCACGGAAGTGATCAAGAAGCATGGCGACCTGCATGACTTCATGAAGTGGCAAGGCCCGATCCTCACCGACTCCGGTGGTTTCCAGGTGTTCAGCCTGGGCGCCATGCGCAAGATCAAGGAGGAGGGCGTGACCTTCGCCTCGCCGGTGGACGGCTCCAAAGTGTTCATGGGCCCGGAAGAGTCGATGCAGGTGCAGCGCGACCTGGGCTCCGACATCGTGATGATTTTCGACGAATGCACGCCGTACCCGGCGGATGAAGACGTGGCGCGCATTTCCATGGAGCTGTCGCTGCGTTGGGCCCAGCGTTCGAAGAACGCCCACGGCGACAACACGGCGGCGCTGTTCGGTATCGTCCAGGGCGGCATGCACGAAAGCCTGCGCAAGCGCTCGCTGGAAGGCCTGGATAAAATCGGTTTTGATGGCCTGGCTATCGGCGGTTTGTCGGTGGGCGAGCCCAAGCACGAGATGATCAAGGTGCTCGATTACCTGCCGGGCCTGATGCCGGCTGACAAACCTCGTTACCTTATGGGCGTTGGCAAACCGGAAGATCTCGTAGAGGGTGTGCGCCGCGGTGTGGACATGTTCGATTGCGTGATGCCAACCCGTAATGCCCGCAATGGGCATCTGTTCATCGATACAGGCGTGCTGAAGATCCGTAACGCGTTCCATCGCCATGATGATTCGCCGCTGGATCCCACCTGTGACTGCTACACCTGCCAGAACTTCTCGCGTGCTTATCTGCACCATCTGGACAAGTGCGGGGAAATGCTGGGTAGCATGTTGAATACCATCCACAATTTGCGTCACTACCAAGTCCTGATGGCTGGTTTGCGCGAGGCTATTCAACAGGGTACATTGGCCGCCTTCGTCGATGCCTTCTATGCCAAGCGCGGGCTCCCTGTGCCGCCCTTGGACTGAGGTTTCCGACCCTAAGATTCACTATTTGCAACTGGAGTGCTAAATGAGCTTTTTTATCTCTAATGCCATGGCTGACGCCGCTGCGCCTGCCGCTGCCGGCCCTATGGGCGGTGGTTTTGAGTGGATTTTCCTGGTCGGCTTCCTGGTCATCTTCTACCTGATGATCTGGCGTCCACAGGCTAAGCGCGCCAAAGAGCAGAAAAACCTGCTGGGCAGCCTGCAAAAAGGCGACGAAGTTGTGACCACTGGCGGCATCGCCGGCAAGATCACCAAGGTTTCCGATGCTTTCGTGGTTCTGGAAGTCTCCGACACCGTAGAAATGAAGTTCCAGAAGGGCGCCATCGCCGCCACGCTGCCAAAAGGCACGCTCAAAGCGATCTGAGTAACAACCTTTACCAATCGACGGGGCGCGCAAGGCGCCCCGCGTTATAAGCGGGCGGCGTGATGCTGAACAAATACCCTCTGTGGAAATACGTACTGATCCTGGCGGTGCTGGCGATCGGTTTTATTTATTCCGCTCCCAATCTCTATCCTGATGACCCTGCGATCCAGATCACTGGCGCCAGCACTTCGCTGCAAGTCAATCAGGCTGACCTGGAACGCGCGAGCAAAGCGCTCACCGACGCGGGCATCCAGGTTAAAGCGGCAACGTTGGCGGCTGATGCGAAGGGCGGCTTGCTGCGCCTGACCAAGGCAGAAGACCAATTGCCTGCCAAAGATGTTGTGCGCAAGGCCATGGGTGACGACTACGTTGTTGCACTCAACCTGGCACAGACCACGCCAAAATGGTTGCGCAGCATTGGCGCGCACCCGATGAAGCTGGGCCTGGACTTGTCCGGTGGTGTGCACTTCCTGCTGGAAGTCGACATGGACAAAGCCCTCGACGCACGCCTGAAAGTCTACGAAGGCGATGTGAAGAGCTTGCTGCGTAAAGAGAAACTGCGTTATCGCAGCCTGCCGCAGCTCAACGGTGCCATCCAGCTGGGCTTCTCTGATGAAGCGTCCCGCGAACAGGCCCGTGCACTGATCCGCAAGAACTTCAACGATTTCGACATCGTACCGGCTGACCTCAATGGCCAAGCTGTGCTGCGTCTGGCGATGACCCCAGCCAAGCTGGCGGAAATCCGCGAATACTCCATCAAGCAGAACTTGACCACGGTACGTAACCGCGTCAACGAGCTGGGTGTGGCCGAGCCGATCGTTCAGCGTCAGGGTGCCAACCGCATCGTGGTTGAGCTGCCGGGCGTACAGGACACCGCTGAAGCCAAGCGTATCCTGGGTAAAACCGCCAACCTTGAGTTCCGCCTCGCGGCTGAGCCGGGTGCTTCGCGCGCCACTGCAGAAGAATTCGAGTTCCGCGAAGGCAACCGTCCTCCTGCGTTGATCGAACGTGGCTTGATCATCACCGGTGACCAAGTAACTGACGCCAAGGCGGGTTTTGACTCGCAGCACGGCTCTCCTGAGGTGAACATCCGTCTGGATGGCCACGGCGGCGAACTGATGAGCCGCGCCACGCGCAGCAACGTCGGTCGTAGCATGGCGGTGATCTTCATCGAGCAGCGCCCAGTCACTACCTACACCAGGCAAATGGTCAACGGCGTCGAGAAAGACGTGCCGGTGCAGACCTTCAAAGAAGAGAAGAAGATCATCAGCCTGGCGACCATCCAGTCGCCGCTGGGTGCTCAATTCCGTATCACTGGCCTGAACGGTCAGGGCGAATCGTCCGAACTGGCGCTGTTGCTGCGTGCTGGTGGCCTGGCGGCGCCGATGTACTTCGTTGAAGAGCGTACCATTGGCCCGAGCCTGGGTGCCGACAACATCACCAAAGGTATCGATGCAGCCTTGTGGGGCATGCTGTTTGTGTCGCTGTTCATCATCGCCATCTACCGTTTCTTCGGCGTGATCGCCACCGTGGCCTTGGCGGGCAACATGGTGATGCTGCTGGCGCTGATGTCGCTGCTGGGCGCTACGCTGACCCTGCCAGGTATCGCCGGTATCGTACTCACCATGGGTATGGCGGTAGACGCCAACGTACTGATCTTCTCGCGGATACGTGAAGAGATCGCGGCGGGCATGACCGTACAGCGTGCAATCAACGAAGGCTTCGGCCGGGCATTTACCGCGATTCTCGACTCCAACTTGACCACCTTGCTGGTCGGCGGGATTCTCTTTGCCATGGGCACCGGCCCCGTCAAAGGTTTTGCGGTAACCATGTCCCTCGGTATCTTTACCTCGATGTTCACGGCCATCATGGTGACCCGCGCAATGGTCAACCTGATCTTTGGCGGGCGTGACTTCAAGAAGTTGTGGATTTAAGGGGCTGCCATGTTACGTACAATCAACTTCATGGGCGTTCGCAACGTTGCGTTCGGCGTCACCGTGCTCCTTACCGTTCTGGCGTTGTTCAGCTGGTTCCATAAGGGCCTGAACTACGGTCTGGACTTCACCGGCGGTACGCTCATCGAGCTGACCTACGAGAAGCCGGCCGACGTCACCCTGGTGCGCAACGAGCTGGTCAAGGCTGGCTATCACGAAGCCATCGTGCAGAGCTTTGGTGCGACTACCGACCTGCTGGTGCGTATGCCTGGTGAAGACCCGCAACTGGGTCACCAGGTAGCTGAGGCCTTGCAGAAGGTCGGCGGCGACAACCCGGCGTCGGTAAAGCGTGTTGAGTTCGTTGGCCCACAAGTGGGTGAAGAGCTGCGCGACCAAGGCGGCCTCGGCATGCTGATGGCGCTGGCCGGCATCATGATCTACCTGGCGTTCCGCTTTCAGTGGAAGTTCGGCGTCGGCGCGATTGTGTCGCTGATCCACGACGTTATCGTGACCGTGGGTATCCTGTCCTACTTCCAGATCACCTTCGACCTGACGGTATTGGCGGCGGTGCTGGCGATCATTGGTTACTCGCTCAACGACACCATCGTGGTATTCGACCGGGTTCGTGAGAACTTCCGCGTGCTGCGTAAAGCGACGTTGATCGAGAACATCAACATCTCCACCACCCAGACCCTGCTGCGGACCATGGCAACGTCGATCTCCACTTTGCTGGCGATTGGTGCGTTGATGATCTTCGGTGGCGACAACCTGTGGGGCTTCTCCCTGGCGCTGTTCATCGGCGTTCTGGCGGGTACCTACTCGTCGATCTACATCGCCAACGTGGTGCTGATCTGGCTGAACCTCAACAGCGAAGACTTGATCCCTCCTGCCGCTACCGGCAAGGAGGTCGACGACCGCCCTTGATGGGCGCTTGTTGACACGCTGTTACAAAGAAGGCGCGAGTATTGAACTCGCGCCTTTTTTTTTGCTCCAAGGCTGGGTATAGCGCGGACGTTTCAGTCCGCTTGTGATGGTCAGGAGGTTCACGTGAACAAGTCGTTGCTGGTTGGTGCAGTATTGGGTGCTGTCGGTGTGACTGCCGGGGGTGCTGTTGCCACCTACAGCCTGGTAAAAAGCGGCCCTGAGTATGCGCAAGTGCTGGCGGTGCAGCCGGTGAAGACCCAGATTAAAACCCCGCGCGAGGTCTGCAAGGATGTCGCCGTGACCCGGCAGAAGCCGGTGCAGGATCAGCATCAAATCGTCGGCACCGTGGTCGGTGCGCTGGCCGGTGGCCTGTTGGGCAACCAAGTCGGTGGCGGTAATGGCAAGAAGCTGGCCACTGTGGCTGGTGCGGTCGGTGGCGGATACGCCGGTAACAAGGTTCAGGAAGGCATGCAGAACCGCGATACCTACACCACCACGCAAACCCGTTGTAATACCGTTAACGACATCAGTGACAAGGTGGTCGGCTATGACGTGCGGTACAACTTGGACGGCAAGGAAGGTTCGGTGCGCATGGACCGTGATCCAGGTGGCCAGATTCCGGTGGATAAAGAAGGTCGTCTGATTCTCGGTCAGAACCAGCAGTAATTCCAAGCCTGACATAGATCCAAATGTGGGCGCTGGCTTACCTGCGATAGCGGTGGGTCAGCAACTAATGAGTTAGCTGGCAGACCGCTATCGCAGGTAAGCCAGCGCCCACATTGGTTTGTGTTTGGGTCAGTGGTATTGGGTTTGCTCAAATCCCAGGCATAAAAAAAGCACCCCTAGGGGGTGCTTTTTTGTGCTCGCTCGCTTAACGCTTCAGCGAAGCCGGCAGGTGCGGCTGGATCGCCGTCAGTACTGCCTTGAAGCATTTGGTGTTACCGGCAACGACGTGGCCTTTCTCAAGGAAGTCGTGACCACCGGTGAAGTCGCTCACCAGGCCGCCAGCTTCCTGGATCAGCAGGGCGCCTGCAGCCATGTCCCACTCGGACAGGCCCGACTCCCAGAACGCATCAAAACGGCCGGCGGCCACGTAGGCCAGATCCAGGCTGGCAGCGCCGGCGCGACGGATGCCGGCGGTCTGGCCAACCAGGGCGCGGAACATGCCCAGGTAGTTTTCCAGGTTGTCCATCTGGTCGTCACGGAACGGGAAGCCCGTGCCCAGCAGGGCACCGTCCAGGCTGGTACGACCGCTTACACGCAGGCGGCGGCCGTTCAGCTGGGCGCCACGGCCACGGCTGGCGGTGAATTCTTCCTGGCGAACCGGGTCCAGCACAACAGCGTGTTCCAGGCGGCCACGGTATTTGCAGGCGATGCTCACAGCAAAGTGTGGGATGCCGCGCAGGAAGTTGGTGGTGCCATCCAGTGGGTCGATGATCCACAGGTAGTCTTCGCCTTCGCCGCTGCCTTTGTGCAAGCCGGTTTCTTCACCGAGGATGCCGTGGGTAGGGTAGGCCTTGCGCAGAGCGTCGATGATTTTCTGTTCGGCGGCGCGATCCACCTCGGATACATAATCCTTGGCGTCTTTTTCGTCGACCTTGATGGTATCCAGGCGCTCGATGGAGCGGAAGATCAATTCACTGGCGCTGCGGGCGGCGCGCAGCGCGATATTCAGCATGGGCTGCATGGATGTGTCACCTAAGGTTGTTAAAGAAAGCCGAGCATTCTAGCAGAAACTTTCTTCAGGTGAAGGACGACGTCAGCTTTCATGGCATAACCTTAGGCTGTTCTGTAAGATTTGCTCCCCTTTCCCGTGTCCGAGAGCGCCTCCCTTGCTGCAAAACATTCGTGTCGTCTTGGTCAATACCAGTCATCCCGGCAACATCGGCGGGGTGGCGCGAGCCATGAAAAACATGGGGCTGACGCGCCTGGTGCTGGTCGAACCTCGCGTGTTCCCGCACCACGAGGCCGATGCCCGTGCATCCGGCGCCAATGACATCCTGGAAAAAGCCCAGGTCGTCGCCACGCTGGAAGATGCCTTGGTCGGCTGCAATCTGGTGCTCGGCACCAGTGCCCGCGACCGTCGTATCCCCTGGCCGCTGCTGGATCCGCGTGAGTGCGGCACCAAAGTCGTGGAAGAGGCTGCCGGCGGCGCTGAAATCGCCTTGGTGTTCGGCCGTGAAGACTCCGGCCTGACCAATGAAGAGCTGCAGCGATGTCATTACCACGTGCACATTCCATCAGACCCTGAGTTCAGTTCGCTGAACCTCGGGGCAGCGGTGCAGGTGTTGAGTTATGAAGTGCGCATGGCCTGGCTGGCCGCTGAAGGCCAGCCGAGCAAGGTAGAAAAGGATGAGGTCGCCTCGACCAAAAGTGGCGAGTTGGCCACGATGGACGAGCTGGAGCGGTTCTATGAGCACTTGGAGCAAACCCTGGTGGCCATCGAATTCCTTGATCCGGAAAAACCACGGCACTTGATGGCGCGCCTGCGTCGCCTGTACGGGCGCAGTTCGGTCAGCCGAGCGGAAATGAATATATTGCGTGGCATCCTCACGGAAACCCAGAAGGCGGCCCGTGGCGAGCTTCTTAAGCGGAAGGATTAAAAATGTTCGAGCGTTTGCGAGAAGATATCCAGAGTGTTTTCCACCGTGACCCGGCGGCGCGCAACGCCTTTGAGGTGCTGACCTGCTACCCGGGCATGCATGCGATCTGGATTCACCGCCTGTCCGGCGCCTTGTGGAGCATGGGCTGGAAATGGCTGGCGCGGCTGGTGTCGAACTTCGGCCGCTGGTTGACCGGGATCGAGATCCACCCGGGCGCCAAGGTGGGGCGTCGCTTCTTTATCGACCATGGCATGGGCATCGTGATTGGCGAGACCGCCGAGATCGGCGACGACGTGACGCTGTATCAGGGTGTGACCCTGGGCGGCACCAGTTGGAATAAGGGTAAGCGCCATCCCACCCTGGGTGACGGCGTGGTGGTGGGGGCGGGCGCCAAGGTGCTCGGTCCATTTACAGTCGGCGCCGGTGCCAAAGTCGGTTCCAATGCCGTAGTGACCAAGGCTGTACCGCCTGGCGCCACCGTGGTGGGTATTCCTGGGCGCATCATCGTCAAGCCGGAAGTCGGCGACGAGCAGGAAGCCAAGCGCAAGGCCATGGCCGAGAAGATCGGCTTCGATGCCTACGGCGTCAGCGAAGACATGCCCGACCCGGTGGCCCGTGCCATTGGGCAGTTGCTTGATCACCTGCAGGCGGTGGACGGCAAGCTGGACGGCATGTGTGGTGCGCTGAAGGAGTTGGGCAGCAGCTATTGCGCCAAGGACCTGCCTGAGCTGCGCGAAGAAGACTTCGCTGAGATCAAGAGCGAAGCAGCCACCACCAAGGCTGGCTGAGCGCGGTCCCCTGTGGGAGCTGGCAAGCCAGCTCCCGCATTTGATCTCCATTAGTCTTGAGATTGAGCGCTGGCCCCGTTCCTGCTGTTCGATCCCACCCCATCCTGCTATGATTCGCGCGCCCTTTTTACGGGTAATCCTGACTAAAGTACTAGGTCTTATAGTTGACTTAAATACTCGGGAATCGCATACTTGCTCCCATTCTGAAACACCTTGGTACTTGTCCATGAGACTGACTACAAAAGGCCGATACGCGGTAACCGCCATGCTAGACCTGGCCTTGCACGCGCAAACTGGGCCGGTGTCCCTGGCCGATATCTCCGAGCGCCAAGGCATTTCCCTGTCCTACCTCGAGCAGCTGTTCGCCAAATTGCGCCGTAGCAATTTGGTTTCCAGCGTACGTGGGCCGGGTGGCGGCTACCAACTGTCCCGTGACATGCAGGGCATCCAGGTAGCCCAGGTGATCGACGCGGTCAACGAATCCGTCGATGCCACCAAATGCCAGGGTTTGGGTGATTGCCACGCTGGCGACACCTGCCTGACACACCACTTGTGGTGTGACTTGAGCCTGCAGATCCATGAGTTTTTGAGTGGTATCAGCTTGGCTGATCTTGTGACTCGCCGTGAGGTGCAAGAAGTAGCCCAGCGTCAGGATCAGCGCCGTTGCAACACCAAGGCGCCGCGCCTGGACAAGATCGAAGCGTCCGCCGTCGAGTGACAGCCGCAGAGCTAACGGCACGCCAGCCAGCCTGATTTAGGAGAAAGTCCATGAAATTGCCGATTTACCTTGATTACTCAGCGACCACCCCGGTTGATCCGCGTGTCGCGCAAAAAATGAGTGAATGCCTGCTGGTTGACGGAAACTTCGGCAACCCGGCCTCCCGTTCCCACGTATTCGGCTGGAAAGCTGAGGAAGCGGTCGAGAACGCTCGTCGCCAAGTTGCTGACCTGGTGGGCGCTGACCCACGCGAGATCGTCTGGACCTCCGGTGCTACCGAGTCCGACAACCTGGCAATCAAGGGCGCGGCGCATTTCTACGCGACCAAAGGCAAACACCTGATCACCACCAAGATTGAGCACAAGGCTGTCCTCGACACCATGCGCCAACTGGAGCGTGAAGGTTTCGAGGTTACCTACCTTGAGCCAACCACCGACGGTATCGTCACCTCGGCCATGATCGAAGCCGCTCTGCGTGAAGACACCATCCTGGTTTCCGTGATCCACGTGAACAACGAAATCGGCACCATCAACGACATCGAGGCCATCGGCGAGCTGACCCGCTCCAAGGGCATCCTGCTGCACGTCGACGCTGCTCAGTCCACCGGCAAGGTCGACATTGACCTGTCCAAGCTGAAAGTCGACCTGATGTCGTTCTCGGCCCACAAGACCTACGGTCCTAAAGGCATCGGTGCCCTGTACGTGAGCCGCAAGCCTCGCGTGCGTATCGAAGCCACCATGCACGGTGGCGGTCACGAGCGCGGCATGCGTTCGGGCACCCTGGCGACCCACCAGATCGTCGGCATGGGCGAAGCATTCCGCGTGGCCAAAGAAGACATGGCTGCCGAAAACGTGCGCATCAAGGCCCTCAGCGATCGCTTCTACAAGCAGGTCGAGAACCTTGAAGAGCTGTACATCAACGGCAGCATGACCGCCCGTGTACCGCACAACCTGAATTTGAGCTTCAACTACGTCGAAGGCGAGTCGCTGATCATGGCGCTCAAGGACCTGGCGGTTTCGTCCGGTTCGGCCTGCACCTCGGCCTCGCTTGAGCCTTCGTACGTATTGCGCGCCCTGGGCCGCAACGACGAACTGGCACACAGCTCGATCCGCTTTACGTTCGGCCGCTTCACCACCGAAGAGCAAATCGACTACGCCGCGCAGAAAGTCTGCGAAGCCGTCAACAAGCTGCGTGTTCTGTCGCCGCTGTGGGACATGTACAAAGACGGTGTCGACATTTCCAAGATCGAGTGGGCGGCACACTAAATATAGAAGCCGCCACCCAAGCTCTGTAGGAACGTGGCGGAAAACGCAGGCGTTTTTACAGGGTTCCAGAGCGGCCCTGATGAGTGAGGATTCAGTACCATGGCTTACAGCGAAAAGGTCATCGACCACTACGAAAACCCGCGCAACGTCGGCAAGATGAACGCGGAAGACCCTGATGTCGGCACTGGCATGGTCGGCGCTCCGGCGTGCGGCGATGTTATGCGCCTGCAGATCAAGGTCAACGACGCAGGCGTTATCGAAGACGCCAAGTTCAAGACTTACGGCTGCGGTTCCGCCATTGCCTCCAGCTCCCTCGCTACCGAGTGGATGAAAGGCAAGACCCTGGATGAGGCTGTCACTATCAGCAACACTCAGCTGGCCGAAGAACTGGCCCTACCGCCGGTGAAAATTCACTGCTCCGTACTCGCAGAAGACGCTATCAAAGCGGCCGTTCGCGACTACAAGCAGAAGAAAGGCTTGATCTAGGCATTTGGCGACGAGTAAGGAGTCAACGATGGCTATCAGCATGACAGAAGCGGCTGCGCAGCACATTCGCCGCTCCCTGAATGGGCGCGGTAAAGGTGAGGGGATTCGTCTGGGTGTTCGCACCACGGGCTGTTCCGGCCTTGCCTACGTGCTGGAGTTTGTCGACGAGGTGGTTGAAGAGGATCAGGTGTTCGAAAGTCACGGCGAGAAAGTGATCATCGACCCTAAAAGCCTCACCTACCTGGACGGCACCGAGCTCGATTTCGTCAAGGAAGGGTTGAACGAAGGCTTCAAGTTCAACAACCCCAACGTACGCGGTGAATGTGGCTGCGGCGAAAGCTTCAACATCTGAGGCTATTTGTGGGTACTCCTTGTCATTTCGCTTTATTCGAGCTGCAGCCGAGCTTTCGGCTGGACCTCGAGCAGCTTGCCACGCGCTACCGAGAATTGGCGCGTGGTGTGCATCCGGACCGCTTCGCTGACGCTTCCGAGCGTGAGCAACGCTTGGCGCTGGAGCAATCGGCCAGCCTCAATGAAGCCTATCAGACGCTTAAAAGCCCCCCGAAACGCGCGCGTTACCTGCTCGCGATGAACGGTGGTGAGTTGCCGATTGAAGTCACGGTGCACGACCCGGACTTCCTGATGCAGCAGATGCAGTGGCGCGAAGAACTCGAAGACTTACAGGACGAAGCCGATGTGGCCGGTGTCGCAGTCTTCAAGCGCCGTCTGAAAGTGGCCCAGGATGAGCTCAACGAAAGCTTCGCAGCCTGTTGGGATGATGCAGCGCAACGTGAACAGGCCGAACGCCTGATGCGGCGCATGCAGTTCCTCGACAAGCTCACCTACGAAGTGCGCCAGCTAGAAGAGCGCCTCGACGATTAACCCAGTGCTGCCCGTGCACGCCTGATAGACAGATAAGACCTGATTACCATGGCCCTACTGCAGATCGCCGAACCCGGCCAAAGCCCTCAACCGCACCAGCGTCGCCTGGCGGTCGGGATTGACCTGGGCACCACCAATTCCCTGGTCGCCGCCTTGCGCAGCGGCCTGTCCGAGCCGCTGCCCGACGCCGATGGCCAGGTTATCCTGCCGTCCGCCGTGCGCTATCACGCTGACCACATCGAGGTCGGTGAGTCAGCCAAGCTGGCGGCGTCCTCCGACCCTCTGAACACCGTGCTGTCGGTCAAGCGCTTGATGGGTCGTGGTCTGTCCGACGTCAAGCAATTAGGCGAGCAGCTGCCGTACCGCTTTGTCGGCGGCGAATCGCATATGCCGTTCATCGACACTGTCCAGGGCCCAAAAAGCCCGGTGGAAGTGTCGGCCGATATCCTCAAGGTACTGCGCCAGCGCGCGGAAACCACCTTGGGCGGCGAACTGGTCGGCGCGGTGATCACGGTTCCGGCGTATTTCGACGACGCTCAGCGCCAAGCCACTAAAGACGCGGCGAAACTCGCCGGTCTCAACGTGCTGCGCTTGCTCAACGAGCCGACTGCGGCCGCTGTGGCCTATGGCCTGGATCAGCACGCCGAAGGCTTGGTTGCTATCTACGACCTGGGCGGCGGCACCTTTGATATTTCGATCCTGCGCCTGACCGGCGGTGTGTTCGAAGTACTGGCCACCGGTGGCGACACTGCCCTGGGCGGCGATGACTTCGATCACGCGATTGCCGGCTGGATCATCACCAGCGCCGGCTTGTCGGCCGACCTGGACCCGGGCGAGCAGCGTAATCTGCTGCAAACCGCCTGTGCGGCCAAAGAAGCGCTGACTGACGCCCGTTCTGTAGACGTTTCCCACGGTTCCTGGTCGGCTCAACTGACCCGCGAAGCGTTCGACGCGCTGATCGAGCCGATGGTCGCCCGTAGCCTTAAAGCCTGCCGCCGTGCCGTACGTGATTCCGGTGTTGAGCTCGAAGACGTCGCCGCCGTGGTCATGGTCGGCGGTTCGACCCGCCTCCCACGGGTTCGCGAAGCCGTTGCCGAAGCCTTTGGTCGCCAGCCGCTGACTGAAATCGACCCGGATCAAGTCGTCGCCATTGGTGCCGCGATCCAAGCTGATACCTTGGCCGGCAACAAGCGCGATGGTGGCGAATTGCTGCTGCTCGACGTGATCCCGCTGTCCTTGGGGCTGGAAACCATGGGTGGCTTGATGGAGAAGGTGATTCCGCGTAACACCACCATCCCCGTCGCCCGCGCCCAGGATTTCACCACGTATAAAGATGGCCAGACGGCCATGATGATTCATGTGCTGCAAGGCGAGCGCGAGCTGATCAGCGACTGCCGCTCCCTGGCGCGTTTTGAATTGCGCGGCATTCCGGCGATGGTTGCGGGCGCGGCGAAGATTCGCGTGACCTACCAGGTCGACGCCGATGGCCTGCTCAGCGTGGCTGCGCGTGAACTGGCCTCGGGCGTTGAAGCCAGCATCCAGGTTAAGCCGTCCTACGGCCTGACCGACGGCGAAATCGCCAAGATGCTCAAGGATTCGTTCCAGTATGCCGGTGACGACAAGGTCGCCCGCGTACTGCGCGAGCAGCAAGTCGACGCCCAGCGCCTGCTCGAAGCCGTGCAGGGTGCCCTTGATGCTGACGGCGAGCGCCTGTTGGATGCCGAGGAGCGCATGGTCATCGACCTGCAGATGCAGGAACTGGCCGAACTGATGAAAAGCACTGATGGTTATGCCATCGAGCAACAGACCAAGCGTCTGTCGCAAGTGACCGATGCTTTTGCCGCCCGTCGTATGGACCAGTCGGTAAAAGCCGCCCTGGCGGGACGCAATCTGAATGAAATCGAGGAATAATTAATGCCGCAGGTCATTTTTCTGCCACACGCCGAGCATTGCCCGGACGGTATGGTCGTGGAGGCTGAGACCGGCAAGTCCATCCTCGAAGTTGCCCATGACAACCACATCGAGATCGAGAGTGCCTGCGGCGGTGTCTGCGCCTGCACCACCTGCCACTGCGTAATTCGCGAGGGTTTCAACTCTCTGGAAGAAGCCGATGAGCTGGAAGAGGATTTTCTCGACCGCGCGTGGGGCCTGGAGCCGACTTCTCGCCTAAGCTGTCAGGCAAAGGTTGGGACTGAAGACATCACGGTCGAAATTCCGAAGTACTCGCTCAACCATGCGGCCGAAGCGCCGCATTGATTCAAGGAAGTGTCATGATTCTTAAATGGGTTGATGTGCAAGAGATCGCTATCCTGTTGGCCGACGGCAACCCGGATCTGGATCCTTACTCCCTGAACTTTGTAGCTTTGCGTGACATGGTCATGGCGTTGCCAGGGTTTGAAGATGAGCGGGATCGTGGCGGTGAAAAGGTCCTGGAAGCTATCCAGACTGCCTGGAAAGAAGAGCAGGACTGACGCCTCCCTTACGCAGTTAGGCAATACCCAATAACCCGCGTATAATTCGCGGGTTTAATTTTTCGTAAATTACCGTTTCTGGAGTTACACCATGGCTGTTCAACGTACTTTCTCCATCATCAAGCCTGACGCTGTTGCAAAAAACGTCATCGGCGAGATCACCACTCGTTTCGAAAAAGCCGGCCTGAAGGTTGTAGCTTCGAAACTCAAGCAACTGTCCAAAGCTGAAGCTGAAGGCTTCTACGCTGAGCACAGCGCTCGTGGCTTCTTCGGCGACCTGGTCTCCTTCATGATCTCCGGTCCTGTTGTTGTTCAGGTTCTGGAAGGCGAAAACGCTATCGCTCTGAACCGTGAGCTGATGGGCGCTACCAACCCTAAAGAAGCAGCTGCCGGCACCATTCGTGCTGACTTCGCTGAATCCATCGACGCCAACGCTGTTCACGGTTCGGACTCCGAAGCCGCTGCTGCTCGCGAAATCTCGTACTTTTTCGCTGCTACTGAAGTAACCGCTCGCTAAGCATCGGCTTAAAGAGTGAGGGTGAATCCATGACTACATCGACTGTAAAAACCAACCTGCTGGGTCTGACTCAGCCGGAAATGGAGAAATTCTTCGACTCAATCGGGGAGAAGCGTTTCCGTGCCGGTCAGGTAATGAAGTGGATTCACCACTTTGGCGTCGACGATTTCGATGCCATGACGAACGTCAGCAAGGCCCTGCGCGACAAGCTCAAGGTCATTGCTGAGGTCCGTGGCCCCGAAGTGGTCAGCGAGGACATCTCCAGCGACGGCACCCGTAAGTGGGTGGTGCGCGTGGCGTCCGGCAGCTGCGTCGAGACCGTGTACATTCCCCAGGGCAAGCGCGGCACTTTGTGCGTTTCGTCCCAGGCAGGCTGTGCCCTGGACTGCAGTTTCTGCTCCACCGGCAAGCAAGGCTTCAATAGCAACCTCACCGCCGCCGAAGTCATCGGCCAGGTGTGGATTGCCAACAAATCCTTTGGCAGCGTCCCGGCAACCGTCGACCGTGCCATCACCAACGTGGTGATGATGGGCATGGGTGAGCCGCTGCTGAACTTCGACAACGTGATTGCGGCCATGCATTTGATGATGGACGACCTGGGCTACGGCATTTCCAAGCGCCGTGTGACCCTGTCGACCTCAGGCGTGGTGCCGATGATCGATGAGCTGGCCAAGCACATCGACGTCTCCCTGGCGTTGTCGCTGCACGCACCCAATGACGCATTGCGTAACCAATTGGTGCCGATCAACAAGAAGTATCCGCTTAAGATGCTGCTCGAATCCTGCCAGCGTTACATGGCGACCTTGGGCGAGAAGCGTGTGTTGACCATTGAGTACACCATGCTCAAGGACATCAACGACAAGGTTGAGCACGCGGTCGAGATGATCGAGCTGCTCAAGAACACCCCGTGCAAGATCAACCTGATTCCGTTTAACCCGTTTCCACATTCTGGCTACGAGCGGCCGAGCAACAACGCCATCCGCCGTTTCCAGGATCAACTGCACCAGGCGGGCTACAACGTCACCGTACGCACCACCCGTGGTGAGGACATCGACGCCGCGTGTGGCCAATTGGTAGGGCAGGTGCTGGATCGCACCCGTCGCAGCGAACGTTATATCGCCGTGCGCGAACTTAACGCCGCCGAAGATTTGCCGCAAATTGCTGTGAATCGAATCTGAGAGAGGATCTCTATGCCCTTGCGCCTTGCGCTGCTTTTACTTTTTACCGGCCTCGTGGCCGGTTGTGTTTCATCGGGCTATGACAGCCTTTTGCAAACCGATAAAGGCCGTGATGAGGCGCGAGTGGCCTATGTGCAACTGGGCCTGGGTTACCTGCGCCAAGGTATGAGCGAGCAGGCCAAGGTGCCGTTGAAAAAGGCCCTTGAGCTGGACGGCGACGATGCCGACGCGAATGCCGCATTGGCCTTGGTGTTCCAGGCGCAGGCCGAGCCTGAGCTGGCCGATCAGTATTTCCAAAAGGCCTTGGCCGCGCGTCCTGCTGACCCTCGGCTGCTGAACAATTACGGCAGCTTCCTGTTCGCGCAGAAACGTTATGACCAGGCTTCCCGTTATTTCCAGCAAGCTTCCTCCGATGCCCTCTACCCGGAGCGGTCGCGGGTGTTCGAGAACCTTGGGGTCACCTCGGTGCGCCTCGGTCAGCGCGATAGCGCGCGTCAGCAACTGGAAAAAGCCCTGCACCTGAACAGTCGCCAGCCACGTGCGTTGCTCGAAATGGCTGAGATGTCTTACGAAGACAGGCATTATGTGCCGGCACGTGACTATTACGAGCGTTTTAGCCTGCTCAGCGGGCAAAATGCACGTAGTCTATTGCTCGGTGTGCGCCTAGCGACGGTTCATGAAGAACGCGACACGGCCGCACGTTTTGGCCAGCAACTCGAACGACTCTATCCCGGTACGCCGGAATATCAGCAATACCTGTCGGAGCAATGATGAAAGCGTCGCACCCGGAAGTTGTAGCAGCTAATCGCGTAAACCCAGGCGAGACCTTGCGTCAGGCCCGCGAAAGCAATGGTTGGTCGCTGGCAGAAGTGGCCCTCAAGCTCAATTTGACCACGACGTCTCTGGGCAACCTTGAAGCCGGCGCGTTCGACAAGCTGCCTGGGCATACCTTCTCCCGCGGCTATATCCGCGCTTATGCCAAGTTGCTGGGCATTGACCAGACCGTGCTGGTACAGGAATTCGACCAGTTCACCGGCACCGATTCCCAGGGCAGCAATGTGCATGGCCTGGGTCGCATTGAAGAGCCGGTGCGGGTTTCCCACACAATTTTGCGAATTGTCAGCCTGTTGCTGCTGATTGCCGTGATCGGCGGCGGTTTCGTCTGGTGGCAAGACCAGGCCTCCCAGCGCAGCAAGGACCTGACCAGCAACGCCATGGAGCACGTCGAAGTCGAAAGCGCTGACGGCACCACCCAAATTCATCCGCTGGACGAGCCAGAAGACCAGGCCGTTGCCGAAGGGCAGGCCGCGCCGCAAGCGCCGGCCACCGCCGAGCAGCCAGTGCCGGAAGCTGGCACTGCGCCTGCCGCCGCCGTGACGGCTCCCACTGTGCCGGCAACCCCGGCTGCCCAGGCCCACACACCCGCTGTCGCGGCACCGGCTCCTGTGGCCACCACGCCAGCTGCACCGGCAGCGCCGGCAGTTGCGCCGGCAGTTGCGCCGGCTACCGCGCCTGCGTTGATCGCCGGTGACGGGCATATCCAGATTACCTTCGTCGCTGACTGCTGGACGCAAGTCACCGATGGCAACGGCAAAGTGCTGTTTAGCGGTTTGAAGCGTAAGGGAGATACGCTTGACCAGGGCGGCAAGCCTCCTTTGACGCTGCGTCTGGGCTTTGCCCGTGGCGCGCAAGTGGTCTACAACGGCCAGCCTGTGGACGTAGCGCCGTTCACCAGTGGCGAGACTGCTCGCCTCAAGTTGGGACAATAGTCATGCACGGCGAATCTCCAATCAAACGTCGCGTATCGCGCAAGATCTGGGTCGGCTCGGTGCCGGTGGGTGGCGATGCCCCCATCGCGGTACAGAGCATGACCAACAGCGACACCAATGATGTTGCCGCCACCGTGGCCCAGATCAACCGTCTGGAAGCCGCCGGCGTAGACATCGTGCGGATTTCCGTGCCGGACATGGACGCTGCCGAAGCCTTTGGTCGCATCAAACAACTGGTCAAGGTGCCGCTGGTTGCCGACATTCACTTCGACTATAAGATCGCTTTGCGCGTTGCCGAGCTGGGCGTCGATTGCCTGCGCATCAACCCGGGCAACATCGGTCGCGAAGACCGTGTGCGCGCGGTGGTGGATGCTGCCCGTGATCGCGGGATTCCGATCCGTATCGGCGTCAACGCCGGTTCCCTGGAAAAAGACCTGCAAAAGAAATACGGCGAACCGACCCCAGCCGCGCTGGTTGAATCGGCGCTGCGCCACGTTGAACACCTTGAGCGTCTGAATTTTCAGGACTTCAAGGTCAGCGTAAAGGCTTCCGACGTGTTTATGGCCGTAGAAGCTTACCGCCTGCTGGCCAAGGAAATCGTGCAGCCGCTGCACCTGGGTATCACTGAAGCGGGCGGTTTGCGCTCAGGCACAGTGAAATCTGCGGTGGGTCTCGGTATGCTGCTCGCCGAAGGGATTGGCGATACTATCCGCATCTCCCTGGCGGCAGACCCGGTAGAGGAAGTGAAGGTCGGTTACGACATTCTCAAATCCCTGCATTTGCGTTCCCGTGGCATCAACTTCATTGCCTGCCCGAGCTGCTCGCGGCAGAACTTCGACGTGGTGAAAACCATGAACGAACTGGAAGGGCGCCTCGAGGACCTGCTGGTGCCGCTGGATGTTGCGGTGATCGGTTGCGTGGTCAACGGCCCGGGTGAAGCCAAAGAGGCGCACATCGGCCTGACAGGCGGTACGCCGAACCTGATTTACATCGACGGCAAGCCGTCGCAGAAGTTGACGAATGACAATCTGGTGGATGAGCTCGAAAGACTGATCCGCCAGAAAGCGGCCGAGAAGGTCGCGGCTGACGCAGCGCTGATCGCGCGCGGCTAAGAACGAATTTAAGGATTAGATGTGAGCAAGTCTCTGCAAGCCATTCGTGGCATGAACGACATCCTGCCGGAGCAGACGCCACTGTGGCGCTACTTCGAGAGCACGGTCGCGCGCCTGCTGGATAACTACGGTTACAAGCAGATCCGCATGCCGATCGTCGAGTTCACCGAGCTGTTCAAGCGCTCCATCGGTGAAGTGACCGACATCGTCGAAAAAGAGATGTACACCTTTGAAGACCGCAACGGCGACTCCCTGACTCTGCGTCCGGAAGGTACTGCCGCGTGCGTGCGCGCCGTGCTCGAGCATGGCCTCACCGGTGGTGGCCAGCCGCAGAAGCTGTGGTACATCGGCCCGATGTTCCGCCACGAGCGCCCGCAGAAAGGCCGTTATCGCCAGTTCCACCAGATCGGCCTGGAAGTGTTCAACCTCGACGGCCCGGACATCGACGCCGAGCTGATCGTGCTGACCTGGCGCCTGTGGGGCCTGCTGGGCATCCGCGACGCGGTCAAGCTTGAACTTAACAGCCTGGGCACCAGTGAATCCCGTGGCCGCTACCGGGTCGCCCTGGTCGAGTACCTGTCCGCCCACCTCGACAAGTTGGACGAAGACAGCCAGCGCCGTCTGAAAACCAACCCGTTGCGCGTGCTGGATACCAAGAACGCCGACACCCAAGCCGTACTGGTCGACGCGCCGAAAATGGCCGATTACCTGGACGACGAATCGCGCATCCACTTCGAGGGCCTCAAGGCTCGCCTGGATGCGGCCGGTATTCCGTACGTGATCAACCCGAAACTGGTACGTGGCCTCGATTACTACAGCAAAACCGTATTCGAATGGGTCACCGACAAACTCGGCGCCCAGGGCACCGTGTGCGCCGGTGGTCGTTACGACGGCCTGGTCGAGCAAATGGGCGGCAAGCCGACCACGGGCGTGGGTTTTGCCATGGGCATCGAGCGGCTGATCCTGCTGCTGGAAACCCTGGAGCAGGTCCCGGAAGAAATCTCCCGTCAGGTGGACGTGTACCTGTGCGCCTTTGGCGAGGCCGCCGAACTGGCAGCCCTGGCCTTGAGCGAAAAAGTGCGCGACCAACTGCCGAACCTGCGCCTGCAGATCAATGCCGGCGCCGGCAGCTTCAAGAGCCAATTCAAGAAGGCCGACAAGAGCGGTGCGTTGTATGCACTAATCCTCGGCGATGACGAACTGGCCCAGCAAGTGATAGGTTTCAAACCCCTGCGTGGCCAGGGCGAGCAACAGAACATTGCCTTTGATGCGCTCGCCGCGCACTTGGCCACCTGCGTCGTGCAGGGTTGAAGCTGTCGAACAGCCGAATTTAGCGATTAAGGAGTATTGGGGTGTCGAGTACTGATGATGAGCAGCTGGCCGAGTTCAAGGACTGGTGGCAGCGTAACGGCAAGCCCCTGGTTACCGGCGGCCTGCTGGCTTTAGTGGTGGTGTTCGGCTGGCAAGCCTGGACAAAGTATCAGGCCAACCAGTCCCAAGGCGCCTCGATCCTCTATCAACAATTGCTGGAAACCACGCTGACGCCGGACGGCAAGCCTGATCCTGGCCAAGTGGCAGACTTGGCCGGCAAGCTGAAAGCCGAATTCGGCGGTAGCACCTACGCCCAGTACGGCAGCCTGTTCGTCGCAAAAGTTGCGGTCGACACCGGCAAGCTGGATGACGCAGCCACCGAGCTGAAGGCCATCGCCGACAAGCCGACCAACCCGACCCTGGGTGAAATCGCGCGTCAGCGCCTGGCGCAGGTATTGGCGGCACAGAACAAGGCTGACGAAGCACTCAAATTGCTCGACGGCGATGCTGACAAGGCATTTGTGGCCACTCGTGAAGAGCTCAAGGGCGACCTGTTGGTCCAATTGGGTCGTACCGACGAAGCCCATGCTGCGTACCAAAAAGCCAAGGCGGCGCTGTCTGATGAAGCGGCGGTCGGTGGCTTACAAATCAAGCTGGACGACTTGGCCAAAGGGGATGCGTGACGTGATCCGTTGGAAACATGCAGCATTGCTGGCTCTGGCCATTCTGGCCGCGGGTTGCAGCAGCAACAGTAAAAAAGAACTGCCTCCTGCCGAGCTGACCAGCTTCAAGGAAGAAGTGGTCCTGCAGAAGCAGTGGAGCCGCTCCGTCGGTGATGGCCAGGGCGACCTGTACAACCTGTTGCAGCCGGCAATCGACGGCGACAACATCGTGGCCACTGACTCCACGGGCGTGATCATTGCCATGGATCGCATGAATGGCGACGTGAAGTGGAAGAAAGACCTCGAGCTGCCGGTTTCCGGTGGCGTGGGTGTCGGCTACGGCATGGTGCTGATCGGTACGCTTAAAGGCGACGTGGTTGCTCTGGACTCGGCGACGGGCGAAGAGAAATGGCGCGCTCGCGTGACCAGTGAAGTGCTCTCGGCGCCTGCCACCAACGGCGATATCGTCGTGGTGCAGACCCAGGATGACCGTGTGATTGGCTTGGATGCCTCCACCGGCAACCAGCGCTGGCTGTATGACAGCACCCCTGCGGTGTTGACCCTGCGCGGTACCAGTGGTCCGATTGTGACCAACAACCTGGCCGTCGCAGGCCTGTCGACCGGTAAAGTGGTCGCCCTGGATACTCAGAACGGCGTGCCGGCCTGGGAAACCCGTGTGGCCATCCCTCAAGGTCGTTCCGAGCTGGACCGCGTTGTGGACATCGACGGCGGCTTGCTGCTGTCGGGCGAAACCATTTACGTGGCCACTTACCAGGGCCGCGTTGCGGCGCTGGACCTGCAAAGCGGCCGCATCAACTGGCAGCGTGATGCTTCCAGCTATGCTGGTGTCGCCCAAGGGTTTGGCAGCGTCTACGTAAGCCTGGCGTCCGGCACCGTTGAAAGTGTGGACGAGCGTTCTACCACCGCACTGTGGAGCAACGACTCCCTGGCCCGCCGTCAACTGTCGGCACCGGAAGTGTTCTCCAGCTACGTAGCGGTAGGTGACTTCGAAGGTTACCTGCATCTGCTGAGCCAGGTGGACGGTCGTTTTGTCGGCCGCGAGCGTATCGACAGCGACGGCCTGCGTGCCCGTCCGCTGGTTGTGGGTAACATGCTTTATGTGTTTGGCAACAGCGGCAAGCTGCAAGCCCTGACCATCAAGTAAGAACTATGCTTGGGGTAACACCCAGGCGGCCCCGCTTCGGCGGGGCATGCGGCATTTGAATATGCTGCCCCGAGCACCAGCCGCTGCCTTGCAGCGGCTTTTGTATTTTCTGAAATAACGAAGTGGAGAGCCGCATGGTTCCCGTAATCGCCCTGGTGGGCCGACCTAACGTCGGCAAGTCCACCTTGTTCAACCGCCTGACCAGGACTCGCGACGCCATCGTCGGCGACTTGTCCGGTCTGACCCGTGATCGCCAATACGGTGAGGCAAAGTGGCAAGGGCGCTCCTACATTATTGTCGACACCGGTGGTATCTCCGGTGACGAGCATGGCATGGACGAAAAGATGGCCGAGCAGTCGCTGCTCGCTATCGAAGAAGCCGATGTCGTGTTGTTCCTGGTGGACGCCCGCGCGGGCTACACCGCTGCCGACCAAATGATTGGCGAGCACCTGCGCAAGCGCAACAAGCGTTCCTATCTGGTCGCCAACAAGATCGACAACATCGATCCTGAGGCCGCCCGTGCCGAATTCAGCCCGATGGGCCTGGGCGACGCGATTCCGGTCGCCGGTGCTCACGGTCGCGGCATCACCCAGATGCTGGAAATCGCCCTGCGCGACTTCCCTAAGGATGACGCCGAGGAAGAAGAGGGCAGCGAGGAGATCGTCGCCGAAGGTGAGGAAGCCAAGCGCATTCCTGGCCCGAGCGAAAAAGACGGTATCAAGATCGCGATCATCGGCCGCCCTAACGTCGGCAAGTCGACGCTGGTTAACCGCATGCTCGGCGAAGACCGGGTAATCGTGTATGACGAACCCGGCACCACCCGCGACAGCATCTACATCCCGTTCGAGCGTAACGACGAGAAGTACACGCTGATCGACACCGCCGGTGTGCGCAAGCGCGGCAAGATCCACGAGGAAGTTGAAAAGTTCTCGGTGGTCAAAACCCTGCAAGCGATCAAAGACGCCAACGTGGTGATCTTCGTGATGGACGCCCGCGAAGGCGTGGTAGACCACGACCTCAACTTGCTGGGCTTTGCCCTGGAAGCCGGTCGCGCCTTGGTCATCGCGATCAACAAGTGGGACGGCATGACGCCGAGCGAGCGCGATTTCGTCAAGATCGAGCTGCAGCGCCGCCTGTTCTTTGTTGAGTTCGCCGATATTCACTTTATCTCGGCCCTGCACGGCACCGGCGTGGGTAACCTCTACGCCTCCGTACAAAACTCGTTCAAGTCCGCAGTTACCCGCTGGCCGACCAACCGTCTGACCCAGATCCTGGAAGACGCAGTTGGCGAGCACGCGCCGCCGATGGTTAACAACCGCCGCATCAAACTGCGTTACGCCCACTTGGGTGGTGCCAATCCGCCGATTATCGTGATTCACGGTAACCAGATCGAGAAGGTGCCGAAATCCTATGTGCGTTACCTGGAAAACACCTACCGCCGTGTCTTGAAACTGGTCGGTACGCCGATCCGTATCGAGTTCAAAGGTGGCGAGAACCCATACGAAGGCAACAAGAACACCTTGACTGACCGTCAGGTGAACAAGAAGCGTCGTTTGATGACTCACCACAAGAAGGCCGACAAGAAGCGCCGCGACAAGAAATAAACGCCGCTTCAGGTCGTAAGCTGCACGCTGCAAGAGAGGGCTCCTTTGGAGCCCTTTTTTGTGCGCGATGGTTTGTGCCTTGACCCCACGCAGCCGGCAGCTTAAAACTTGAGGCTCACCTGCAGGGGCCTCCGATGATCACCAGCAAGCTGCCGAATGTCGGCACGACCATTTTCACCACCATGTCGCAACTCGCTGCCGAGACCGGCGCACTCAACCTGTCCCAAGGTTTTCCCGATTTCAATGGCCCTAAAGCATTACTCGATGCGGTCGGTAAGCACGTCGCCAGCGGGCATAACCAGTATTCACCGATGACCGGCCTGCCGGCCCTGCGTCAGCAAGTGGCCGCCAAGATCGCCCGTAGCTATGGCGCGACAGTCAACCCCGACAGCGAAGTGACCATCACTCCCGGCGCCACCGCCGCGATTTTCTGCGCGATTCAAGCGGTGATTCGCAACGGCGATGAAGTCATCGTGTTCGACCCCAGCTACGACAGCTATGAGCCCTCGGTCGAACTGGCCGGTGGCCGCTGCGTGCATGTACAACTGAGCCTGCAAGGCTTCGCCTTGGACTTCGAAAGGATCAAGGCCGCGTTGTCACCGCGCACGCGCATGATCATCCTCAACACCCCGCACAACCCGACCGGCGCACTGATCAGTCGCGCCGAACTGGACCAGTTGGCCGAACTGATCCGCGACCGCGATATCTATCTGGTCAGCGATGAAGTCTACGAACACTTGGTGTTCGATGGCGTACCCCATGTCAGCGTGCTGGCCCACGAAGAGCTGTATCAGCGTGCGTTCGTGGTCAGCTCCTTCGGCAAGACCTATCACGTCACCGGCTGGAAAACCGGCTACGTGGTCGCGCCCGCCGCTCTGACCGCTGAACTGCGCAAGGTGCATCAATATGTCAACTTCTGCGGCGTGACCCCTTTGCAGTACGCTTTGGCGGACTTCATGGCCGAACACCCGGAACACGTCGAAGAACTGCCGGCCTTCTACCAGGCCAAGCGCGACCTGTTCTGCGACCTGCTGGCGCCGTCGCGTTTCAGCTTTACCCGGGTGACCGGTACTTACTTTCAACTGGTGGATTACTCACAGATTCGCCCGGACCTGGATGACGTCGCCATGTCACTGTGGATGACCCGCGAGCACGGCGTGGCGACGATTCCGGTCTCGGTGTTCTACCAGCACCCACCCCAAGGCCAGCGCCTGGTGCGCCTGTGCTTTGCCAAACGCGAGGAAACGCTGCAACAAGCAGCTGAGAAACTATGCGTGATCTGAGTGCATTACCCGACCTGAATATCGCCCTGGTCCAGACCAGCCTGGTGTGGCATGACCGTCAGGCCAACTTCGAGCATTTCGAGTTGCTGCTGGAACAAGCCCAAGGCGCCGACCTGATCGTATTGCCGGAAATGTTCACCACCGGCTTCTCGATGGAGTCGGCCACGCTCGCCGAGCGCGAAAATGGCCCCACCCATGAGTGGCTCCTGGCCCAGGCGGCCAAATACAACGCGGTGATCACCGGCAGCGTGATCATCCAAGCCGCCGACGGCAGCCACCGCAACCGCCTGCTCTGGGCGCGGCCGGATGGCGAGGTGCTGCATTACGACAAGCGCCACCTGTTCCGTATGGCCGGCGAGCACGACCACTACACGCCGGGCGAGCGTCAGGTGCAGTTCGAGTTGAAGGGCTGGCGTATTCGGCCGTTGATTTGCTACGACCTGCGCTTCCCGGTGTGGAGCCGTGATGCGCAGGACACGGACTTGCTGCTGTACACCGCCAACTGGCCGGGTGCACGGCGCCAGCACTGGAATCGGTTATTGCCAGCACGAGCCATCGAAAATCTGTGCTACGTGGCGGCGGTGAACCGGGTGGGTACCGATGGCAAAGGCTTTGCCTACACCGGAGACAGCCAAGTGCTGGATTTCCAGGGTGAGACCTTGTTGAGTGCGGGGGAGGCGGATGGGGTGTTTCAGGTATGCCTGGAAGCGGCCGAGCTGGCGGCGTATCGCACCAAGTTTCCGGCGAACCTGGATGCCGATAGGTTTCAGTTTGTCTGATACACCGCTATCGCGGGCAAGCCCGCCCGCCACAAAAGCTCGGTTGCTTCAGATTTTGTGTCCACTGGCGGTTGTGTAGATGCCGCGATGAGGCCCTTACAAACCAAACAAATCTGCAACCCAACAAAAAAGGCCCCTGAGTTCTCACCCAGGGGCCTTTTGCATTTCAGCGTACCGGCTTACGCCGCTTTCGCTTCCTGCTGACTCAACGAACGGTTCAGCGCACTGAACAGCGCCTTGAAGCTCGCTGTGGTGATGTTTTCATCAATGCCCACGCCATGCACTGGGCGCTCGCCGTTCACACGCAGTTCAATGTAGGCCGCCGCCTTGGCGTTGGTGCCTGCACCGATGGCATGTTCGTTGTAGTCCATGATCTCCACGCCAATCGGCAGGCCAGCCACCAGCGCTTCCAGGGCGCCGTTGCCTTTGCCTTTCCAGTGCAGGTTGGTTTCGCCCTGGCCCTTGCCCGAGACTTCCACCTCGACAAAGCTGTTGCCGTTCTCTTCCTGCAGGCGATGGCTGACCAGCGCATACGGGGTGTTGGCTTGCAGGTATTCACGCTGCAGCAAAGCGTAGATCTGCGGTGCGGTCATCTCAAGACCCACGCGGTCGGTTTCAGCCTGCACCACTTGGCTGAACTCGATCTGCATGCGACGCGGCAAGCTGATGTCGTATTCCTGCTCCAGCAGGTAGGCGATGCCGCCTTTGCCCGACTGGCTATTCACACGAATCACCGCCTCGTAGCTGCGGCCAATGTCGGCCGGGTCGATCGGCAAATACGGTACTTCCCACAGTGCGTCGGCTTTCTGCTGGGTGAAACCTTTGCGGATCGCGTCCTGGTGGGAACCGGAGAACGCGGTGTGCACCAAGTCGCCGACGTACGGGTGACGTGGGTGCACCTGGATCTGGTTGCACTCCTCGACGACTTTGCGCACGCCGTCGATGTCGGAAAAGTCCAGCTGCGGATCGAGGCCCTGGGTGTACATGTTCAGTGCCACAGTGACCAGGTCGACGTTACCGGTGCGCTCGCCGTTGCCGAACAGGCAGCCTTCGACACGGTCGGCGCCGGCCATCAGGCCCAGCTCGGTGGCGGCCACGCCAGTGCCACGGTCGTTGTGGGTGTGCAGGCTGATGATAACGCTGTCACGGCGGTTGATATGGCGACCGAACCACTCGATCTGGTCGGCATAGATGTTCGGTGTGGCGCATTCAACGGTGGCTGGCAAGTTGAGGATCATCTTGTGCTCAGGTGTTGGGTTCCACACCTCGATCACCGCGTCACACACTTCCTTGGCGAACTCCAGCTCAGTGGCGCTGAAGGTCTCCGGGGAATATTCGAAGGTCCACTGGGTTTCCGGCTGCTGGGCGGCGTATTTGACGAACAGCTTGGCCGCGTTGACGGCGATGGCCTTGATGCCGTCCTTGTCCTGGTTGAACACAATGCGGCGGAACGACGGCGAGGTGGCGTTGTACAAATGCACGATGGCTTTCTTGGCGCCGCGCAGGGATTCGAAGGTACGGGCGATCAAGTCTTCACGGCCCTGGGTCAGCACCTGGATGGTGGTGTCCTCGGGGATGTGATTGTCTTCGATCAAGGTACGCACGAAGTCGAAGTCGGTTTGCGAAGCGGCCGGGAACGAGGCTTCGATTTCCTTCACGCCCACCGCAACCAGGGTCTTCCAGAAACGCAGTTTTTTCGCGGCGTCCATCGGCTCGATCAGCGACTGGTTGCCATCACGCAGGTCGGAGCTGCACCAGATCGGCGCTTCGGTGATGGTTTTCGACGGCCAGGTGCGGTCCGGGATATCGATGGTCGGGAACGCGCGGTACTTCGAAGACGGGTCTTTGAGCATGCTCATCGGGAAATCCTTTGTTGTAGGGGCCGAGAAAAGGCGGCCTGCCGTGTAACTATTTTTGGGGATGAAGCGTGGGACGAGGCAGATCGATTCAGCCTGGCAGTCGTGCGCTGACGAGGCACAGGCTGCGGTGCTGGCGGAGCTGAATGAGGGTGTGAGAGGTTTTCATAAGCTCAACCCTAACCGCAGGGGTGAAAGATGGCAAGCAGTCGCTAAAAATTGAGAGAAGTTCTTGCTTTGAGTGAGTGGGCGAGATTTTGTAGCTGTATTAGTGGCTAATGACATTTTTATTTGCGCAGGCTAAACGAGGCGCGCAATTGCGGTGACAGGCTCACGCTATCGCGGGCAAGCCCGCTCCCACATTGGAATGCATTCAACTGTGGGAGCGGGCTTGCCCGCGATGAAGCTTGCGGCCCCACCGATCATCTCAGGGCTGGAAGGCGCCGATAAAAATCGCTGGGTCCACTCGTGCATCGTTGAGGCTGATGTTCCAGTGCATGTGCGGCCCGGTCGCACGGCCTGTCGAGCCGACCTTGCCCACCACCGCACCGCGTGCCAGTTGATCGCCCACCTTCACGTCGATCTTCGACATGTGGCAGAACATGCTGATAAAGCCTTGGCCGTGGTCGACGAACACGGTGTTGCCGTTGAAGAAGTAGTTGCTGGTCAGGATCACTTTACCTCCCGCCGGGGTTTTGATCGGCGTGCCGGCGCCGACAGCGAAGTCCAGGCCAGAATGCGGGTTGCGCTCCTCGCCGTTAAAGAACCGGCGCACACCAAACTTGCTCGACAGCGGCCCATTGACGGGTTTATCCAGCAGCAAGTTGCTTGGCGTGTTCGGGCTGAAACTGCGGTAAGCCTTGAGCTGCACGGCCAACTCGCCCTCGATGCGTTTGAGCTGCGCCGGGTCTGGGTTCACCTGGCTTTTGTTCTTCAACGTGATGTGCTGCTCGGGGTACTTCTTGAAGCCCACCACAAACGGCAGGTTTTGCCCGCCACTGGCGATGCGTTGGGTGCCGGGTTTAACCGCAAGCGGAATCCCGACGATCGCCAGCCAGTTGTTCTGTTCCTTGACCACCAATACCGGTCGGTTCTGGTAGGTCGCTTTCGGCGCCGTTGCCGAAGCACCCAGGTCGACCACTGCAACGCCACCGGGCACCGGCTTGTTCAGCAGCCGAGTGATGTAGCTGTCGGCGTGGGCATTGACGGTGAGGCACAACAGCATCAGCAGGCTAAATAGACGAGGCATCAATCAATCCAATAACGAAAGGGTGACGGGTGTCAGGTGGTTGTCTTCCACCCGCACCTGCAATTGGCCTTCACCGAGGCGCGCGGTCAGGCGCTGGCCGGTGTGGGTTTGCGCGGCATTGCGAATCGCCTGGCCGCGGTCGTCCAGCAAAATGCTGTAGCCACGGCCGAGGGTCGCCAGTGGGCTGACCACTTGCAGCGTCTGCACCTGGCTTTGCAGTTGCAGGCGCCGCGCCTTGAGACCTTCGCGCATGGCACGCGGCAGGCGTTCGGCGAGGCTGTCCAGGCGTTGGCGCAGCAGGGCCAGTTGGCGGCCCGGGTGTTGGCCGGCGAGGCGGGTTTCCAGGCGAATCAGGCGTTCGCGGCGGGTATTGAGACTGCGCTCGAAGGCGCGGCGCATGCGCATGTCCAGGTCATCCAGGCGCTGGGCCTGCTGGCGCAGCCGTTCGCCAGGGTGGCGCAGGCGGCGGGCCATGCCTTCCAGGCGCAGACGGTCGTGGCTCAACCGATTGCGCATCAACAGGACTAAGCGGCGATGCAGGCTTTCGACCTGGCGCACCAGATTGCTGGCGTCCGGCGCGAGCAATTCCGCGGCGGCCGAGGGCGTCGGTGCGCGCACGTCTGCGACAAAGTCCGTGATCGACACATCGGTCTCATGGCCGACGGCGCTGACGATGGGCGTAACGCAAGCATCCACCGCGCGGGCCACGGCTTCTTCGTTGAAGCACCACAGGTCTTCTAACGAGCCGCCGCCACGGGCCAGGATCAACGCGTCGAAGCCGCGCGCGTCGGCCAGTTTCAGTGCGCGCACAATCTGCGGGATCGCTTCGCGGCCTTGCACGGCGGTGGGGATCAACGTCAATTGCACCTGCGGCGCACGGCGGCGGAACACGCTGATGATGTCGCGGATCACCGCGCCGGTAGGCGAACTGATAATGCCGATCTTCTGCGGGTGCGCCGGCAGCGGCACCTTGCGTTCGGCACTGAACAGGCCTTCAGCGCTGAGCTTTTCCTTCAAGGCATCGAAGGCCAGGCGCAGCGCACCATCACCGGCAGGCTCCACGGTGTCGAGGATCAACTGGTAGTCGCCCCGGCCCTCGAACAGCGAGACCTTGCCGCGCACCTTCACCGCCAGGCCATCTTTCAACGCCTGGCGCACCCTGGCGGCATTGTTGCGAAACAACGCGCAACGTACCTGGGCGCCGCTGTCCTTGAGGGTGAAATACACGTGGCCGGAGGCCGGGCGGGCGAGGTTGGAGATCTCGCCTTCGACCCAGATATTGGTGAACACGTCTTCCAGCAACACCCGCGCGCGGCCGTTGAGCTGGCTGACAGTCAGGACTTCGCGGTCCAGGCCCAGACGGGCAAAAGGATCTTTAATCATGGGCGGCAGTTTATAGGCATTCGTGCAAGGTTTGGCAGAATTGCTCGACCAGCGCGCTCGGCGTCTGCGCGCAGGCCAGGGCCACGGTGCTGAGGCTGTCCGGGTCGGCCAGGGGTAAAAAGTGCAGGTTGGCGGGGGCGATGTCCTGCATGGATTTTGGTAACAAGGCAATACCGAAGCCGGCCTGGATCAGTTGCAACTGCGTGGTTTTGCGCGACATCACCCGTGCCGCCTTAGGGAAAAACCCTGCGCGCATGCACAACTCGGCTGACAGATAACTCAGGCCGCCGCGTTGGGGATGGGGGATCGAGATAAACGCTTCGTCCTTGAGTTGCGCCAATGCCACCGGCGTAGTGCTGCGCGCCAGCGCGTGATCAGGCGGCACCGCCAGCAACAGTTGTTCGCTGTATAAAGGCACCACTCGCACGCCTTCGCGCTGGCGCAACACCGGCAGGCGCAACAGCCCGACTTCGAGGCGCCCGTCGGCGATTTCCTCCAACTGCGCTTCGGAGGAAAGTTGGACGATGTCCATCGACACGCCAGGGCAGCGCTCCAGCCAGTTGCTGATGCCTTGCAGCAAGGGGCCGCTCATCGGCACGGTGCTCGAATGGCTCAGGCGCAGCGTGCCCAACTGACCGTTGCCCACCTGTGTGGCCATTTCGCTGGCCTTGAGCAACTCGCCCAACAGGTTGCGCGCCCGTGGGTAGAAGGCTTCACCAGCCGCCGTCAGCCGTGGTTGGCGCGCGGTGCGTTCGAACAGCGGGGTTTGCAGCTGGGTTTCCAGCTCTTTGATCTGTCGGCTCAAGGCCGATTGCGCCACAAACAGACGTTCGGCGGCGGCGCTGAAGCTGCCACTGTCGGCGATTTCGACGAAGTAGCGCAGTTGGCGAGTGGAGATCACGCGTCATGCCTTTTCGAGATAGGTGGAGGGCTTTGAAGATATTAGTCGCAACACTCGACGATGGCTAAAGTGGGGGCCAACTCTTTCAAGGAGGTGCCCATGAACCCGGTTGAGCTGATGAGCCAGTGGTCGTTTGGCGGCGTTGATTGGCTGGTGATCGGCGTCGGCATTGTCGTCGCCTATATCGTGTTCGGTATCGCAGGCTTTGGTACGGCGCTGGTCGCCGGGCCGATCCTGATTGTGTTTATGCCGTTGTCGAAAATCATCCCGCTGCTGGTGCTGCTGGATTTCGTCGCGGCCTTTGGCAACCTGCTGCAATCACGGCGGGACGTGAACACGCCGGAGCTGCTGCGATTGCTGCCGTGCATGGCAATCGGTTGCACACTCGGTGTGATCTTCTTGCTCAACCTGCATTCGGACCTGTTGCTGCTATTGATGGGGCTGTTTATCAGCGCCTATGCGATTTACAGCCTGGCGGTGAAAGCCCGGCCGACGCAGCTGGCGGCCGGCTGGTCGATTCCCATGGGCACCGTGGGCGGGTTGTTTGGTGCGTTGTTTGGCAGTGGCGGCTTTTTATATGCGATCTACCTGAACAGTCGTTTGCCCAAGGACGCGGCGCGGGCCACGCAAAGCGCGTTGATCAGTTGCAGCACGGTGGTGCGCTTGAGCTTGTTCCTGATTGCCGGGGTGTACGCTGATTTGCCGCTGTTGATGTTGGCGCTGTGCCTGTTACCGGCGATGGCCTTGGGGCTGTGGTGCGGGCGCAGGCTGACGATGCGCATGACGCGTGAAGCCTTTGTGCGGTTGGTGACGTGGTTGGTGTTGGCCAGCGGTATTGCGTTGATCGCCCGTTACTTGAGTACTTGACCTGTGGGTGTCAGGGATTAAGCTGCCGAGCTCTAGGGCCTCATCGCGGGCAAGCTCGGCTCCCACAGTTGATCGCATTCCAATGTGGGAGCCGGGCTTGCCCGCGATGAGGCCAGAAGCCACACCGCAGGACTCCCAGGCCTCATGAACTCCCAAAGCATCCTTGTCCCGAAAATCTCCACCTTGCCCGTCCACGAACCCCGCGCCCGGGCGATCGTGCGTTGGCTGGTGCGCAAGAACATCATCAAGGAAGAGCTGACCACGTGCGGGCGCACCGGCAACCGCATGGCCTACGCCCTGGCCGATGGCGCCCGCGCGGTGGTGCTGCACCCCGAAGCGCTGCCGTTCAACGAGCCGATCAATGGCCTGGAGATCATCTACAAGCGCTGCATCTACACGCCGGCCAAAGGCTTTCTCGAAGAAGCCGGCTGCCCGGAATGCCTTAAAGAGGTCGGCGAGGCGCTGTTCGAAAGCCTGGAAGACTGGATGCCCGGCCACACCGACAACTTCACCTGCCCGCTGTGTGGGCATGAAGATGACATCAACGGGTTTCTATTTCTGCAGGAATGCGGGTTTTCCAACCTGGGGTTCATCTTCAACAACTGGGCGGAGGCGGGCTTCAAGCAGAGCTTTATCGATGAATTCGCCGACTGGCTGGACCAGAAGATGAGTTGGGTCAAAGTCGAGCTCTAACCCGATCGTCGCGCTCGTACTGATTCTGATCGTTCCCGCGCTCCTGCGTGGGAATGCATCCCGTGACGCTGTGCGTCACCATTGCGCAGGGTTCTAACCTTACGCTGACCCCGGACGCGGAGCGTCCAAGGAGGCGTTCCTTTGCTGCGCGTGGGGACGATCAGATTACCCTTCTATCAGTATTACCAAGTTTGTCAGAGTTTTACATTGAGCCTGACAGGGTGCATGTATATAATGGCGCGCTTCCATTTTCCCGCTCGGGAGCCCCCGCGATGCTGCGTATCAGCCAAGAAGCTCTGACATTCGACGACATTCTCCTAGTGCCCGGTTATTCCGAGGTGCTTCCTAACGAAGTCAGTCTCAAGACCCGCCTAACCCGTGGCATCGAGCTGAATATTCCCCTGGTTTCTGCTGCCATGGACACCGTCACCGAAGCCCGTTTGGCAATTGCCATGGCTCAGGAAGGCGGCATCGGCATCATCCACAAGAACATGACCATCGAGCAGCAAGCTGCCGAAGTGCGCAAGGTCAAGCGTTACGAAGCCGGTGTGGTGAAAGATCCAATCACCATCGAAGCCGACGCCACCGTGCGCGACCTGTTCGAACTGACCAGCCTGCACAATATCTCCGGCGTTCCGGTACTGCACGATGGCGACTTGGTCGGCATCGTCACTTCCCGTGACGTGCGTTTCGAGAACCGTCTTGAAGTCACCGTCCGCGAAGTGATGACGCCTAAAGAGCGCCTCGTCACTGTCCGCGAAGGTGCTGACAAGGACGACGCTCGTGAGTTGCTGCACAAGCACCGCATCGAACGCGTGCTGATCGTCGACGACAAATTCGCCCTCAAAGGCATGATGACCGTCAACGACATCGAAAAAGCCAAAGCCTACCCGCTGGCCAGCAAGGATGACCAAGGTCGTCTGCGCGTTGGCGCCGCTGTGGGTACCGGTAAAGACACCGGTGACCGCGTTGCGGCCCTGGTTGCTGCCGGTGTTGACGTGGTGGTGGTCGACACCGCCCACGGTCACTCCAAAGGCGTGATCGAGCGCGTTCGCTGGGTCAAACAGAACTTCCCTGACGTCCAGGTGATCGGCGGCAACATTGCCACCGGCGCAGCCGCCAAGGCCCTGGCCGAAGCCGGCGCCGATGCGGTCAAGGTCGGTATCGGCCCTGGCTCGATCTGCACCACGCGCATCGTCGCCGGTGTGGGCGTGCCGCAAATCAGCGCCATCGCCAACGTCGCCGCTGCCCTTGAAGGCACGGGCGTACCGTTGATCGCCGACGGCGGCATCCGTTTCTCCGGTGACCTGTCCAAGGCCATCGTAGCCGGTGCTTCCTGCGTGATGATGGGCTCGATGTTCGCCGGTACTGAAGAAGCGCCGGGCGAGATCGAACTGTTCCAGGGCCGTTCGTACAAGGCTTACCGTGGCATGGGTTCGCTGGGCGCCATGTCCCAGGCGCAAGGCTCCTCCGATCGTTACTTCCAGGACTCCTCGGCAGGCGCCGAGAAGCTCGTACCGGAAGGCATCGAAGGCCGTGTGCCGTACAAAGGCACCCTGAGCGCGATCATCCATCAACTGATGGGCGGCCTGCGTTCCTCGATGGGTTACACCGGCAGCGCCGACATCGAAGAAATGCGCACCAAGCCAGAGTTCGTGCGGATCACCGGCGCTGGCATGGCTGAGTCCCATGTCCACGACGTGCAGATCACCAAGGAAGCGCCAAACTACCGCGTAGGTTGAGGCTTCCAGCAAAACGTTAAGTAACCGGGGCTGTTTTATTCAGCCCCGAGTTGTTTCTGATTCATTAGACGAGACTGACTTCATGGCCCTCGACATTCACGCCCACCGCATCCTGATCCTCGACTTCGGTTCCCAGTACACCCAGCTGATCGCCCGCCGCGTGCGTGAAATCGGCGTGTACTGCGAACTGCATCCGTTCGACATGGATGACGAAGCGATCCGCGAATTCGCACCTAAAGGCGTCATCCTCGCCGGTGGCCCTGAGTCCGTGCACGAAGCCAACAGCCCGCGCTGCCCGCAAGCCGTATTTGACCTGGGCGTGCCCGTCTTCGGTATCTGCTACGGCATGCAGACCATGGCCGAGCAACTGGGCGGCAAGGTTGAAGGTTCCGAACTGCGTGAATTCGGTTACGCCCGTGTCGACGTAGTCGGCAAGAGCCGCCTGCTGGACGGCATCGAAGACCACATCGACGCCGACGGCCTGTTCGGCCTCGACGTGTGGATGAGCCACGGTGACAAGGTCACCAAGATGCCGGAAGACTTCCACATCCTGGCCAGCACCCCGAGCTGCCCGATCGCCGGCATGTTCAACGACGAGCGCGGCTACTACGGCGTGCAGTTCCACCCGGAAGTGACCCACACCAAGCAAGGCGGGCGCATCCTGTCGCGCTTCATCCTCGACATCTGCCAGTGCGAAGCGCTGTGGACCCCGTCGAAAATCGCTGAAGACGCCATCGCCAATGTGCGTGCCCAAGTCGGCACCGACAACGTGCTGCTCGGCCTGTCCGGCGGCGTTGACTCCTCCGTGGTTGCCGCGCTGCTGCACAAAGCCATCGGCGACCAACTGACCTGCGTCTTCGTCGACAACGGCCTGCTGCGCCTGCACGAAGGCGAGCAAGTGATGGCCATGTTCGCCGAGAACATGGGCGTCAAGGTGATCCGCGCCAACGCTGAAGATCAGTTCTTGAACAACCTGGCCGGCGAGTCCGACCCAGAGAAGAAGCGCAAGATCATCGGCCGCACCTTCATCGACGTATTTGATGCCCAGGCCAAACACCTGGACAACATCAAGTACCTCGCCCAGGGCACCATCTACCCCGACGTGATCGAGTCGGCCGGCGCCAAGAGCGGCAAGGCCCACGTGATCAAGTCCCACCACAACGTGGGTGGCCTGCCTGAGGAAATGAACCTCAAGCTGGTAGAACCGCTGCGTGAACTGTTCAAGGACGAAGTCCGCCGTCTGGGCCTGGAACTCGGCCTGCCGTACGACATGGTCTACCGCCACCCATTCCCAGGCCCGGGCCTGGGCGTGCGTATCCTGGGTGAAGTGAAGAAGGAATACGCCGACCTGCTGCGTCGTGCCGACCACATCTTCATCGAAGAACTGCGCAAGGCCGACTGGTACCACAAAGTCAGCCAGGCGTTCGTGGTGTTCCAGCCGGTGAAATCGGTTGGCGTTGTAGGCGATGGCCGTCGTTACGCCTGGGTTGTGGCCCTGCGTGCGGTGGAAACCATCGACTTCATGACCGCGCGTTGGGCGCACCTGCCGTATGAGCTGCTGGAAACTGTCAGCGGCCGTATCATCAATGAGATCGAAGGTATTTCGCGCGTTACTTATGACGTGTCGAGCAAGCCGCCGGCGACGATTGAGTGGGAATGATGGGACGTCCGGCATTGCCCGGCACTATCTAGCAAGAAATGCCCTGGAGCCCGCGTAATTGCGGGCTTTTGGCTTTTTGGGGCTCCCCTGGCTCGCCGATGCTGGCGGTCGAGAAGGCGCAACTGCCCAGCGCTGCTACCGCCGACATCCCTGCGGTGCCAGATGGCTCAATCCCTAATGGATTACCGGCGGCCTTCGCACACCGGTGATTCTCCGATGCGGCCTTCCTTGCACAGGTCAATGTTATCTGTGCGCTTGAAGCCGGAGTCTTTCATGCAATAAAACTGCGTGAGTACCTGGTCGATCGGCGTTCTGTCCCCCGTCCCTGTGAGGTTGGTATAGCCGCATGCGGTCATAGCGTTCTTGACGCCCTTTTCAGACACCCCGGCCTTCTTCCAATTGGTAAATTCCGGAGGCGGCGGTTGAAAGCCCCTTCCCGTGCAGCCAACCAGTAATACAGCGCAAAAACTCAGCAACAGGCTTCTCGTGCACATGGCGTTATTCTTCATATTTTGACTCGGATAAGTATGAGATACCGTGGGGTGAATCTTTCCAGAAAGGCTTGCGAGCGGCTCCATCATCGTCATGGCCGTTGAGCATTGTTTTATCGCTGTCCAGCATGACCGCGCAGCGAGACCATGAAGCCATAACAACCCCCGGCCATGTGCTGGGGCTTTGCATTTTGGGCTCCACGCATTTCAGAAAAACTCATCCAGCAAGCAGTAAAACCTCATGCGCTGCTCATCAGGCTCAACACCATAACGCTCGAAAAATGGCTTCACCCATTCCGGTCCAAGGTTACGTTCGATGCTGCGCGCCGCCAGCGCCAAGTCTTGATAACGGTCGCTGACGCCCAGGCGCCCGCAGTCGATAAAGCCGCTGAAACGGCCGCCTTGCACCATGAAATTTGGCAGGCAGGCGTCACCGTGGGCCACCACCAGATCATGGGTGTTTGGCTGAGTCGACAAGAGTTCGGCGAGCACATCTTCGGCGCTGCGTCCGAGGCGTTCGTCGTCGAAATCCGCCGCATCGACCAGCCCGGCACTGAGGTGCTGCCGAGCGAGCGCGATGCGCTGGTCAAGGGTGTGATCGAAGGGGCATTGCGCAATAGGTATCTGGTGCAAGGTACCCAGAGCTGTCGCCAAAATGTCGACAATTTGGGCGGCTGACAGCGTGTTCGCGCTGGCCAGATCCTGCCCTGGGACGGCGGTCATCAGCAGCCAGTGGTGATGGTTTTCTGTGAGCGCATCGAGCACGACGGGCGCAGGCAAATTAACCTGCTGGAGCCACCGAAGGCGTTCGATTTCGTGCGCAAGTTCGCCGAATTCGCCCACAGGCTCAGCCTTCAGGAACAGGTCTGCTCCACCGTCCTGGCGCAGCCGAAACACGTCCGCCCGCGATTCGCCGATGGCTTGTTGCTCAATCAGCGCCTGCGGGAACTGTTCGCGCCACTTGCTGGGGATATTCACGGTGTTTGCCCTTTTTCGCCTCAGCGCCGCGCGATGTCCGAAAAGTAAAACTTATCCAACGTATGCCGTGATTCGGTGTACTCGAACTGCCGCCCATCCTGCAAAAACGTCTGGTTGCTCACCACGATCACATGGCTTTGGCCATCGAGGTCCAGGTGTGCCTGGTCGTCTTTGCTGCGCGGCAGGGCTTCGATGGTACGTTGGGCGAAGCTGATGTGCAGCTGCAGCGTTTGCTCGATAAACGCGTAGATCGACTGCTCGGCGATGTCGTGGTCAAGGCCTGGGATCAGCTCGGCGACGAAGTGGTTGATGTCGAGGATCACCCGTTTGCCGCCGATGCGCCGTACCCGTTTGATGCGGGTGATCAGGGTGCCGGGTTCGGCTTCGATGTGTTGCAGCAGCGAGCCTTCAAGCGGGAATTGGCTGAAATCGACGACTTCAGTGCGTACGTCATCGCCCAGGTCGGCATGGGTTTCGTGGAAGCTAACGATGCCGCCCAACTGGAACTCGATGGGGTTGGGCGACAACACAAAGGTGCCCTTGCCGTGGATTTTTTGCGCAAACCCACGTTCCTGCAACTGCTCGATCGCACGACGCACGGTGCCACGGCTGGCTTGGTAGGCATCCATCAGTTCGGTTTCGGAGGGAAGGCGCGTGCCGCGTTGCAGGCGTTCGGTGGTGATGCTGGCAAGCAGATCCGTATAGATCTGGTTGTATTTGCTCATGGTTTGGCTCTATGCCCGACTTGATGAAGGTGGACTGCGCAGTTCAAGGCAGGAACCTTAGTGGCAGAGGTGAAGTTTGTCCATTGGACCCGCATGGAAGAAAGGGAAATATCTGACTCAAAATTCAGAAATATAAACAATTTGTTACTCGTACAGACGAGTTGTTGATTTAACTCGTACAGACGAGTACTTTTGGCCTCGGCGTGCTGCCAATGACTGCCCCCAAATAAAAAAATTAAAGTGGAAACCAAGCATGAGCCACGACTATTCGATTATTGCCCACCAGATTCTCGAGAACCTCGGGGGCCGCGACAACCTTGAGCAAGCAGCCCACTGCGTGACCCGCCTGCGACTGGCGCTCAAGGACCCGAGTCTGGTCAACAGCAGCGCGTTGAACCAGGTCGACCTGGTCAAGGGCTCGTTCTTCACTGGCGGCCTGTTCCAGGTAGTGATCGGCCCTGGCGAGGTGGAAAAGGTCTACGCCGCCCTGCGCGAACAGACCGGCCTTGCCGCCGCCACCATCGCTGACGTGAAGAAGAAGGGCGCCGACAAGACCAACGCCATGCAGCGTCTGGTGCGCGTATTTTCCGATGTGTTCATGCCGATTCTGCCTGCGCTGATCATCGCCGGCCTGCTGATGGGCATTAACAACCTGATGGGCGCCCAGGGCATGTTCATCGAGGGCAAGACGCTGCTGGAGGCGTACCCGAACCTGGATGGCCTGTGGAGCCTGATCAACCTGATGGCCAACACCTCGTTCGTGTTCCTGCCGGCGCTGGTGGGCTGGTCGGCGGCCAAGCGGTTTGGCGGCAGTGAAATCCTCGGCATCGTGCTCGGCCTGATGCTGGTACACCCCGACCTGCTCAATGCCTGGAACTACGGCAAGGCGGTGGCCGGCCTCGACGGCCAGAGCCTGCCGTACTTCGATATTTTCGGCTGGTTCAAGATTGAAAAAGTCGGTTATCAGGGGCAGATCCTGCCGATCCTGATGGCGGCGTATGTGATGAGCGTCATCGAAAAATGGCTGCGGGCCCGCGTGCCTAACGCGATTCAACTGCTGGTGGTGCCGATCACCACCATCGTCGTGACCGGCGTGCTGGCACTGGCGATCATCGGCCCGGTCACTCGTCACCTGGGCATCCTGATTACCGAAGGCGTGGTCACCTTGTTTGACCTGGCACCCATGGTCGGCGGTGCGATTTTCGGCCTGCTGTACGCGCCGCTGGTGATCACCGGCATGCACCATATGTTCCTCGCTGTGGACCTGCAGCTCATCTCTACCCAGGGCGGCACCTTTATCTGGCCGATGATCGTCATGTCCAACTTGGCCCAGGGCAGCGCCGCACTTGGCGTGTTCTACATGACCCGCAATGCGCGGGACAAAAGCATGGCCTCGACCTCGGCGATTTCTGCCTACTTCGGCATCACTGAGCCGGCGATGTTTGGCGTGAACCTGCGCTTCAAATTTCCGTTCTACGCCGCCCTGTTGGGGTCGGCACTGGGCAGCATTTTCCTGTCGCTGAACAAGGTGACCGCCTCGGCCATCGGCGTGGGTGGCTTGCCGGCGTTTATCTCAATCCTTCCGCAGTACATCCCGGTTTTTGTCATCGGGATGGTCATCGCGATTGTGGTGCCGTTTGTTCTGACCTGTGCGTTAAGCATGAAAATTGTGCGGCCGGGGTATCGCGTCGCCTGACCGACCGCTTTCGCGAGCAAGCCCGCTCCCACATTTGATCGCATTCCAAGCTGAAGGAGTCTCCATGCAAAACTGGCAACACTCGGTGATCTACCAGATCTACCCTAAAAGCTTCCATAGCCACGCGGGTAACGCCACCGGTGACCTGCTGGGCATCGTGGACAAGCTCGATTACCTCAAGTGGCTGGGCGTGGATTGCCTGTGGATCACCCCGTTCCTGCGCTCGCCGCAACGCGACAACGGCTATGACATCAGCGACTACTACGCCATCGACCCCAGCTACGGCACCATGGCCGACTGCGACCTGCTGATCAGCGAGGCGGCCAAGCGCGGCATCAAGCTGATGCTCGATATTGTGGTCAACCACACTTCCATTGAGCACGAGTGGTTCCAGCAAGCGCGCAGCAGCCTCGACAACCCGTACCGCGACTTCTACATCTGGCGCGACCAGCCGAACAACTGGGAATCCAAGTTCGGCGGTTCGGCCTGGGAATACGAGGCGCAAACCGGCCAGTACTTCCTGCACCTGTTCGACCACACCCAGGCCGACCTGAATTGGGACAACCCCAAGGTGCGCGCCGAAGTGTTCAAGCTGATGCGCTTCTGGCGCGACAAAGGCGTGGGTGGTTTCCGCTTGGACGTGATCAACCTGATTTCCAAACCCGCCGATTTCCCCGAAGACAACACCGACGGCCGCCGCTTCTACACCGACGGCCCGAACGTGCACGAATACCTGCAGGAAATGCACCGCGAAGTCTTCGAGGGGCACGACCTGATCAACGTCGGCGAGATGTCGTCCACCAGCCTGGAACACTGCATTCGCTACTCCAATCCGGCGTCGAAAGAGCTGTCGATGACCTTCAACTTTCATCACCTGAAAGTGGATTACCCGAACCTGCAAAAGTGGGTGAAGGCCGACTTCGATTTCCTGCAACTCAAGCAAATTTTTTCCGACTGGCAACTGGGCATGCAGGCCGGTGGCGGCTGGAACGCGCTGTTCTGGTGTAACCACGACCAGCCGCGGGTGGTTTCGCGTTTTGGTGACGACGGCGAGCACCGTGTGGTCTCGGCCAAGATGCTTGCCACCGCGCTGCACTTCCTCCAAGGCACGCCGTATGTGTACCAGGGCGAAGAGCTGGGCATGACCAATCCGGGCTTCGACAGAATCGAACAGTACCGCGATGTCGAGACCCTGAACATCTTCCGTCTCAAGCGTGATGCGGGTGAATCCGAGGCGTCGAGCATGGCGGCGATCATGCAGAAGTCCCGCGACAACGGCCGCACGCCGATGCAATGGAGCAGCAACGCCAACGCCGGTTTCAGCACGGGTGAACCGTGGATCGGCATCCCGGCGAATGCGCAGCAGATCAACGTCGAGAGCCAACTGGATGACCCGGACTCGGTGTTGCATCACTACCGCGCGCTGATCGCGCTGCGTCGCCTTGAGCCGCTGATCCAGGAAGGCGTTTATCGCCAGTTGCTACAAGACCATCTCCAGGTTTGGGCGTACGTGCGCGAAGGGCAGGGCGAGCGCTTGCTGGTGCTGAATAACTTTTATGCCAAGCCCTGCGAAATCCAACTGCCCCAAGGCGTCATCGACGCGACGAGCGAGCAACGCCTGCTGATCAGCAACTACCCCGACTGCCCGGTGCGTACGCGCACGGTGGTGTTGCGACCTTACGAATCGTTTGTGCTGCACCTCAAGGATTGAGGCCCGCTGTAACCCCCGTATGAGCGTGCGGGGGCGCTCGAAAAAATCATAATAAAAATACCGGAGTGCTTCATGAAAACAACAATAAAGCTGGGCCTCATTGCATCATGTCTTAGCGCACCTTTTGCCGCTCAGGCCCTCGAGTTTGCTGGTTACTTGCGCAGCGGCGCGGGCACTTCAACGGGCAGCGGCAAGCAGCAATGCTTCCAACTGCCGGGGGCGCAATCCAAATACCGCTTGGGCAACGAATGCGAGCAATACGCCGAACTTGAATTGCGCCAGGACCTGCTGACCCTCGACGACGGCTCGGTGCTCAGCGTCGATGCCATGGCATCGCTGTACAACAAGTACGACCGTGCCCTGAAATTCCAGGGCGAAGACAACGGCGCGGCGCGCATGCCGCAGATGTATGCGCAGTGGTCCAACCTGCCCAGCCTCAATGGCGGCTCGGTGTGGGCCGGGCGGCGTTACTACAAACGTAACGACATCCATATCTCCGACTTCTACTACTGGAACCAGAGCGCCACCGGCGGCGGTGTCGAGGACGTAAAAATCGGCGACCTCAAATACAGCTACGCCCTGTCGCGCAAAGACAACCTGTACCAGAAGGAATACGCCACCCGCCACGACTTCAACGTCGCGGGCTTCAAGACCAACCCCGGCGGTGAGCTCGAGTTGGGCTTGAGCTACATTGAAAAAGCCGGCGGGCGTGATGCCAACAGTGGCTGGGCGATCACGGCGCAGCATGTGCAAAAAGCTTTCCTTGGCGGTAAAAACAAATTCGCCTTGCAGTACGGCGAAGGCCCCGGCACCGGCTTGGGCTACACCGGTAATACGGCCCTGGATAACAGCAGCAAAAGCTACCGCGCCGTGGAGTTTTTCGACTGGCAGATCACCCCGCGTTTCGGCGGGCAGGTCGAGGCGGTGTACCAGAAAGACATTCGCCCAGGCAGCCAGGACCAGACCTGGATGTCCATCGGTGTGCGCCCGGCGTATGCCATCAGCGAACAGTTCAAGCTGGTCACCGAACTTGGGCATGATCAGGTCGACGCTGCCGGCGGTACGCGCAAGCTGAGCAAATTTACCTTTGCCCCGACCTGGTCGCCTAAAGGCCCAGATTTCTGGGCACGGCCGGAAGTGCGTTTGTACTACACCTATGCAACCTGGAACGAAGCGGCCAAGCGTGCGGCAAATGAACTGGCGGCGGGCTCGGCGTTGTCCGACACCGGCGCCTACGGCACGGCGCGGCATGGCTCGAACGTGGGTGTGCAGGTCGAATACTGGTGGAAATAAACACGGACTCACTGTGGGAGCTGGCTTGCCTGCGATGCGAGCGACTCGGTTTTTCAGTGACACCGAGGCGATGCTATCGCAGGCAAGCCAGCTCCCACATTGGACCGTTGTTGGCCCTATGATTTTTACAGAACAAAACAGCAGGTGAAGTCATGACCACAACTCAACCCCTGGAACTGCTGGCGCCGCTGTCCGGTGTGCTGCTGGCGCTGGATCAGGTGCCCGACCCGGTGTTCGCCAGTCGCATGATCGGCGACGGCCTGTGCATCGATCCCACCTCGCAGACCCTTTGCGCGCCGTTGGCCGGGGTGATCAGCAGTATCCAGGACAGTGGTCATGCGGTCAGCGTTACCGACGACAACGGCGTCCAGGTGCTGATGCATATCGGCCTGGACACCGTAAACCTGGCGGGCCAGGGCTTTACGCCGCTGGTGAAGGAAGGCCAGCGGGTGGAGGTCGGGCAGCCGCTGATTGAATTCGATGCTGACTACGTGGCGCTCAATGCACGCAGTTTGCTGACCTTGATGCTGGTGGTCAGCGGCGAGCCGTTTACGCTGCTGACGCCGGACGGTGCTCTGGTGGATGTGGGCCAGCCGCTGCTGCGTGTGTCACCTGGCGAAGCGGCTGCAACAGTGGATGAGGAGGAGGGCGATGCACTGTTCTCCAAACCGCTGACCTTGCCCAACGCCAACGGCTTGCACGCGCGTCCTGCGGCGGTGTTTGCCCAGGCGGCGAAGGGGTTCAGCGCGAGCATTTACCTGCACAAGCAAACCCAGAGCGCCAACGCAAAATCCTTGGTGGCGATCATGGCGTTGCAAACCGTGCAGGGCGATTCCTTGCAGGTGAGCGCGGCCGGCGACGATGCCGAAGCGGCAATCAACGCGCTGGTGGCGCTGTTGGCCGAGGGCTGTGGCGAGACAATCGCGCCAACGCGTGAAGTGGTCAAACCTGTCGCGCCGGTATCGTCGGCCACCTTGTTGCGCGGCGTGTGTGCGTCGCCGGGTTCGGCGTTTGGCCAGGTGGTGCAAGTGGCTGAGCCGGAACTGAACATTACCGAAGCCGGGAGTGGCGAGGCGATTGAGCGTGCCGCACTGGCGCGTGGCCTGTTGGCGGCCGCCGAGGCGCTGCAAGCCTTGCAAGCCAAAGCGGCCGGCAGTGCCCAGGCGGAGATTTTTCGCGCCCATCAAGAACTGCTCGAAGATCCAACCTTGCTCGAGCAAGCCCATGCCCAGTTGGCTAATGGCAAAAGTGCTGCTTTTGCCTGGAACCGGGCCACGGTGACCACTGCCACCTTGTTCCAGGGCCTGGGCAATGCACTGCTCGCCGAACGTGCGGCGGACTTGGCCGATGTGGGCCAGCGCGTGCTCAAACTGATCCTCGGTATCCAGGACCGGGCATGGGATTTACCCGAGCAGGCCATCCTGATCGCCGAGCAACTGACCCCGTCGCAAACCGCCAGCCTGGATACGCGCAAGGTGCTGGGGTTTGTCACCGTCGGCGGCGGGGCGACCAGCCATGTCGCGATCCTCGCTCGCGCGCTCGGCCTGCCGGCGATTTGCGGTGTGCCGGTGCACGTGCTGACGCTGGCCAATGGCAAACAAGTCCTGCTCGACGCCGACAAAGGTGAGCTGCACCTGGTGCCGGACCTGGCTGAAATCGAAAAACTGCAGGCTGCCCGCTATCAGCAAATGCAGCGCCGTCAGCGTGAAGTGGCGCAAGCCGCCTTGCCGGCCACCACCCGCGACGGCCATCACGTCGAGGTCACGGCCAACGTCGCGTCGTTGCAGGAGGTCGAGCAATCCCTGGCCTTGGGCGGTGAAGGCGTCGGCCTGTTGCGTTCGGAGTTCCTCTACCTGGACCGCAACCGCGCACCCAGCCCCGAGGAGCAGGCCGGCACTTACACCGCCATCGCCCGCGCCCTGGGCACCGAGCGTAATTTGGTGGTGCGCACCCTGGACGTCGGTGGCGACAAGCCGTTGGCCTATGTACCGATGGAAAGCGAAACCAACCCGTTCCTCGGCTTGCGCGGTATTCGGCTGTGCCTGGAGCGCCCGGAGCTGCTGCGCGAACAGTTCCGCGCGATCCTCGCCAGCGCCGGTTTCGCGCGGCTGCATATCATGTTGCCGATGGTCAGCCTGTTGTCGGAGCTGCACCTGGCGCGCAAGATTCTTGAGGAGGAAGCGCTGGCGCTGGGGCTCAAGGAACTGCCAAAGCTGGGGATCATGATCGAGGTGCCGTCTGCGGCGCTGATGGCCGACGTTTTTGCCCCGCATGTGGATTTCTTCTCCATTGGCACCAATGACCTGACCCAATACACCCTGGCCATGGACCGTGACCATCCACGTTTGGCGAGCCAGGCCGACAGCTTTCACCCGTCGGTACTGCGCCTGATTGCCACCACCGTCAAGGCCGCGCATGCCCATGGCAAGTGGGTCGGTGTATGTGGTGCGCTGGCGTCCGAAGCGCTGGCGGTGCCGGTGTTGATCGGGCTCGGCGTGGATGAATTGTCGGTCAGCGTGCCGCTGATCCCGACCATCAAGGCCACCGTGCGCGAGCTGGACCTGGCCGACTGCCAGAGCATCGCCCGCCAGGTGCTGGGCTTGGAAGAAGCCGCCCAAGTACGCGAGGCCCTGCGCCTGTACCACGCGGCCACTGTTGAAACCTCACCTGTTGTGGAGCACTGAGCATGTTCGAGAAATTGCAGCGGGCGTTCTGGAAAGCCCTGACCCCGGACTTGATTGCCGAGACGGCGGTGACGGCGATCCCGAGTCTGTTGTCGGCCGATGTACTGAAGGCATTGGGCGGCGCGGATAACCTCAAGTCACAACAACGCGTGGCGCTGACGCGGGTGCGTGTGCAATTGCAGGATGCGGGGCGGTTGGATGAACCGGCACTCAAGGCGGCGGGTGTGCCGGGTGTGATGGTATTGACCGGTGGGGTCGTTCATTTGATCACCGGTCTCTAAGCCAAGAGCAGATCTAAATGTGGGAGCGGGCTTGCTCGCGAAGAGGGAGTGTCAGTCACCAGATGTATCGACTGACCCACCGCTTTCGCGAGCAAGCCCGCTCCCACATTAGTTTTGTGATGTTTGGGAGAGCGCTACAGCTTCGGGTTATCTTCCGGCGGCTTGGTCTTGTCCACACCCGGCACATGCAAGTTGCCTTCGACCACCTGGTTGCCTTCCAGCTGCGGCTGGGTCACCCAGGTGAGGATGTCGTAGTAACGCCGGATGTTCGCCACAAAGTGCACCGGCTCGCCGCCGCGCGCATAGCCGTAACGGGTCTTGCTGTACCACTGCTTCTGCGACAGGCGCGGCAACATCTTCTTAACGTCTAGCCACTTGTTCGGGTTCAGGCCATCCTTCTTCGCCAACGTGCGTGCGTCTTCCAGATGGCCGGTGCCGACGTTGTAGGCGGCGAGGGCGAACCAGGTGCGATCCGGCTCGGCGATGCTATCGTCCAGCTCATCCTTGATCTTGGCCAGGTATTTGGCGCCGCCCATGATGCTTTGCTTAGCATCCAGGCGGTTGGACACGCCCATCGCCTGGGCGGTGTTCTGGGTCAGCATCATCAGGCCGCGCACGCCGGTCTTGGAGGTGACGGTCGGTTGCCACAGCGATTCCTGATAGCCGATGGCTGCTAATAGGCGCCAATCGACTTTTTCTTTCTTGGCGTAGGCCCGGAAGTCCTTCTCGTATTTGGGTAAGCGTTGCTGCAAGTGCTGGGCAAAGGTGTAGGCGCCGACATAACCGAGTACATCCACGTGCCCGTAATAGCGGTCTTTAAGGCGCTGCAGGGTGCCGTTCTTCTCGACCTTGTCCAGGTAGCTGTTGATCTCGTTGAGCAGGCTGTTGTCGTCACCGGCCGCCACGGCCCAGCTCTGATTGCTGGCATTGCCGAGGTCGAAGGCCACGCGCACGTTGGGGAAGTACACCTGGTTCATCGCGACTTCGTTGGAGTCCACCAGGGTCAGGTCGATTTGACCCTCGTCGACCATGCGCAGTAGGTCGACCACCTCAACGGCGTCGGATTCTTCGTATTCAATCGCAGGGTTCTGCTTTTTAAGCGCCGCCAATTGCTCGGCGTGGATGCTGCCCTTGAGCACCATGATCTTCTTGCCCACCAAGTCTGCCGGAGCAGTAGGCCGGGACTGGCCATTGCGGTAGATGATCTGCGGGGTCACTTCCAGGTAAGGATGGGAGAAACGCACCTGCTGCTTGCGCTGCTCGCTGCTGACCAGGCCGGCGGCAGCCAGAACCGGGCCGTTGGGTTTACCCAATTGGCCGAACAGGTCATCGAGGTTGTCGGCCGTCTCGATCTCCAGCTTAACGCCCAGGTCGTCGGCAAAGCGCTTGACCAGTTCGTATTCGAAACCGGTTTCACCGTTGCGGTCCTGGAAATAAGTAGCGGGGCTGTTCCGGGTAATCACCCGCAATACGCCATCCTCCTTGATTCGCTCGAGCGTGCTGGGTTTATCAACACAGGCGCTGAGCATCAGGAAGAGTCCGGTTGCGATAAGCCATTTGGCGCATCGCGGGCGCAAAGCAGTAGGGGAGAACATCTGCGCAGTATACGCAAACGGCCCACGGCGCCATATCTCGACAGCAGGGGACTTGTCTGCTAGCACCCTCAAAACTGGGCTGCAGCCCGCAGAAACTCGGGTTGGCGAGGGTTTATGACGGTTAAAATAACTGCGCGCCAACCCTTGGAAAACGCCCCGATACCGTGCAAACCCTGCCAACTGACGTTCGGCAGCGGCCAGCCGTGCCGTTTCGGGTGCCGTTGGCGACGGTTTACGCTAGAATGCACGGCCTCAAAGCACACCCCTTCCCGAGGCTGTCCCGAAGATGTTGATCCTGCGCGGCGCTCCTGCCCTTTCTGCCTTTCGCCACAGCAAACTCCTTGAGCAACTGAGCCAAAAGGTTCCAGCGGTTACAGGCTTGTATGCTGAATTTGCTCACTTCGCCGACGTTACCGGCGTGTTGACCGCCGACGAACAGCAAGTGCTGGCACGCCTTCTGAAGTACGGCCCAAGCGTTCCCGTTCAAGAGCCTAACGGCCGCTTGTTCCTGGTTCTGCCACGGTTCGGCACCATCTCGCCCTGGTCGAGCAAGGCCAGTGATATCGCCCGCAACTGTGGCCTGGAAAAAATCCAGCGCCTGGAGCGCGGTATCGCTTTCTACGTCGCCGGCCAGTTCAGCGATGCCGAAGCCGAGCTGATCGCCAGCAGCCTGCACGACCGCATGACCCAGATCATCGTCAGCCAGCTGGAACAGGCTGCCGGCCTGTTCAGCCATGCCGAGCCCAAACCGCTGACCGCGATTGATGTGCTTGGCGGTGGCCGCGCCGCCCTCGAGAAGGCCAACACCGAACTGGGCCTGGCCCTGGCTGAAGACGAGATCGACTACCTGGTCAACGCCTTCACCGGCCTTGCGCGCAACCCGCATGACATCGAGCTTATGATGTTTGCGCAGGCCAACTCCGAGCACTGCCGTCACAAGATCTTCAACGCCAGTTGGGATATCGACGGCCAGAGCCAGGAAAAAAGCCTGTTTGGCATGATCAAGAACACCTACGTGATGCACAGCGAAGGCGTTCTGTCGGCTTATAAAGACAACGCCTCGGTGATCGTCGGCTCCGTCGCCGGCCGTTTCTTCCCGGACCCTGAAACCCGCCAGTACGGCGCGGTGCAGGAGCCGGTGCACATCCTGATGAAGGTTGAAACCCACAACCACCCGACCGCGATTGCCCCGTTCCCGGGCGCAGCCACCGGTTCCGGCGGTGAGATCCGCGACGAAGGTGCGACCGGCCGTGGCGCCAAGCCAAAGGCTGGCCTGACCGGTTTCACCGTGTCCAACCTGCAGATTCCGGGCTTTGAACAGCCGTGGGAAGTGCCGTACGGCAAGCCTGAACGCATCGTTACCGCGCTGGACATCATGATCGAAGGCCCGCTGGGCGGCGCCGCGTTCAACAATGAGTTCGGCCGCCCGGCGCTGACCGGCTATTTCCGTACCTTTGAACAATCCATCACCACCCCGCGTGGCGATGAAGTGCGCGGCTACCATAAGCCGATCATGTTGGCCGGCGGCATGGGCAACATCCGTGAAGAACACGTCAAGAAAGGCGAGATTCTGGTCGGCTCCAAGCTGATTGTGCTCGGCGGCCCGGCGATGTTGATCGGCCTGGGCGGCGGCGCAGCCTCTTCCATGGCCACCGGCACCAGCTCGGCTGACCTGGACTTCGCTTCCGTACAGCGCGAAAACCCTGAAATGGAACGCCGTTGCCAGGAAGTTATCGACCGTTGCTGGCAGTTGGGTGACAAGAACCCGATCAGCTTCATCCACGACGTCGGCGCGGGTGGTTTGTCCAACGCCTTCCCGGAACTGGTCAACGATGGCGAGCGCGGTGGTCGTTTCGAACTGCGCAACATTCCAAACGACGAGCCGGGCATGGCCCCGCACGAGATCTGGAGTAACGAATCCCAGGAACGCTACGTTCTGGCCGTTGGCCCTGAAGACTTCGCGCGCTTCCAGGCCATCTGCGAACGCGAGCGTTGCCCGTTTGCCGTGGTTGGCGAAGCCACGGCTGAGCCGCAGCTGACGGTTACCGACAGCCACTACGGCAACAGCCCGGTCGACATGCCACTGGAAGTGCTGCTGGGCAAAGCCCCGCGCATGCACCGTTCGGCGGTACGTGAAGCCGAGCTGGGCGATGATTTCGACCCAAGCGCACTGGAATTGGCCGACAGCATCGAACGCGTGCTGCACCACCCGGCGGTTGCCAGCAAAAGCTTCCTGATCACCATCGGCGACCGCACCATCACCGGCCTGGTTGCCCGTGACCAAATGGTTGGCCCATGGCAAGTGCCGGTGGCCGACGTTGCCGTCACCGCCACCAGCTTCGATGTGTACACCGGTGAAGCTATGGCGATGGGCGAGCGCACGCCGCTGGCCCTGCTGGACGCTCCGGCGTCGGGCCGCATGGCCATTGGTGAAACGCTCACTAACATCGCCGCGTCGCGCATCGGCAAGCTGTCCGACATCAAACTGTCGGCTAACTGGATGTCCGCTGCCGGCCACCCGGGTGAAGACGCGCGCCTGTACGACACCGTCAAGGCTGTCGGCATGGAGCTGTGCCCGGAACTGGGCATCACCATTCCGGTGGGCAAGGACTCGATGTCCATGGCCACCCGTTGGAACGAAGACGGCACCGACAAGAGCGTTACCTCGCCGCTGTCGCTGATCGTCACCGGTTTCGCACCGGTCACTGACATTCGCCAGACCCTGACCCCGCAACTGCGCATGGACAAGGGCACCACCGATCTGATCCTGATCGACCTGGGCCGTGGCCAGAACCGCATGGGCGCCTCGATCCTCGCGCAAACCCACGGCAAGCTCGGCAAGCACGCGCCGGACGTGGATGACGCCGAAGACCTGAAAGCCTTCTTCGCCGTGATCCAGGGCCTGAATGCCGACGGCCACCTGCTGGCATACCACGACCGTTCCGATGGCGGCTTGCTGACCAGCGTTGTAGAGATGGCGTTTGCCGGTCACTGCGGCCTGAACATCGTGCTCGACAGCGTTGCCGAGGATGCTCGCGAAATCAACGGCATCCTGTTCAACGAAGAGTTGGGCGCCGTGATCCAGGTTCGCCAGGACGCTACCCCAGACGTACTCGCACAGTTCAGCGCTGCTGGCCTGGACGACTGCGTGGCGGTGATCGGCCAGCCGATCAACAACGGTGAAATCAATATCTCCTTTAATGGCGATACGGTGTTTGCCGGCCAGCGCCGCTTGCTGCAGCGCCAGTGGGCTGAGACCAGCTACCAGATCCAACGCCTGCGTGACAACGCCGACTGCGCCGAGCAGGAATTCGACGTGATCCTGGAAGAAGACAACCCGGGCCTGAGCACCAAGCTCAGCTTCGACGTCAACCAGGACATCGCCGCGCCTTACATCAAAAAAGGCATTCGCCCACAAGTGGCGGTACTGCGTGAGCAGGGCGTCAACGGCCAGGTGGAAATGGCGGCTGCGTTCGACCGTGCCGGCTTTAATGCGATCGACGTGCACATGAGCGACATCCTCGCCGGTCGCGTTGACCTCAACGAGTTCAAAGGCCTGGTGGCCTGCGGCGGTTTCTCCTACGGCGACGTGCTGGGTGCCGGTGAAGGCTGGGCCAAGTCGGCCCTGTTTAACAGCCGTGCCCGTGATGCGTTCCAAGGTTTCTTCGAGCGCAACGACAGCTTCACCCTGGGTGTGTGCAACGGTTGCCAGATGATGTCCAACCTCAGCGAACTGATCCCAGGCAGCGAGTTCTGGCCGCACTTTGTGCGTAACCGTTCCGAGCAGTTCGAAGCCCGTGTCGCCATGGTGCAAGTGCAGGAATCCAACTCGATCTTCCTGCAAGGCATGGCCGGTTCGCGCATGCCAATCGCCATCGCCCACGGTGAAGGCCATGCCGAGTTTGAAAGCGAAGAAGCCCTGCTCGAAGCCGACCTGTCCGGCTGCGTGTCGATGCGTTTCGTCGACAACCACGGCAAGGTCACCGAAAGCTACCCGGCCAACCCGAACGGCTCGCCGCGCGGGATCACCGGCCTTACCAGCCGCGACGGCCGCGTGACCATCATGATGCCGCACCCGGAGCGTGTATTCCGCGCTGTGCAGAACTCGTGGCGCCCGGAAGAGTGGAACGAAGACGGCGCCTGGATGCGCATGTTCCGCAACGCGCGCGTGTGGGTGAACTAAGGCGGTGTACAAGCTCAGCTTCTTTGTGCCCGAAAGCTTTGTTGAGACGGTGAAAACCGCCGTCTTCGCAGCAGGCGGCGGGCGCATCGGCCACTACGACAGCTGCGCCTGGCAAGTGCTGGGCCAGGGCCAATTTCGCGCATTGGACGGCAGTCAGCCGTTTATCGGGCAAGTCGGCCAGGTTGAAGTGGTGGAAGAATGGAAAGTTGAGCTGGTGGTGGCGGATGAGTTGATCGTGGCGGTTGTAGCTGCGTTGAAACTCAGCCATCCCTACGAGACACCGGCGTATGAGGTGTGGCAGCTGGCGGATTTTTGATCCGACGGCGGTGAAACGAGAAACCCGCTGGGCCTTCACGGACAGCGGGTTTTTTGTGCCTGGAAAACAGAAACCCCCTACAGAGGCTAAGTCGCCAGCGACGGTAGTGTGCCGCGCAGGTGCTTCGAGACAGCGCATCCGCATCGGCGGGCGCGTGGATGTCTCGGGCTTAGACCCAGTCGAGAAGGTGTTCCTACATGAAGAAAAACCAGTGGATCGCAGGCAGTGCTCTGGCGGCAATGTTGATTGGAGCCGGTGGTGCGTGGGCCGGCAAACCCGAGGTTAAGGCCAAGGGTAACGTCCAGTTCTATGATTCAGGGCGTTTTGACCTGCCATTCTCCGATGGCGTACGTGTAGGCAATGTGTTTTACACCGCCGGGGAAATCGGCGACGCGCACGGTTCCGACAAAGTGGTGTCAGGCGGTATCGTGCCGGAATCCCGGCAGGCCCTGGAAAACATCAAGACCACGCTTAAGGCCAACGGCTATGAGCTGAAGGATGTGGTCAAGTGCACGGTTTTTCTGGCCGACATCAAGGAATGGCCAGCCTTTAACGAAGTGTACAAAGAGTATTTCAAAAAGCCCTACCCGGCGCGTAGCGCGTTCGGTGGTACCGAACTGGCCTGGAATGCCCGGATGGAAATCGAGTGCATCGCGGCGAAGTGATGCGGCTGGGTTGTTGATCCGCCGGTTGTGAATAAAAGAAACCCGCTGGGCCGGTTCGGTCAGCGGGTTTTTTGTTGGCTATACGGTCGTCATCGCGGGCAAGCCCGCTCCCACATTCGACCGCATTGCCAAGTCGGGCACGGATCAAAATGTGGGAGCGGGCTTGCCTGCGATGAGGCCACTTCAGGCCGTGATGATTTACGCCCTGACGCCGACCTCACGGCCACTGACCAACCGCTCCAGCGCCTCACCCAACCCCGATGCCTTGTCACCAATCAACAGGTGCCAAACACCGCTGTCCAGCTGGCTCACACCCTGGCAGCCCAGCGCCGTGAGTTCAGCTTCTGACAACACCGAATCATCCCCCAACTCCACCCGCAGCCGGGTCATCGCCACGGCGTCCAGTTGCCGTACATTCCCTCGACCACCCAAAGCGCTCAGCCATTTCTCGGCTTCTTGCACATTCACTGCAACTGGCTTATCCACAGGCGCGACCGTCACAGGTGCAGCGGCAACAAACGATGGCATCGCCAGGCGGATCTCATCGGCAATGCTGTCGGCCATCGGCCCGACCACCACCTGCAAGCTCCCGCCATTACCCGGCCGTACCACGGCCATGGCGCCGAGGGCTTTAAGCTCCGCATCTACCGCCTTGTTGCGATCCACCATGTCCAACCGCAGGCGCGTGGTACAGGCGCCGACACTCAGCAAGTTAGCCGCACCGCCCAGCGCACGGATATATGCACTGGCCCGCTGGTTATCACTCATCGCCTCGGCCTGCACCACCTGGATGTCTTCACGCCCAGGCGTCTTGAGGTTGAAGCGGCGGATGCAGTAGTTGAACACGCTGTAGTAGATCAGCGCGTAAGCCAAGCCGACGGGGAACACCAGCCAACCGTTGGTGGACTTGCCCCAGCCCAGCACCATGTCGATAAAGCCACCGGAGAAGGTAAAACCGAGGTGGATGTTGAGCATGTTGGTCACGGCCATCGACAGGCCGGTAAGCACCGCGTGAATCAGGTACAAAAACGGCGCAAGGAACATGAACGCGAACTCAATCGGCTCCGTCACGCCGGTCAAAAACGAAGTCAGCGCCATCGACAGGAAAATCCCGCCCATGACTTTGCGGCGTTCCGGCAGGGCGTTGCGGTACATCGCCAGGCACGCGGCGGGCAAGCCGAACAGCATCACCGGGAACATGCCGGTCATGAACTGGCCACCTTTGGGGTCGCCGGCGAAGTAGCGGGTCAGGTCGCCAGTCACCACGGCGCCGGTCGCCGGGTCGGTGAAGGTGCCGAACACGAACCACGCCATGTTGTTGAGGATATGGTGCAGGCCGGTGACGATCAGCAGGCGGTTGAACACGCCGAACACGAAGGCGCCGAAGCTGCCGCTTTCCATCAGCAGCACGCCGAAGCTGTTGATGCCGTGCTGGATCGGCGGCCAGATCAGGCCGAAGATCACACCCAGGGCCACCGCCGAAAAGCCGGTGACGATCGGCACAAACCGTCGCCCGCCAAAGAAAGCGAGGTACTCCGGCAGCTTGATGTCCTTGAAGCGGTTGTACAGCCCACCGGCCATCAAGCCGCTGGCGATACCCGCGAGCATGCCCATGTTGATACTGGTGTCCATCACCTTGAGCGTGGAGACCATCACCAGGTAACCAATCGCCCCGGCCAACCCTGCCGTGCCGTTATTGTCGCGGGCAAACCCCACGGCGATACCGATGGCGAAGATCAACGCCAGGTTGGCGAAGATCGCTTGCCCGGCGTCGTGCATCACCGCGATGTTGAGCAAGTCGGTGTCGCCCAGGCGCAGCAAGAGGCCGGCGATCGGCAGGATCGCGATCGGCAGCATCAGCGCGCGGCCCAGGCGTTGTAAGCCTTCGATAAAATGTTGGTACATGGCGTGTCTCCCTTTTTCTTGTTGTTGTCAGCTCAGCGGCCAGTGGTGTTGACAGGCTTGGCGAACCGCCTTCGCGCTGCTCAGGTCGAGCAGGCCCAGGCTGAGTTGCCGGCATTGAGCCGCGTCCAGGTGGCGGACGCGGTCCTTGATTTCTCCAATTTGCGGCGGGCTCACCGACAGCTCGCTGACGCCCAGGCCGATCAGCACTGGCGTGGCCAACGGGTCGGACGCGAGGGCGCCGCAAACACCCACCCAACGCCCATGTTTAGCCGCACCGGCGCAGGTCTGTGCGATCAACCGCAGCAGCGCCGGGTGTAAGGCATCGACCCGTGCGGCGAGGCCTGCGTGGTCGCGGTCCATGGCCAGGGTGTACTGGGAGAGGTCATTGGTGCCGATGGAGAGGAAGTCTGCATACAGCGCAAGCTGCTCGGCCATCAGCGCGGCGGCGGGTACTTCGATCATCACGCCCAGCTCCGGGCGCTGGGTCAGCCCCAGCTCGGCACACAACTCATCCAGGCGCTGGCGGATCTGCAGCAGTTCATCCACTTCGCTGACCATCGGCAGCAAGATGCGGCAACGTTCCAGCGGGCTGACTTGCAGCAGCGCGCGCAGCTGCTGGTCGAGCAATTCGGGGCGCACCTGGGCCATGCGAATACCGCGCAAGCCCAACACCGGGTTGGCCTCCACGGGCAGTGGCAGGTAGTCGAGCTGCTTGTCGCCGCCCACGTCGATGGTGCGGATGATCACTGCCTTGTCGCCCATAGCATCCAACACGGCTTGATAGGCCTGGCGCTGTTCCTGTTCGTCCGGCGCGGTGCGGCGGTCGACGAAGAGGAATTCGGTGCGCAACAGGCCGACGCCATCGGCGCCGTTTTCAAACGCCACTTGGGCCTCGGCGCTGGAGGCGACATTGGCGGCGACTTCGATGCTGATGCCATCGGTGGTGCGCGCCGGTTCCTGCGCTTGGGCTTGCTGTTGCTGGCGGCGCAGTTTCTGTGCATCACGAATCTGGTGCACTTCGGCGTGGCGCGCGTCGCTGGGCGCAAGTTCCAGGCGCCCATTGACCGCGTCGAGTACCACGCGCTGGCCTTGCGGCACATCGAGCACGTCTGCGCCCAACGCCACCACACAAGGCAAGCCTTTGCCGCGGGCCAAAATGGCCACGTGGGAGGTGGCGCCGCCTTCGGCCATGCAGATGCCAGCGGCCTGTTGCGTGCTCAGTTGCAGCAGGTCGGATGGCGTCAGTTCATGGGCGCTGACAATCGCCCCGGCAGGCAACTCGAAGTGCCAGGCCTCGCCGAGCAGTGCGCGCAACACCCGCTGTTGCAAGTCGCGCAGGTCATTGGAGCGCTCGGCGAACAGCGGTTTGCCCAACGCCAGCAACACCGCGCATTGCGCCTGGATCGCATCGCGCCAGGCGTGGGTGGCGGCGCTGCCGTGTTCGATGGCGGCGGTGGCCGCTTCCAGCAGGGCCGGGTCTTCCAGCAGGGCGAGGTGGGCGGCGAAGATCTCTTCTTCTTCGATATTTTTGCGTTGGCGGGCGTGGTCCAAGGTGTTGCGGATCTCGCCGCGTACTTGCTCAAGGGCCGTGTCCAGCCGTTGCAGTTGTTCGTCGGCCGAGTGGTTGCCGGCGTCTGCCGGCAGTTCAATACCGGTAAGGCGGAACAACGGCCCACACACCAGGCCCGGTGCAGCACATACGCCTTGCAACACACCGACTTCGGTATTCGCACGGCGCGGAGCCACGGCCACCGGCGCGTGGTGTTCTTTACTGACGGCCACGGACAGCGCGGCAACCAACGCCTGCAACGCCGCCTCGCAATCCTTGCCGCGACAGGTGACGCGCACCTCGTCGCCTTCACCGATCCCCAGCCCCATCAAGCCAATCAGGCTGTCGCACGGCGCGGATTTGCCGGCGAAGTGCAGCTGCGCCTGGCTGCTGAACCCTTGGGCGGTTTTGCGGACCAGCGCGGCGGGGCGCGCATGCAAACCGCCACGGTGAGTAATGCGCACGCTGGCGCGGACTTCGGTGACCGAGTTATCCACAACCGCCTGCGCCGTTGCCGCCGAGCGCGCCACGATGTGCAGCAACGGCTCACCGACCTTGACGGTTTTTCCTGCCACCGGCCGCAGCTCAAAGCGCTCGCCATTGGTCAGGATAATCAGGCTGACCAGGCTTTTGCACTGGCGCGCAATCCGGTCCAGGTCAAACTGCACCAGGGCCTGGCCCTTGCTCACCCGTGCGCCTTCCTTCACCAGCAGCGCAAAGCCTTCGCCATTCAGCTCCACCGTGTCGATGCCCACGTGCATCAGCACCTCGGCACCGTTCTCGGCGCGAATGGTTACAGCATGCCCGGTGCGGGCGACGTGGATGATCACGCCGTCGCAGGGGGCGTGCAGGCAATCGTTGAGCGGGTCGATGGCGATACCGTCGCCCATGGCGCCGCTGGCGAACACTTCGTCGGGAACGTTGCCCAGGGTCAGCACCGGGCCACTGAGTGGGGCGCTTAGGGTCAATTCATTATTGTTGTTGGACATGGGCACGGTACTCATCAGGAAAACGCGACTCAGTGAGTGCGGGTAACTTTGCTCAGGTGGCGCGGCTGGTCCGGGTCCATGCCCCGGGCTTGAGCCAGGCCAGCGGCCATTACGTAAAAGCTTTGGATCGCCAGGATTGGGTCCAGGCTTGGGTGTTCGGCGCGGCTCAGGGTCAGGTCGCGTTCGGCGATATCGTCCGGCGCAGCCAGCAGCACGCGGGCGCCACGTTGGCGCATGTCGGCGGCCAGGCTCAACAGGCCGGGCTGTTCGGCACCGCGTGGGGCGAATATCAGCAGCGGGTAGTTCTCGTCGATCAGGGCCATCGGCCCGTGGCGCACTTCGGCGCTGCTGAAGGCTTCGGCCTGGATCGCCGAGGTTTCCTTGAGCTTGAGCGCGGCTTCCTGGGCGATGGCAAAACCGGCGCCACGGCCGATCACCATCAATTGCTGGCAACCGCGCAAGGCCTCGATGGCGCTGCTCCAATCCTGTTTGGCCGCTGCCCGCAATTCATCGGGCAGGGCGCGGCAGGCTTGCAGCAAGTCGGCTTCCTGGTTCCAGTGGCCGATCAACTGCGCGCTGGCGCTGAGGGTGGCGATAAAGCTTTTGGTCGCGGCCACGCTGAGTTCCGGCCCGGCGCACAGTGGCAGGTGGAATTCGCAGGCGGCTTCCAGCGGTGACTCTTCGGCGTTGACCAGCGAAATGCTCAGGGCACCGCGTTTGCGCAACAGGCGCAGGCTGTTGACCAGGTCCGGGCTTTGCCCCGACTGCGAGAAACCAAACGCCACCTGCCCACTGACCTTCAACGGTGCTTGCAACAAGGTCACCACCGACATCGGCAACGACGCCACCGGGATGCCCACGTGCTGCATGGCCAGGTAGGCGAAGTAGCTGGCGGCATGGTCCGAGCTGCCACGGGCGATGGTCATCGCCACTTGCGGTGGCTGACGGCGCAGGCGCCCGGCGATCTCTTCGAGCATCGGGTCCAGGCGTTGCAGTTGCGCCGCGACGGCATCACAAGAGGCCAGGGCCTCTTCAAGCATTTTTGAAGTCAATGGTTTCTCCTTCGACCATTACGTCGGTGAGGTGCAGGGAGCGGTCCATGCGCACGCAGTCGGCAAAGCTGCCGGGTTGCAGGCGCCCGCGTTCTTCCAGGCCCAGGTAGTCCGCAGGAAATTGCGACAGGCGTTGTGAGGCTTCGCTGATGGGCAGGCCGATTTTCACCAGGTTGCGCAGCGCCTGATCCATGGTCAGGGTGCTGCCGGCCAAGGTGCCGTCAGCCAGGCGCACGCCGCCCAGGCATTTGGTCACGGTGTGGCTGCCCAGCTTGTATTCGCCGTCGGGCATGCCGGCGGCGGCGGTGGAATCGGTGACGCAGTACAGGCATGGGATCGAACGCAGGGCCACGCGCATGGCGCCGGGGTGTACGTGCAGCAGGTCGGGGATCAACTCTGCGTACTTGGCGTGGGCCAAGGCGGCGCCGACGATGCCCGGCTCGCGGTGATGCAGCGGGCTCATGGCGTTATACAAATGCGTGAAGCTGGTGGCGCCGGCGGCGAGGGCGGCGACGCCTTCTTCATAGCTGCCTAGGGTGTGGCCGATCTGCATGCGCACGCCGCGTTGGCTGAGGGCGCGGATCAGGCCGTCATGCCCGGCGATTTCCGGGGCGATGGTGATCACCCGGATCGGCGCCAATTGCAGGTAGGCTTCCACTTCGGCCATCAGCGCGGTGTGCGCGAAGTTGGGTTGGGCGCCGAGTTTGCCTGGGTTGATGTAAGGGCCTTCCAGGTGTACGCCGAGTACGCGAGCGCTGCCGGTTGGGCGCTGTTCACAGAAAATGCCGAGCTCACCGAGCACGCGGGTGATTTCGTCCACCGGTGCGGTCATGGTGGTAGCCAGCAGTGACGTCGTACCAAAACGCACGTGGGTGCGAGTGATGGTCTCGAAGGCTGCCACGCCTTCCATGATGTCTTTGCCGCCACCGCCGTGTACGTGCAGGTCGATGAAACCTGGCAGCAGGTAGGGCAGCTCGTTGTCAGCCGGGTCGCACGGCGTGCCGTCGATGGCGACCACCTTGCCGTGTTCGTGCACCAGGCGGCCGCGAATCCAGCCGCTGGGCGTGAGGATATTGTCTTCGGACATGGGCAGTTCTCTAAATTCGCAGTTCGGCGCAATAGTCGTGGCGGCGCAGCTCTGCGACGAAGTCGTAGTAGTCGTTGCGGCAGTAGGTGTCGGTGATTTCAATCGGGGTGTTGTCGGCGGTGTAGCCGACCCGCGTCATCAGCAGCATGGCGGTGCCGGGGGCAATGCCCACCAGCTTGGCGAACTCATCCGAGGCGTTGATCGCCTGGATATGCTGCAGGGCACGCACGATAGGCTTGCCGATGCTTTCCAGGTATTCGTACAGCGAATTGCCGATGGCTTGCGGGTGCGGCAGCACCGAGGCGGGCATGGCGGTCATTTCAATTGCCATCACCGTGTCATCGGCCTTACGCAGACGTTTGAGGCGCGCGACTTTGTCGGTAGGCGACAGGCACAGGCGGATCAGCTCTTCGTGGGTCGGCGGGGTGATGTCGCGCTCCAGCCATTGGGACGTGGGCACAAACCCCTTGAGCCGCAGCATTTCACTGAAGCCCGACAGGCGTGACAGCGGTTGTTCCAGGCGCGGTGTGATAAAGGTGCCGGAGCCTTGGCTGCGGCGAATCAGCCCTTGGGCAAACAACACTTCCAGCGCTTTACGCGCGGTCACCCGCGAGATGCTCAGTTGCTCGCTGAGGGCACGTTCCGAGGGCAAAGCCTGCTCGGATTTCCACTGGCCGGCATGGATCGCCGCTTCAAGGTTGCGGGCCAGTTGCAGGTACAGCGGCGTGGATTGTTTGTCGTCGGGGCGCAGCGTCTGGATGGGGTTCATCTGTGAAGTTTCCGATGCGGTTATTGGAGTGTTGTCGCCCGGTAATGGCCGGAAATTAATACCACTTAAATACCATGTCAATGCTGCCAAAACGGTGCGGAACCCGGTTTTAGGGCGCTTTATTGGTGCCTGGTATCAAGTGGTATTAGAGAGGTCTGTATCGCGCGCAGAACTACGCAGCCCGGCGCGGTGAACTGGTATTCACCGGCAGGCGCTGCCAAGGGCAGGAATTATTTTCAGATTATTTTACCAACGGTAGGTGTTTACGGCCGAATCTCGATCAGGGTGCCGTCTTTGACCAAGTTCCAGACTTCGCGCATGTCCACGTTGCGCATGCCGATACAGCCGTCGGTCCAGTCCAGGGTGTGGAACCACTGCTCCGGGTATTCCTCGGTGTCGGGGGTGCCGTGGATCATGATCATGCTGCCCGGTTTCACGCCTTCACGGCGCGCGCGCGCGGAGTCGCTGATATTCGGGTAGGAGATGTGCATGGCGAGGTTGAAGCGGTCGCTGGTTTTGCGCCAGTCGATCCAATACAAGCCTTCCGGCGTGCGGCGGTCGCCTTCGAACAGCTTGGTGCCCTTGGGGTTTTTGCCGAGCGAGATGCGATAGGTCTTCAGCGGCTTACCGTCGTTGATCAACTGCAACTGGTGGGCCGACTTGAGCACCAGGACTTTCTCGACAGGTTTGCCGCCCAGGGTTTCCACCGTGGAGGCCGAAGATAGGGTAGCGAACGACAGGCAGATAAAAGCGAGCAACCAACGCATTAAAACGGTTTCCCTTGTTAGACGGTGCTGCCTGGAATTGTTATGTGGCCGGCCGCGTCATCGGCGGCACCGACTCGCTGCGTACCGGGAACAGCTGTTGTTTACGGTCGGCGAAGAAGCATTCTAAGGTACGCCCGACCGTGCGGAAAGCCAGCTCTGACCAAGGGATGTCGGCTTCATCGAACAGCTTCACTTCAAGGCTTTCGGGGCCGGCGGCGAAGTCCAGGTCGACCAGTTCGGCGCGGTAGAAGATATGCACCTGGCTGATGTGCGGCACGTCGATCAGGGTGTAGAGGCTCAGGTTGCGCACGTGGGCGCAGGCTTCTTCCAAGGTTTCGCGCATAGCGGCCTGTTCCACGGTTTCGCCGTTTTCCATAAAGCCTGCGGGCAGGGTCCAGTAACCCAGGCGCGGCTCGATGGCACGGCGGCACAGCAGCACTTTATCGCCCCAGACCGGCACGGTGCCGGCGACGATATTGGGGTTCTGATAGTGGATGGTTGAGCAGTGATCACACACATAGCGCAGGCGTGCGTCGCCGTCGGGAATGCGCTGGGTAACCGGTTTGCCGCACTGGCTGCAGAAGTTCATGCTGGGGTTCCTGGAGAGTGGGCCTATCTTGGCTTGGCGGGCAGGGCCCTGCAAGTTGTCGTTTCGCGACATGCGCAGGGTTTGGGGTTGGGTGCCTGCCAGCTTTGGTGCATGATGCAAGGTAGCCAACAGACCGAGATGACTCATGCTGGACGAGCTACTTCGCCGGGTAAGCAACCACACCCCTCATCGGCTTGAAACTGACGGGCGTTTCCCCGAGGCCGCCGTGTTGGTGCCAATCACCCGCAGCGACGAACCTGAGCTGATCCTGACCCTGCGCGCCAGCGGCCTGTCGACCCACGGCGGCGAAGTGGCGTTCCCGGGCGGGCGGCGTGACCCCGAAGACCCGGACCTGATCTTTACCGCGCTACGTGAGGCCGAAGAAGAAATCGGCCTGCCGCCCGGCCTGGTGGAAGTCATCGGCCCGTTGAGCCCACTGATCTCCTTGCACGGCATTCGTGTAACGCCCTATGTCGGTGTTATCCCCGATTACGTCGAATACCTGGCCAATGACGCCGAAATCGCCGCCGTGTTCAGCGTGCCCCTGGAGTTTTTCCGCCAGGACCCGCGCGAACATACCCACCGCATCGATTACCAGGGCCGCAGTTGGTATGTGCCCAGCTATCGGTTTGGCGAATACAAGATCTGGGGGCTGACGGCGATCATGATTGTCGAGCTGATCAACCTGCTCTATGACGACGCCAAGATCAGCCTGCACCAGCCACCCAAGAGCTTCATCAATACGTAAGCCATCGTTTGAATGGCACCGCCGTGAGGACACACCATGAAATACCGCCTGGGCGACGCCCGCGTCGAGACTCATCCGCACAGCTGGGTGGCGCCGAATGCCACGCTGGTCGGCAAGGTCAAGCTTGAAGAGGGAGCCAACGTGTGGTTCAACGCGGTATTGCGTGGCGACAACGAGCTGATCCTGATCGGCAAGAACAGCAACGTGCAGGACGGCAGCGTGATGCACACCGACATGGGCTACCCGCTGACCCTGGGCACCGGCGTGACCATCGGCCACAACGCGATGCTGCACGGTTGCACCGTCGACGACTACAGCCTGATCGGCATCAACGCGGTGATCCTCAACGGTGCCAAGATCGGCAAGCATTGCATCATCGGCGCCAACTCGCTGATCGGCGAAGGCAAGGAAATTCCCGACGGTTCGCTGGTAATGGGCTCGCCGGGCAAGGTGGTGCGTGAGCTGACCGAGGCGCAAAAACGCATGCTCGAAGCCAGCGCCGCGCACTATGTGCATAACGCGCAGCGCTATGCGCGCGATTTGGTTGAGCAGGCAGAATGAACCCGATTGAACGCCCCGTCGCCTCGCCGTGCGTGAACATTTGCGCGCTGGACGATGACGACGTTTGCACCGGTTGCCAGCGTACGGTGGATGAGATCACGCGGTGGAGCCGCATGGACAATGCCGAGCGCCGGGTGGTGCTGGGGTTGTGCCATGAGCGGGCGAAAGTAAGTGGGTTGGTGTGGATGATGCCGGGGAAATCGGGCGCCTGAACCACCGCTATCGCAGGCAAGCCAGCTCCCACAGGTGGCCGCGTTGAACCTGTAGGAATGCGGCCAAAATGTGGGAGCTGGCTTGCCTGCGATGAGGCCCGGCGAGACGACATATTTCCAAATGTGAAGTAACCTGTGCCGATTGCTCACAGGTCCATCCGCCATGCTCTTCCTGATCGCCTACATCAGCAGCGTCGTGCTGATCAACTTCGCCTTTTCCACCGCCCCGCACCTGGATGTCATCTGGTCGGCTTGGGGTGGCCTGGTGTTTATCCTGCGCGACATGGTGCAAACCCGCTTCGGCCATGGCGCAATCATCGCCATGCTGGCGGCGCTGGTGCTGTCGTATATCACCTCTGACCCGTCCATCGCCCTGGCCAGCGCCACGGCATTTGCGGTGTCCGAGTGCATTGACTGGCTGGTCTTCAGCATTACCAAGCGCCCGTTGCACGATCGCCTGTGGATAAGTTCGGCGCTGAGCATTCCCCTTGATACCTTCATTTTCTTCGGCCTGATCGGTGCCCTGACACCGGCGGTCGCGGGCACTGCATTGGTGTCGAAATTCGCCGGGGTCACGGTGGTGTGGCTGATCATGGCCTGGCGTATGCGCAAACGCGCCGTCGCCAACTGAGGCCAATTCTTACAGTTCATGTAAAATGCCGGCCTTTCTCCCCATGATCCGCTCCCCTGAGGACCTGAGATGACCCGAATCGGAACTCCACTGTCGCCAACCGCGACCCGCGTTTTGCTGTGTGGCTGCGGTGAGCTGGGCAAGGAAGTGGTAATCGAACTGCAACGCCTGGGCGTTGAAGTGATTGCCGTGGATCGCTACGCCAACGCCCCGGCCATGCAGGTCGCGCACCGTAGCCATGTGATCAATATGCTCGACGGCGCCGCCCTGCGTGCCGTGATCGAAGCCGAGAAACCGCACTTCATCGTGCCGGAAATCGAAGCCATCGCCACCGCTACGCTGGTGGAGCTGGAGGCCGAAGGCTTCACCGTGATCCCGACCGCGCGCGCCACCTCGCTGACCATGAACCGTGAAGGCATCCGTCGCCTGGCCGCTGAAGAGCTGGACCTGCCGACCTCGCCGTACCACTTCGCTGACACCTTCGAAGACTACAGCAAGGCCGTGCAAGACCTGGGCTTCCCGTGTGTGGTCAAGCCGGTGATGAGCTCCTCGGGCAAGGGCCAGAGCCTGCTGCGCAGCGCTGATGATGTGCGCAAAGCCTGGGATTACGCCCAGGAAGGCGGCCGTGCTGGTAAAGGCCGGGTGATCATCGAAGGCTTTATCGACTTCGACTACGAAATCACCCTGCTGACCGTACGCCACATCGGTGGCACCACCTTCTGCGCGCCGGTCGGCCACCGTCAGGAGAAGGGCGACTACCAGGAATCCTGGCAGCCGCAAGCCATGAGCCCGATTGCCCTGGCGGAATCCGAGCGGGTTGCCAAAGCCGTGACCGAGGCCCTGGGTGGCCGTGGCCTGTTTGGCGTGGAATTGTTCATCAAGGGCGATCAGGTGTGGTTCAGCGAAGTGTCGCCGCGCCCGCATGACACCGGTTTGGTGACGTTGATTTCTCAGGATCTGTCGCAGTTCGCGCTGCACGCTCGCGCCATCCTGGGCCTACCGATTCCGTTGATCCGTCAGTTCGGGCCTTCGGCTTCGGCGGTGATTCTGGTGGAAGGGCAGTCGACCCAGACCGCCTTTGCCAACCTCGGCGCGGCCTTGAGCGAGCCGGACACGGCGTTGCGTCTGTTTGGTAAGCCAGAAGTTAATGGTCAGCGTCGGATGGGTGTGGCGTTGGCGCGGGATGAGTCGATTGAGGCGGCTCGGGCTAAGGCGACTCGTGCTTCGAAGGCTGTTGTTGTAGAGCTGTAACCCCACGCAGATCGTTCCCACGCTCTGCGTGGGAATGCAGCCCCGGATGCTCTGCGTCCCAAAGCGTGACGCGGAGCGTCACAAGAGGCGTTCCCACGCCGAGCGTGGGAACGATCTGCGCTCAGGCGACCTTGTTCAAATCGTTATCCCGCGTCTCTTTCAGGCACAGCACAGCAATCAAGCTGAGTAACGCTGCCGCCGACACATACCCGCCGACATAACTCAGCCCGCCCATCGCCACCAGCTTGGTCGCGAAGAACGGTGCGGCCGACGCCCCGACGATCCCACCCAGGTTATACGCCGCCGAAGCACCGGTATAACGCACGCGCGTGGGGAACAGCTCCGGCAGCATCGCGCCCATTGGGGCGAAGGTCACGCCCATCAGGAACAGCTCCAGCGCCAGGAACAACGCCACCGCCCAAGTCGAACCGTGGGTGAGCAGCGGCTCCATGGTAAAGCCCGACAGAATGGCCAGGACCGCGCCGACGATCAGCACCGGCTTGCGCCCGTAACGGTCACTGGCCAAGGCCGCCAGCGGTGTAGCCAAGCCCATGAACAGCACCGCAAAGCACAGCAAACCGAGGAACGTCTCGCGGCTGTAGCCCAGCGTCGACACGCCATAACTCAGGGAGAACGCGGTGGTGATGTAGAACAGCGCATAACACACCACCATCGACGCGGCGCCCAGCAGCACTGGTAGCCAATGCTGGCTGAACAACTCCACCAACGGCACTTTCACCGGGGCTTCTTTGGCCACGGCGTTGGCGAATACCGGGGTTTCATGCAGTTTAAGGCGTGCATACAGGCCGACCATTACCAGCGCGGCGCTGAGGATGAACGGAATACGCCAGCCCCAACTGCGGAACTGTTCGTCGTTCAGGCTCATGGCCAAGATCAGGAACAGCCCGTTGGCCGCCAGAAAGCCAATCGAGGGCCCCAGTTGTGGGAACATGCCGAACCAGCCGCGCTTGCCCTTCGGCGCGTTTTCGGTTGCCAGCAACGCCGCGCCGCCCCATTCCCCGCCAAGCCCCAGGCCCTGGCCGAAACGCAGCACACACAAGAGGATCGGTGCCCAGGCGCCGATGCTGTCATAGCCCGGCAGCAGGCCAATCAGGGTGGTACACACGCCCATCAGCAGCAACGATGCCACCAAGGTGGATTTACGCCCGATACGGTCACCGAAGTGGCCGAACAGCGCCGAGCCCAGCGGGCGGGCGATGAAGGCGATGCCGAAGGTCAGGAACGACGCCAGCATCTGTGCGGTGCCGGAGGTTTGCGGGAAGAATACCGGGCCGATCACCAGCGCCGCAGCGGTGGCATAGATATAGAAATCGTAGAACTCGATGGCGGTGCCGACGATGCTCGCCGTGGCGACCCGTGCGGTCGAGTTGAGCGGGGCGGCGGTCGCGGCCTCGTTATAGGTGGTGCTCATGGAGGTATCCCTGACGGTCATTGCGCGTTTGGACGCGGATTATTATTGGTCGAACACCCATGGATCAGGGGCGTAGGCGGAGCGGCTCGGGATGGGAGCAAACACCGGTAAGACATGGTAACGCAGTGCCTGGACGCGCTGAGTGCGGGTAGCACGCGGTCGGGCGGGGCTTGGGTAAGCCGTGCCGATTATAGGAAGGGGGTTGCGGATCCAACAAGGGGTGCTGGCACGCAGATAAGCTAAATGTGGGAGCTGGCTTGCCTGTGATACAGGCGCCTCGGTGCATCAGGAGTACCGAGGTGATGCCATCGCAGGCAAGCCAGCTCCCACACAAGCCTGCTCCCACATTGGAGTGTGCTGTGCCAGAAAGTTATGCGGCGACCGGCACGCGGCTGGTGTGCCAGATCAGCACCTTGCTCACGCGGTTGTCCTCGGTCTCAAGGATTTCCAGGCGATAGCGGCCGATTTTCAGGCACACCGCGCAGTCAGGAATGGTCTCCAGCGCCTCGGTGACCAAGCCATTGAGGGTCTTGGGGCCGTCGCTGGGCAGGTGCCAGCCCAGGCTCTTGTTCAGTTCGCGGATCGAAGCGGCGCCGTCGATGATGTAGCGGCCATCCGGCTGCGCTTCGACATGGGGGTTGTCCGCCGCCTGATCGCTTTCGAATTCACCGACGATCTCTTCGAGGATGTCTTCCAGGGTGACAATACCGAGCACTTCGCCGTATTCGTCCACCACCATGCCCAGGCGCCGCTGCTGCTTGTGAAAGTTCAGCAATTGCAGTTGCAGGGGCGTGCTTTCGGGGACGAAGTAGGGCTCGTGGCAGGCGGCGAGCAGGGCTTCTTTGGTCAGGCTGGCGTCGGGCAGCAGGTGTTGGATCTGCCGCGTATTAAGCACCGCTTCGACTTGGTTGATATCGCTGTGGAACACCGGCAGGCGGGTGCGCTGGGAGGTGCGCAGTTGCTCGATGATCTCTTTGATCGAGTCATCCAGGTTGATGCCGTCCACTTCGCTGCGCGGCACCAGGATGTCGTTGACCGTGATGTTGTCGAGGGCATGGATGCCGGGCATACCGGGCGTGCGATTGTCGTCGGCCTCGGACTCCGGTTCGTCGTCATGGTCAGGCAGCGGCTCGTCGCTCTTTTTCACCACGCCGGATTTGCGCGCGAATGGGCGCAGCAGCAACAGGCTGATGCCATTGAGCAGCCAGGCCACGGGGTAGAGCACTTTCAGCGGCACGCCCAGCAGGGTGTTGCCAAAGCCCAGCACGGCTTGCGGGTGGCGAACCGCGAGGGCGCGGGGCAGGTAGTCGGCGAGCACCAGCAAGATTGCGCAGGAGATCAGCCAGCCGAGCCACGGGCCGTTCAAAGCCCAGGCGTAGATCGCCAGCAGCGTGCAGAGAATTACCACGGCGGCGCGACACAGGCTGTTGCACAGAATCAGGCTGTGACGCGGGAAGTTCAGGCGGGCGGCGGCCTTGTCGCCCTGGCGTGTACCGGGGCGCAGGGCCAGCAAGTGTTGTTGCGCGGCTTCGATGGCGGTAAACAGCGCCGCCCATAACACCAGCAAGGCGATTACGGCGAGCATCGGCCCAAGGGGCAAGTTGTCCATGATCGCTGCCCGTCAGATATGCAGGATGTATTCGCGAACCAGCTTGCTGCCGAAATAGGCCAGCATCAGCAGGCAGAAACCGGCCAGGGTCCAGCGGATCGCCTTGTGCCCACGCCAGCCGAGGCGGTTACGCCCCCACAGCAACACGCTGAACACCACCCAGGCCAGGCACGCCAGCAGGGTTTTGTGCACCAGGTGTTGGGCGAAGAGGTTTTCGACGAACAGCCAGCCGGAAATCAGCGACAGCGACAGCAGGGTCCAGCCGGCCCACAGGAAACCGAACAGCAGGCTTTCCATGGTTTGCAGCGGCGGGAAGTTCTTGATCAGCCCGGACGGGTGCTTGTTTTTAAGCTGGTGGTCCTGCAGCAGCAGGAGCAACGCCTGGAACACCGCGATGGTGAACATGCCGTAGGCCAGGATCGACAACAGGATGTGGGCGAGGATGCCCGGCTCCTCGTCGATCACCTGCACGGTGCCGGTCGGGGTGAATTGCGCCAGCAGCACCGTCAGCATTCCCAGCGGGAATAGCAGCACCAGCAGGTTTTCCACCGGAATGCGGTAGCAGGCCAGCAGGGTTAGCGCGATCACGGCAGCAGCGATCAGGCTGGCGGCGCTGAAAAAGTCCAGGCCCAGGCCAACCGGCGTCATTAGGTGGGTGAACAGACTGGCGGCGTGGGCCAGCAGGGCCACGACGCCAAGGCTCACCAGCAGGCGTTTGTCCGCCTTGGTGCCTTGGGCCAGGCGAGTGCCCTGATAGAGAGTCGCAGCGGCATACAAGAGTGCGGCGGCGAGGCTGGGTAGCAAACTGGGTGACAAGGGGACCATAAATCCTGATAGACAAGCCCGAAAGGCGCTGAGTTTGGCACACACCAACGCTGCACGAAAGACTCCCGGGCCAGACAGCGGGTGTGCACAGGCGCAGTCTTCGCTATAATCCGCGACCTGCCCACGCCGCAGGCTCGCCGAGCGCTGTTTTTAATAGCGATTTACCACAGCCTGGGCTGCCATTACCTCGGTCTACCAATGCATTTCGATGAATAGGGCCTGAAAGGATCGCGCATGTTTGAAAACCTGACTGACCGTCTCTCGCAGACGCTGCGCCACGTAACCGGCAAGGCCAAGCTGACCGAGGACAATATTAAAGACACCCTGCGTGAAGTACGCATGGCGTTGCTGGAAGCCGACGTGGCCTTGCCGGTGGTGAAGGACTTCGTCAACTCGGTCAAGGAGCGTGCGGTCGGCACCGAAGTGTCCCGCAGCCTGACCCCGGGCCAGGCCTTTGTGAAGATCGTGCAGGCCGAACTCGAAAGCCTGATGGGCGCGGCCAACGAAGATTTGAACCTCAGCGCCGTGCCACCGGCCGTCGTGCTGATGGCTGGTTTGCAAGGTGCGGGTAAGACCACCACCGCCGGCAAGCTGGCGCGCTTCCTTAAAGAGCGCAAGAAGAAATCCGTGATGGTGGTGTCGGCCGACGTGTACCGTCCGGCGGCCATCAAGCAGTTGGAAATGCTCGCGGGCGAAGTGGGTGTGACCTTCTTCCCGTCCGACCTGAGCCAGAAGCCGGTCGACATTGCCAACGCGGCCATTAAAGAAGCCAAGCTGAAATTCATCGACGTGGTCATCGTCGATACCGCCGGTCGCCTGCACATCGACGAAGAGATGATGGGCGAGATCAAGGCGCTGCATGCCGCGATCAACCCGGTCGAGACGCTGTTCGTGGTCGACGCCATGACCGGCCAGGATGCGGCCAACACCGCTAAGGCCTTCGGCGACGCACTGCCGCTGACCGGCATGATCCTGACCAAGGTTGACGGCGACGCCCGTGGCGGCGCCGCGCTGTCGGTACGCGCCATCACCGGCAAGCCGATCAAGTTTATTGGTATGGGCGAGAAGAGCGACGCGCTCGAGCCGTTCCATCCTGAGCGGATCGCCTCGCGTATCCTCGGCATGGGCGACGTGCTCAGCCTGATCGAGCAGGCCGAAGCTACGCTCGACAAAGACAAGGCCGACAAGCTGGCCAAGAAGCTGAAGAAGGGCAAGGGCTTCGACCTCGAAGACTTCCGTGACCAGCTGCAACAAATGAAGAACATGGGCGGCCTCGGCGGCCTGATGGACAAGCTGCCGAACATCGGCGGTGTGAACCTGGCGCAAATGGGCAATGCCCAGGGCGCGGCAGAGAAGCAGTTCAAGCAGATGGAAGCCATCATCAATTCCATGACCCCGGCCGAGCGCCGCGACCCTGAGCTGATCAGCGGTTCGCGCAAACGTCGGATCGCCATGGGCTCCGGCACCCAGGTGCAGGACATCGGTCGCTTGATCAAGCAGCACAAGCAGATGCAGAAGATGATGAAGAAATTCTCCGCGAAAGGCGGAATGGCCAAGATGATGCGCGGCATGGGCGGTATGCCGCCCGGCGGCGGCATGCCGAAAATGTAAAGTATTCGAGCGCAAGCACGCTTGCGCTCCGACCCACAAGGAAGTGGGATCTCCAGCAAACCCGCCATTGGCGGGAGCTGACTCGCCGTTTTAACCGACGGCTCTATAGCAGATCTGAGTGGCACGCTGATAGGCGCCAGAAAAAGACATTTGCAAAAGTCCGGATATTCCTTAGAATATGCGGCCTTTCGGGCACCTATGCCCGCTGTGCATTTAGATTTGCAGCACCGACTACAGGAACGATGTTCACATGCTAACAATCCGTCTTGCCCTTGGCGGCTCCAAAAAGCGCCCGTTTTACCACTTGACCGTAACTGACAGCCGCAACCCACGTGACGGCTCTCACAAGGAACAAGTTGGCTTCTTCAACCCGATCGCTCGTGGTCAAGAAGTTCGTCTGTCCGTGAACCAAGAGCGCGTAGCCTACTGGCTGAGCGTTGGTGCACAACCGTCTGAGCGTGTTGCTAAGTTGTTGAAGGACTCGGCTAAGGCCGCAGCCTGAGCAATATGAACGCGACGCCAGCTGTTGCTGATGATTTGATCGTTATCGGCAAGATTTACTCTGTTCATGGCGTTCGCGGCGAAGTGAAGGTGTATTCCTTTACTGATCCGACTGAAAACCTGTTGCAGTACAAAACCTGGACGCTCAAGCGCGAAGGTAGTGTGAAACAGGTCGAGCTGGTCAGTGGACGCGGGAGCGATAAGTTCCTGGTCGCAAAGCTCAAGGGTCTTGATGATCGTGAAGAAGCGCGTCTTCTGGCCGGTTATGAGATCTGCGTGCCGCGCAACCTGTTCCCTGAATTGACCGACGGCGAGTACTACTGGTACCAGCTGGAAGGTCTGAAGGTTATTGATCAACTCGGGCAATTGCTCGGGAAAATCGATCATCTTCTGGAAACCGGCGCCAATGATGTAATGGTGGTCAAGCCTTGCGCTGGCAGCCTGGATGATCGCGAACGCTTGTTGCCGTATACCGAGCAATGCGTGTTGGCCGTCGACCTGGCAGCGGGCGAGATGAAGGTGGAATGGGACGCGGACTTCTAAGCGTGGCTAATTTGCGCATTGAAGTGATCAGTTTGTTTCCCGAGATGTTCTCCGCCATCAGCGAGTACGGCATCACCAGTCGGGCGGTGAAACAGGGGCTGTTGCAGCTCACCTGTTGGAACCCGCGAGACTACACGACAGATCGACATCACACTGTGGATGACCGCCCATTTGGCGGTGGCCCGGGCATGGTGATGAAGATCAAGCCCCTGGAAGACGCGTTGGTTCAGGCCAAGGCTGCCGCCGGGGAGAAGGCGAAGGTAATTTACCTGTCCCCTCAAGGCCGTCAGCTGAAACAGGCTGGGGTCCGCGAACTGGCGAATGAGGAAGCACTGATCCTGATTGCCGGTCGCTATGAAGGCATTGACGAGCGGTTTATTGAAGCTCATGTCGATGAAGAGTGGTCGATTGGGGACTATGTCCTGTCTGGCGGCGAGCTGCCGGCGATGGTCCTGATAGATGCGGTTACACGACTGCTGCCTGGAGCTTTAGGGCATGCGGACTCCGCGGAGGAAGATTCCTTCACGGATGGTTTGCTGGATTGCCCGCACTACACCCGACCGGAGGTGTATGCGGATCAGCGTGTTCCCGACGTATTGCTAAGTGGCAATCACGCACACATCCGGCGTTGGCGTTTACAGCAGTCCCTTGGTCGGACCTATGAACGACGCGCCGATCTTCTGGAAAGCCGCTCGCTTTCTGGAGAAGAGAAGAAGCTGCTCGAGGAATACATCCTCGCGCGGGACGATAGTTAACAACGTATCGATGGTAGGTCCGACGACTTACCTTAGGAGCACAGCATGACTAACAAAATCATCCTTGCACTCGAAGCAGAGCAGATGACCAAAGAGATCCCTACCTTTGCCCCGGGCGACACTATTGTCGTTCAGGTGAAAGTGAAGGAAGGCGACCGTTCGCGTCTGCAAGCGTTCGAAGGCGTGGTAATCGCCAAGCGTAACCGTGGTGTGAACAGTGCTTTCACTGTTCGTAAAATCTCCAACGGTGTTGGCGTAGAGCGTACTTTCCAGACCTACAGCCCGCAAATCGACAGCATGGCCGTTAAGCGTCGCGGTGACGTACGTAAAGCCAAGCTGTACTACCTGCGTGACCTGTCCGGTAAAGCAGCTCGCATCAAGGAAAAACTGGCTTAAGTCCAGCTTCCCGATGCAGAAAAAAGCAGCCTACGGGCTGCTTTTTTGTGCCTGAAATTTGTCCATTGCCGGTATTTGCCCATGACCACCCGCCTCGAAGAAATCCAGCGTCGCACCGACCTGTCCGTGACCCACGTGACCAAGGCCGTGTTTCCGCCGACCACCAACCACCACAACACGCTGTTCGGCGGCACTGCGTTAGCCTGGATGGACGAAGTGTCGTTCATCACCGCTACGCGGTTTTGCCGTTTGCCGCTGGTGACGGTCTCCACCGATCGTATCGACTTTAACCATGCGATCCCGGCCGGCTCCATCGTTGAGTTGATTGGCCGTGTGATCAAGGTGGGCAATACCAGCCTCAAGGTCGAAGTCGAAGTGTTTGTTGAAAAGCATGAGTGCTGATGGCCGCGAAAAAGCCATCCAAGGCGTGTTTAGCTTTGTCGCGATCGATGCCGACAAGCGGCCGGTGCCGGTGTTGCCTGGGTTTGTGGGCTGATCCGAGACCGAGTCGCAGCCATCGCAGGCACGCCAGCGCCCACAAGGAAATGCATTTTCAGTGTGGGCGCTGGCGTGCCTGCGATAGGATCTACCAGCCACCACCTTCATTCGCCTGAGCCCCTATGCCCGCCATTGACCACCCTTTGATCGACCGCTTCCTCGACGCCCTCTGGCTGGAAAAAGGCCTGTCGGACAACACCCGCCAGGCCTATCGCAGCGACCTGGCGCTGTTCAATGGCTGGTTGCAGGAAAAAAACCTCGAACTGATCAATGCCGGTCGTGAGCTGATCCTCGATCACCTGGCCTGGCGCTTGGAACAGAACTACAAACCGCGCTCCACGGCGCGCTTTCTCTCCGGCGTGCGTGGCTTTTATCGCTACCTGCTGCGGGAAAAACTCATCGCCGTCGACCCAACTCTGCAAATCGACATGCCGCAGCTGGGTCGGCCATTGCCCAAATCCCTGTCGGAAGCCGACGTCGACGCCTTGCTCTCCGCCCCCGACCTGAGCGAAGCCATCGGCCAGCGCGACCGCGCCATGCTCGAAGTGCTCTACGCCTGCGGCCTGCGCGTGACCGAGCTGATCAGCCTGACCCTGGAGCAAGTCAACCTGCGCCAGGGCGTGCTCCGGGTGATGGGCAAGGGCAGCAAGGAGCGCTTGGTACCCATGGGCGAGGAGGCGATTGTGTGGGTCGAGCGCTACATGCGTGATGCCCGCGGTGAGTTGCTCGGTGGACGGCCCAGCGATGTGCTGTTCCCCAGCCTGCGCGGCGAGCAGATGACCCGCCAGACCTTCTGGCACCGTATCAAGCACCAGGCCAAGGTGGCTGGGATCGGCAAGGCGCTTTCGCCGCACACATTGCGCCACGCGTTTGCCACCCATTTGCTCAACCACGGTGCGGACTTGCGCGTCGTACAAATGCTGCTGGGTCACAGTGACTTATCCACAACCCAGATCTACACCCACGTGGCACGCGCACGCTTGCAGGATATGCACGCCAAGCACCACCCACGCGGATAAAATAATGTCGGAAAAGGCCCTATTTACCCACCGCAGTCTGCCCTGCGGCCCAACTGTGGTAGGCTTTGCCGGTTAGCAAAGGGGACGGCCTCAGCCCGTATTTCCAGATCGGTGTTCCACACCCGTCCCTGTATCTGCCTTCAGGAGTTCCCATGCGCTTGACCCAGATTATTGCCGCCGCAGCGATTGCGTTGGTTTCCACCTTTGTTGTCGCCGATGACGCCGCCGAGCAAACGATTCGCAAGAGCTTGGCCAACCTGGCGCTCGACACGCCAATCGAAAGCATCAGTGCCAGCCCGATGGCGGGCCTGTATGAAGTCAAGCTCAAGGGCAGCCGCGTGCTGTACGCCAGCGCCGATGGCCAGTACATCGTCCAGGGCTACCTGTTCCAGCTGAAAGACGGCAAGCCGGTCAACCTGACCGAGAAAGCCGAGCGCCTGGGCGTGTCCAAGCTGATCAATGGTATTCCGGTGGCTGAAACCGTGGTTTATCCGGCCATCGGCGAGACCAAGACCCACATCACCGTGTTCACCGACACCACCTGCCCGTACTGCCACAAGCTGCACGCCGAAGTGCCTGCGCTGAACAAGCTGGGTGTGGAAGTGCGTTACGTAGCGTTCCCGCGCCAGGGCCTGGGCTCGCCGGGTGACGAACAGTTGCAGGCAGTCTGGTGCTCGGCCGATAAGAAAGCCGCCTTGGACAAAATGGTCGATGGCAAGGAAATCAAGGCGGCCAAATGCGCCAACCCGGTTTCCAAGCAGTTTGCCTTGGGCCAGTCCATTGGTGTGAACGGTACACCGGCCATCGTGTTGGCTGACGGCCAAGTGATTCCGGGCTACCAGCCGGCGCCACAAGTTGCCAAACTGGCACTGGGTGCGAGTAAGCAGTAATCGTCGAGCCTTTGACGATCTTGCCCCGTCGAACAGTCGGCGGGGCATTAATTGAGAGCCGCAGTTGTGCGGCTGTTTTTCACGGCCGGCCTTGAGTCGGCCGTTTCATGGGGAGTTCTTCAGTGAAACCGGTCAAAGTAGGCATCTGTGGGTTAGGGACCGTCGGTGGCGGCACCTTCAACGTACTTCAGCGTAATGCTGAAGAAATTTCCCGCCGTGCAGGGCGTGGGATTGAAGTGGCGCAAATTGCCACGCGTACGCCAAAGCCTCAGTTCCAAACGACCGGTATTGCGATTACCAACGATGTCTTCGCTGTGGCCACCAACCCTGAAATCGATATTGTCATCGAACTGGTCGGCGGCTACACCGTGGCCCGTGATCTGGTGCTGCTGGCCATCGAGAACGGCAAGCACGTGGTCACCGCCAACAAGGCGTTGATCGCCGTGCACGGCAACGAGATCTTCGCCAAGGCGCGCGAGAAGGGCGTGATCGTTGCGTTCGAAGCCGCCGTGGCCGGTGGCATCCCGGTGATCAAGGCGATCCGTGAAGGCCTGTCGGCCAACCGTATCAACTGGGTAGCCGGCATCATCAACGGCACCGGTAACTTCATCCTCACTGAAATGCGCGAGAAGGGCCGTACCTTCGAAGACGTGCTGGCCGAAGCCCAGGCCCTGGGTTACGCCGAGGCCGACCCGACCTTCGACGTGGAAGGCATCGACGCTGCGCACAAGCTGACCATCCTGGCATCCATCGCCTTTGGTATCCCGCTGCAGTTCGACAAGGCCTACACCGAAGGCATCACCAAACTGACCACTGCCGACGTGAACTACGCCGAGGCCCTGGGCTACCGCATCAAGCACCTGGGCGTGGCGCGCAGCACTGCGGCTGGTATCGAGCTGCGTGTGCACCCGACGCTGATCCCGGCCGACCGCCTGATCGCCAACGTCAACGGCGTGATGAACGCGGTGATGGTCAACGGTGACGCTGCCGGTTCTACATTGTTCTACGGCGCCGGCGCCGGCATGGAGCCAACCGCTTCCTCGGTGATCGCCGACCTGGTGGACGTGGTTCGCGCCATGACCAGCGACCCGGAAAACCGCGTGCCGCACCTGGCTTTCCAGCCGGATTCGCTGTCGGCTCACCCGATCCTGCCGATCGAGGCCTGCGAAAGCGCCTACTACCTGCGCATCCAGGCCCAAGACCATCCGGGCGTGTTGGCTCAGGTCGCAAGCATCCTCTCGGAGCGCGGTATCAACATCGAGTCGATCATGCAGAAGGAAGTCGAGGAGCAAAACGGCCAAGTGCCGATGATCCTGCTGACCCACCGCGTGCTCGAGCAGCACATGAACGATGCCATCCGGGCGCTCGAATCTCTTCAGGGCGTGGTTGGGCCGGTCGTTCGTATTCGCGTCGAACATCTAAATTAATTCAGCTGCAAGCGCCAAGCTGCAAGCTGCAAGTAAAAGCAGAGCTGCTTTAACTTGAAGCTTGTCACTTGAAGCTTGAAGCCCAAACCGAAGGTTTGCCCCTATGCGTTACATCAGCACCCGCGGCCAGGCACCGGCCCTGAATTTCGAAGACGTTTTGCTCGCCGGCCTTGCCACTGACGGCGGCCTGTACGTGCCGGAAAACCTGCCACGTTTTACTCAGGAAGAAATCGCTTCGTGGGCTGGCCTGCCATACCACGAGCTGGCGTTCCGGGTGATGCGCCCGTTCGTCACCGGCAGCATTCCGGATGCGGATTTCAAGAAGATTCTGGAAGAGACATACGGCGTGTTTTCCCACAGCGCCATTGCCCCGTTGCGCCAACTGAACGGCAACGAGTGGGTGCTTGAGCTGTTCCACGGGCCAACCCTGGCGTTCAAGGACTTCGCCCTGCAACTGCTCGGTCGCCTGCTCGATTACGTGCTTGAAAAGCGCGGCGAGCGCGTGGTGATCATCGGCGCTACCTCAGGTGATACCGGCTCGGCGGCCATCGAAGGCTGCAAGCATTGCGAAAACGTCGACATCTTTATCCTGCACCCGCACAAGCGCGTGTCGGAAGTGCAGCGTCGCCAGATGACCACCATTTTTGGCGAGAACATCCACAACATCGCCATCGAAGGCAACTTCGATGACTGCCAGGAAATGGTCAAGAACAGTTTCGCTGACCAGAGCTTCCTCAAAGGCACGCGCCTGGTCGCCGTAAACTCGATCAACTGGGCGCGGATCATGGCCCAGATCGTTTACTACTTCCACGCAGCCCTGCAGTTGGGCGGCCCGGCACGTTCGGTGTCGTTCTCGGTGCCGACCGGCAACTTCGGCGACATCTTTGCCGGCTACCTGGCGCGCAACATGGGCCTGCCGATCAACCAGTTGATCGTCGCCACCAACCGCAACGACATCCTGCACCGCTTCATGAGCGGCAACCAGTACGTCAAGGAAACCCTGCACGCCACGCTGTCGCCGTCCATGGACATCATGGTGTCGTCGAACTTCGAACGCCTGCTGTTCGACATGCACGGTCGCAACGGCGCCGCGCTGGCCGAGCTGATGAGCAGCTTCAAGAGCGGTGGCGGCTTCAGCGTCGAGCAAGAGCGCTGGACCGAAACCCGCAAACTGTTCGACTCCTTGGCGGTGGACGATGCACAGACCTGTGAAACCATTGCTGAGGTCTTTGCGCAGACCGGCGAACTGCTGGACCCGCACACCGCTATCGGCGTGAAGGCCGCACGCGAATGCCGACGCAGCCTGGACATCCCGATGGTGATCCTCGGTACGGCTCACCCGGTCAAGTTCCCGGAAGCGGTAGAGAAGGCGGGTGTGGGCAAAGCGTTGGAATTGCCGGAGCACTTGGCCGACCTGTTCGAACGCGAAGAGCGCTGTACGGTGTTGGCCAATGACTTGAAGGCCGTGCAGGCGTTTGTCAGCCAGCATGGCAACCGCGGCAAGCCACTCTGACCCAGCGGTTTTGCGTGGTGGACCAAGCCCGTCTTCGTGACGGGCTTTTTCATTCTGGCGAGCCATACTTGCGCGGCGACTGACAAGAACAATCAAGGAAACCCAACCGGTGAGTATATCGACCCGAGCACGCGTGTGGATGACGTGCGTGTTGTTGCTATTGCCGGTCTCGGCAAGCCTGGCCGCTGTCAGCCTGCCGTTCAAACTGGTGCCGGCGTTTATAGCCATGGAGCCCATGCCCCTGACGGCCAGCGAGCAACAATGGCTTGCAGCGCATCGGCCATTAAAAGTGGGCATCTCGATTGATGACTATCAACCGATTGATATCACACGCGACCGCAATCGCTACCAAGGCATCAGCGCCGATTACCTGAGCCTGATCGGCGCGCGTTTGAATGCGCCGATGCAAGTACTGGGTTTTTCCGAACGGGCGCAGGCGGTAGAAGCGTTGCGGACCGGTGCCATCGATATCCTCACCAGCGCCAATGGCTACGAGCGTGACGTGCCGGGGCTGCGCTTTACCGCAGACTATATGCCGGACCGTTCGGTGGTGGTTGTGCGTCGGGATGACACCACCCAGAACGAGAGCCTTGAGGACAAGAAGGTGGTGTTGCTGGACGGCTACGCCAACGTCAAGAACGTCCATCAGGCGTATCCCGGCAGCCACATCATGCTGGCGCCGAATCTCTACAGCGGTTTGGAAGCGTTGGCACAAGGCGATGCCGATGCGTTTATCGGCAACGAAGTGATCGTGCGTGCGTACACGTCGCTGCGGCCCCATCTGGGCTTGCAGATCAAAGTGGAAAGCCGGCTGGCGCCCATTGGTTTTGCCTTTGCCACGCGCGAGGCCGACCCGCAGTTGGGGGCGATGATGGACCAGGCGCTGTCGAGTATCGACGAGTCCGTGCAGCGCGAAATCCTCGCGCGCTGGACCACCGGCCTGGGCGTCGGGGTGGTCGCTGAGCGCATAGCGCTGTCGGCCTCGGAACGCGCATGGGTGCTCCAGCATCCCCATGTGGTGGTGGCGTCCCTGCCACTCTCGCCGTACCTATTCAAGGACAAGGACGGCCAGTGGGTGGGGCTGAATGTGGACTTGCTCAACCGCATTTCACGCACGACCGGCTTGCAGTTTGTCATGGAGGAAGTGGCGTCCACGGCACAATCCCTGGCGTTGCTGGAAACGGGCAGGGCGGACATGAACACCACCCTGGCCGAGAGTCAGGAGCGCAAGGCATTCCTCAATTTCAGCCATGGTTTTGGTGGCTCCGGCTGGGTGTTTATCCAGCGCGCGGACGAGCCGCCAGTGGCCAGTTTGAGCGAGCTTTCAGGCAGGGTGCTGGCGCTGCCGTCACGGCATGTCCTGGAAGGGTACATTCGTCGCGAACACCCTGGGATCGAGCTGCGCTCGGTCGATACTTACGCCCAGGCCCGCGAACTGGTATCGCGGGGCGATGCGGCGGCGACTATCCAGAGTGAAGTGGAAGTACAGAGCTACCCGGCCGATGAGTTGCGCATCGGTCGCAGTGTCGAGGGCAAGTGGTCGGCCAACTGCTTCTCGGTGCGTAAGGATCAGCCCGAACTGCTGAGCATTCTGAACAAAGCGTTGGAGGCGCTTCCGGTAGCGGAGTTGAGCGCCCTGCGTATGCGTTGGCTTGGGGCCTTGCCGGTCCTGGTGCCCGCCTGGCAACGTGTGCCGCCCTGGGCCTATTGGACGGTCGCCATGGCGTTGTTGTTTGTGCTGGTGTCGCTGGCATGGAACAGCCGGCTTAAGCGCCAGATTCGTCAGCGCCTGCAGGCCGAGCAACGGCTTAACGACCAGTTAGCGTTCAAGAGCGCACTGCTGGACGGGATGCCCAACCCGGTGTTCGTTCGCGACCTGGCCGGGCGGCTGGTGACCTGCAACACCCGCTATGAGCAGCAATTGGCGACCACGCGTGAACAGATCAAGGGCCTGACGCTGATGGAGAGCGGCCTGTTGCCCGAAGCCGTTGCTGCGCGCTTGCACGCCGAGCACATGGAGCAGTTGGCAACGCAACAGTCGCTGTTCGTAGACCGGCAATTGGAGTTCAACGGTGGGACCTTTCATGTCTACCAATGGACGGTGCCGTTCTTTGACGCGAAGGGCCAATTGCAGGGGTTGCTCGGTGGCTGGATCGACATCAACGAGCGCAAACTCCTGGAACACCAGTTGATGGACGCACGCCAGGCCGCTGACGAAGCGAACTACGCCAAAAGCGCCTTTCTTTCGACCCTGAGCCACGAGATTCGCACACCGATGACCGCCATTATTGGTTTGCTTGAGTTGGAGCAAGAACGGGCACTGGCCGAAGGTAATACCGTGTCCGAGGCACTGCAGGTGGCCCATCGTTCTGCACGAGAGTTGATTGCCCTGATCGGTGACAGCCTGGACCTGGCGAAGATTGAAGCCGGCCATCTGCAACTGGCGCCGCAGACCACGGACTTGAGAAGTTTCTTTGAGGGCATACAGCGGCTGTTTGAAGCCATGGCGCAAAAAAAAGGCCTGCATTTGACACTGGCTTTTGATCCCGCTGCGCAAGGGCACTACTGGTTCGACCCGCTGCGCCTGCGCCAAGTCCTCCATAACTTGTTGGGTAACGCGCTCAAATTTACCCAGCGCGGTGAGGTTCGCGTCAGTGTCGAGTGCAAGCGTGATCCGGTGGGTGCTGAATACTTGCATCTGTGTGTGGAAGACAGCGGCCCCGGCATCGGTATTGAGCAGCAGGCGCGGGTGTTCAAGCCGTTTATACAGGTCAGCGCGCTGACGGCTGCCGAGCACGGTGGGACCGGCCTGGGCTTGAGCATCTGCCAGCAGCTGGTGGAATTGATGGGCGGGCGCATCACCTTGAACAGTGTGGTGGGGGAAGGCACGGCAGTGTGTATCGACCTGTATCTGGACCGGGTCAGCAGTGACGATGTGCCTGCGGCACTTGCTGCGTCGTTGCCTGTCGCTGGCCGCAGCCTTTCGGTGCTGGTGGTCGATGACCTGCCGGCCAATCGTCTGGTGCTGGTTCAGCAGCTACAGTTTCTGGGCCATCAGGTCGTGGCCGTCGACTCGGCGGAGGCCGCCTTGCAGTGCTGGCGACGGGAGGTGTTTGACGTGCTGGTCACCGATTGCAACATGCCGGGCATGTCCGGCTACGCCTTGAGCGAGACGATCCGCCAAATTGAAGCGCGCGAGCAACGACCGCGCAGTGCGCTGGTGGGCTGCACGGCCAATGCCTTCGATGACGAACAGCAGCGCTGCCGCGAGGCAGGAATGGATGAACTGCTGGTCAAGCCCGTGACCCTTGAACACTGGACGCGCGTGCTTGCCCGCTTGGCGCCTTCGCGCTCGTTCAGTATCCAGACCCTGCGGGCCATGACCCAGGCCGACGGGCCAGTGTTGCAGCGCATGTTGCAGGAACTGGCCAGGAGCCTTGAGCAGGAACACAACGTGATGGCCGCCGCCATGACGGAACACGACCTGGCCCGGCTGTCGGCCTCTTTGCACCGGCTGAAGGGGATTTGCTGCCTGGTGGATGCATTGCCGCTGGCCAAGGCCTGCGTGGCGCTTGAAGCCTGTATCCGGGATCCGCGTAACGCACAGATCAACGTGCACTGGGTGACGCTGTGCGAAGCCTTGGTCGAGTTCCGGCGCGAGCTGGACGCCTGTCTGAATCAGCCTGAATAGGACATGTCCTATGGGGAAGGCGCGGGTTTTTGACTAGTCTGTAGACTCTCGCTTTCCCCGGTTACGTGTCCATGCGCTCACTCAAAGTCCTGATTCTCGAAGACAACCCTTTCCAGCTGATGGCCCTGCATCAGATGCTCAATGCCAACGGCGTGTTCAATGTGCTCACCGCCGAAACGGTTGACGCTGCCCGTCAGTCCCTGGAAAGCAAGGGCGCGGTGGACATTGCGATATGTGATCTGTACCTGGAGCAGGGCGATGGTCTGGAGCTGATTCGCGAAATGGCCGAACGCCGCCAGGCTCAAGTATTGATCCTGCTGAGCAACGCCGAGCCGGATGTGTTGGACGGGGTGGCGAACATGGCGCGGCAGTTGGGGCTCAACGTGCTCGGCTGCTTGCCCAAGCCTGCGTCGGCAACACTGATCGGGCAAATGCTGACGGCTTGCCAGGCACGCTTGCGGCCGGGGTTGCCGGGGACGTCCTGGGAGCGGGTGCGCCAGTTATTGGGGGTGAGCGACATCGAGCCGTTGCCGCCCTCTGCGGACGTGAGCCAGGTTGCGATCGCACGCTCTGGCACTGTCTGGTATCAGCCAATCGTCAGCCAGGCAGGCGCGTTGCAAGGTGTGGAGGCGCTGGCACGTTGGCAGGCCCCGCAAGGCGAGTTGCTGTTACCTGACGAATTCCTGCCGGTGCTGGAATTTGCCGGAATGGAAGAGGCGTTTACCTGGCACGTGCTGGAACAAGCGCTGGGCCTGGCCTGCCAAGTGAAGCACGAGACCGGCCAAGTGCTGCCGGTGGCGGTGAACATTCCGGGGCGAATGCTGGAGCGCTCGCACTTCCCCGAGGTGTTGCAAGGCTTGCTGCAGCTTCATGGTGTACCCGCGCATAGCTTGACCCTGGAACTGGTGGAAACCTCGCGGTTGAAGACCGACAGCGCCCACGTCACCGGCTTGCTGCGGTTGCGGATGATGGGGTGCAAGCTGTCCATCGGTGATTTCGGCGTGGGCGGTACCAGCCTGCAACGCTTACTGGAGTTGCCCTTCAGCGAGCTGAAAATTCCCCCGGCGTTTGCCAGCGGCATGGCCAGTGACGATCGCAAGGCGGCGGTGGTTGCCGGCGCCATGAGCATGGCCGGGCGACTGGGCATCGGTGTGGTGGTCACCGGGGTTGAAAGCGCTGCCGATTATCACGCGGTGGGTGAACTGGGCGCGGCATGGCTGCAAGGCTGCTTTATTGCCCGGCCCATGGGCGCTGAGGCACTGAAACAATGGATTGCGTCTCAGGCTAGGCCAGCCCGTGTTCCTGTACGTAGATGAACAGGGCCGCATCGTTGTTCAAGCCAAGCTTGCGCATGGCGCTGACTTTTTGCGCGCTGACGGTTTGTTTGCTGCGATGAAGGTGCGCGGCGATCTCGCCCACCGTCAACCCTCCCGCGAGCAGGCGGATGACTTCCAATTCGCGGGGTGACAGCGCGTCCAGGGAGTGCACACGATCGTCACCGCCCAGGTTCAATGCCTGACGGATCGCGTGGGCTACGTAGCGTCGCCGCTGCCGCACGTGGCGGATGGCTTGCGGCAGCTCATCGGCGAGGCTGGCCTTGCTCAACAGGCCCATGACGCCCAGTTCGAGGATGGCATGAAACAACCCCGCGTTATTGAGCATGGTCACCACCACAATCGGCAGAGCCGGGTAATGTCGGCGCACCTGTTCAATCAGGCGCAAGCCGTCTGCGTGTGGGGCGGCGGGCATCATGAAGTCGGTGACCAGCACATCGCAGGCGCACTGTCGCAACAGCTCGGCAAGGGCCTCGGGGGAATTGGCTTCACCGACGATCGTCAGCCGTTCGTCGCGCTCCAGCACCGCCCGCAGGCCGATGAGGAAAATCGGGTGGTCATCGGCCAAGACGATGCGAAGTGGCGATTCAGACGCAGCTCTCAAGACAGGCTCCCGGGATAATTCGGGGATTTTAGCCTGTAAAGCGCAGGAGCGGCATGAGGGCAGGGTCAAGCACTGTGTAAAACGCCGTTTTCCCCGCAAAACAGCCACCCTTTGCGTAAGCAGTTAGGTGCGGCCGTTTTTTGCTTGTCATGTTGCAAGCGCATGCTGGTTCACGTCACTCCCTGACGACCCCATAAAGACGATAAAGCGAACTTTCCTACGTCATAACCAGTCACTTAGGATAGAGGCAGCTGCCGTTGAAACGATTGTTCCCGAACTATTGAGTGGTGATCGAGATGGAAAGTATCAGCCTATTGCTCGAAGAAGCACTGAGCCCTTATCAGGTGACATTGACCACCGCAGGTGTGCAGGGCGAATGCCTGGTGACCGTGAAGAACCCGGCCGGCGCCATCGTTGTCGAGCGTGAAGTCGACCGCGCGCAATTGACTGATAAACGCGTGCTGGTGGATGTGGTGGATTGCCTGCTGCGCGACCTGAAAATCGCCGAAGGGCGCCTGGAGCCTTCCGTCATCGCGGCATTGCGCAACGCTGCCCAGACGCGCAATGGCGCCGCTGCATGAAGAATTGTTTATCTAGGGAAACTTCCTACAGCATGGCCGGTCAGATTTTGTAACAGCAAGAGCGAACATTGTGCTCCGGTGTTTGTGGCTTGTTGTACTGGTCTTTGTAGGCCACGTTTAACCCCGAAGTGTCTCCCCACTCTTCGGGGTTTCTTTTTGCCTGCGATTTGCCTTGTGATTGCTCAGCGCTCCGGCGAATCCTGGAAAAAGCTCGGGTTGTCGCGCAAATACTGCTCGCGCATGACCGGGTCCAACCACAACAAGTAGGACTGCAGAAGCTGTTCCTGTGGGATTTCGCGTAGTACCTGGTCGATCCGCGCGATCGCCTGGCGACCTTGGGGCGTGTCCGAGCAACCGATATGCGTACGCTGGTAAGGCGCTGAGCCCTTGATGGGATAGAACATCAAGTCCTGCGGCGCAATGCCCTGCTGTGTGGCGTGATAGCGGATTTCCGGCCAGTAGCCCAGCACCGCTTCCAGCCGCCCAAGGCGCTGCATTTGCAGCAGACTGCCAAGCGCGTCATTGCCGTAATGCAGTGCCAGGATGTGTGAGTCGACGCCTTTTAGCTGTGCATCGATGACCGGGCCGTAGCTGCGTTCGGCGGTCGCGCCAATGCGTGCTTTATGCGAGTCGAGAAAGGCTTGCAGGTCAAATTGGCCCTCGGCAATAAAGGGCGCCATTTGCTGATACTGGCTTCGTCGCAGGGTCACCCCGTTGCTCGCCACCACGAAGGCCTGGGCCGAAAACACAACGTATGTCGCGCGTTCCGGCGTCCATAGCAGCGCCGGGTCGCAGGTCAGCGAGGCTGCGCGCAGCATTTGAATGCTGCGGGCGCGGTTGACGTGCATCATGGTATGACGGTACTCCGGCAGGCGCTCGCTGAGTATCGGTAGCAACTGATCCAGTACGCCCTGGCCTTTTTTTGGCCCCTCGAAGATGGTCACTGGCGGCAGGTCGCGCAGCAGCCAGGTCAAGGTGTCCTGAGCATGCGAGGTGAGCGGCCATACGCCGAATACTGAGCCGAGCAGGCACAGCTGAATGAACCGACGCGTGCGCGGGTGAGCCATCAGATCGCGCCGTCCTCACGCAAGCGGGCAATGGCGGTCGTGTCATAGCCCAACGCATTGAGCACTACGCTGTTGTGTTCACCCAGCTGCGGGCCGACCCACTCACAACTGCCTGGCGTGTCCGAGAGCTTGGGCACGATCCCCGGCATCTTGAAATCCTTGCCGCCCGGCAACTTGGCCTTCAGAAACATTTCCCGCGCCAGAAACTGCGGGTCACCGAGCATGTCTTCGGCGCTGTAGATACGACTGGCCGGGACCTCAGCCTTGTTGAGCTGCTCAACCACTTGCTCCAGCGGCAGTGAGTTGACCCAGCGGTCGATCACGCCGTACAGCTCGTCACGGCGGCTGTCGCGCCCGTCATTGCTGGCCAAGACCGGGTCATTGGCCAGGTCCTCACGGCCAATCGCCGACATGAAACGCTTGAAGATCGCATCGCCATTGGCGCCGATTTGCACGTGCTTGCCATCGGCACTGGTATGGATCGACGAAGGCGTGATGCCGGGCATGATGTTGCCGGTGCGCTCGCGGATAAAGCCGAACACGTCGAACTCCGGGATCATGCTCTCCATCATTGCGAAAATAGCTTCATACAGCGCCACGTCCACCACCTGGCCAAGCCCGCCGTTGACCTCGCGGTGACGCAGCGCCATCAGCGCGCCGATCACCGCCCACAAGGCGGCGATCGAATCGCCGATGGAGATCCCGGTGCGTACCGGCGGGCGGTCTTCAAAACCGGTGATATAGCGCAAACCGCCCATCGACTCGCCCACCGCGCCGAACCCCGGCTGGTCTTTCATCGGCCCGGTCTGGCCAAAGCCCGAAAGGCGCACCATCACCAGCTTGGGGTTCAGTGCATGCAGGGTTTCCCAGCTCAGGCCGAGTTTTTCCAGCACGCCGGGGCGAAAGTTTTCGATCAGGATGTCGGCGTCTGCCAACAGCTGTTTAAGGATCGCCAGGCCATCGGGGTGCTTGAGGTTGAGGGTCAGCGACTGCTTATTGCGCGCCTGCACAAACCACCACAGCGAGGTGCCCTCATACAGCTTGCGCCATTTGCGCAACGGGTCACCGCCGTCCGGGGATTCAACCTTGATCACCTCGGCGCCGAACTCGGCGCAGATTCGCGACGCAAACGGGCCGGCGATCAGGGTGCCCAGTTCGATGACTTTCAGGCCGGCAAGCGGTTTGGCATTAAGCGACATGAGGATCCTTAGCAAGCGTGGGCGGTGGTGTGATGCCTTTTAACATAGGCGAGCCCCCTTGGGATAAGGATGATGCAGCGCAGTATTCGTTGATTGGCCCCGCCATCGGTTAGACTGGCCGCCTTTCCCTGTCTCTAGAAGCCCGTTCATGGCCCAGCCGTCCACGACCTACAAATTCGAACTCAATCTCACCGACCTCGATCGTTCGGTGTACGAGAGCGTCAAACAGACCATCGCCCGCCACCCTTCGGAAACCGAAGAACGCATGACCGTGCGCCTGCTGGCCTATGCCCTCTGGTACAACGAGCAACTGGCGTTTGGTCGTGGTCTGTCCGATGTGGATGAACCAGCCCTGTGGGAAAAAAGCCTGGATGATCGGGTTCTGCACTGGATTGAAGTCGGCCAGCCTGACGCCGACCGCCTGACTTGGTGCTCGCGCCGTACCGAACGCACCAGCCTGCTGGCCTATGGCAGCCTGCGTGTATGGGAAGGCAAAGTGGTGCCGGTGGCCAACAACCTGAAAAACGTACACATCGCCGCCGTGCCGCAGGAAGTCCTCGAGACCCTGGCCAAGGACATGCCGCGCGTGATCAAGTGGGACGTGATGATCAGTGAAGGCACGATTTTTGTGACTGATGATCGCGGCCAGCACGAAGTGCAACTGCAATGGCTGGTTGGCGAGCGCGGTTGAAAACTGTGGGAGCTGGCTTGTGTGGGAGCGGGCTTGCTCGCGAAAGCATCAACGCCGCGTAACTGCTTGACCGAGGCGCCTGCATCGCAGGCAAGCCAGCTCCCACATTTGATCCACTGCATTTCAACATCCCTGTTTAACCGTTGTATTAGAAGAGAAGCACCCGCCACCTCATGCGTATCGATCCTCGCCCGTTGCCCGCCGTCCTGCCGTTTCTCGGTGAACTGCCACCGCTGTTGACCCGTCTCTACGCCGCGCGCGGGGTGCAGTCTGAAGCCGAGCTGGACAAGAGCCTGGCGCGGTTGATTCCTTACCAGCAGCTCAAGGGCATCGATGCCGCGGTGGACCTGCTGGTGACGGCCTTGGAGCAGCGCCAGCGCATTCTCATCGTCGGTGACTTCGACGCCGATGGCGCCACTGCCAGCACGGTGGGCACCTTGGGCCTGCGTTTGCTCGGTGCGGCGCATGTCGACTACCTGGTGCCCAACCGCTTCGAGTACGGCTACGGCCTGACCCCGGAAATCGTCGCGGTGGCGCTGCAGCGCGAGCCGCAGTTGCTGATTACTGTGGATAACGGTATTTCCAGTGTCGAAGGCGTGGCGGCGGCGAAGGCGGCCGGTTTGCAGGTGTTGGTCACCGACCACCACTTGCCGGGCGATGAGTTGCCGGCGGCAGACGCCATCGTCAACCCGAACCAGCCCGGCTGTGAGTTCCCCAGCAAGGCGCTGGCCGGCGTCGGCGTGATCTTTTACGTGTTGATGGCTTTGCGTGCGCGGTTGCGCGGCCTGGGCTGGTACGACAACAAGCCGCAGCCGAACATCGGCGAATTGCTTGATCTGGTGGCCTTGGGCAGCGTCGCTGACGTGGTGCCCCTGGACGCCAACAACCGCATCCTCGTCCATCAGGGCCTGGAGCGCATTCGTGCCGGTCGTGCGCGGCCGGGCATCAAGGCGATCCTCGAGGTCGCCAAGCGCGACCACGCGCGCATCACCTCTACCGATCTCGGTTTCATTCTCGGGCCGCGCCTGAATGCCGCCGGGCGCCTGGATGATATGAGCCTGGGCATCGAATGCCTGCTCACCACCGACTTCGCCGCCGCGCGGGAAATGGCGGCGCAACTGGACGGTATGAACCAGGACCGCAAATCCATCGAACAGGGCATGCAGCGCGAGGCGCTCGCCCAGCTCAAGGATTTGCCGGTGGAATCGATGCCGTACGGTTTGTGCCTGTTCGACCCGGAATGGCACCAAGGCGTGATCGGCATTCTGGCGTCGCGGATGAAAGAGCGGTATTTCCGCCCGACCATCGCCTTTGCCGACGCTGGCGACGGCCTGCTCAAGGGCTCAGGGCGCTCTGTGCAGGGTTTTCACATCCGTGATGCCCTGGCGGTCGTTGCCAGCCAGCATCCCAACCTGATCGCCAAGTACGGCGGTCACGCCATGGCGGCGGGTCTGACGTTGCCCGAGGCGAATTTCCCACTGTTTGCCGAAGCCTTTGACGCTGAAGTACGTCGGCAACTGCGTGAAGAAGACCTCACCGGGCGCTTGCTGTCTGACGGCACCTTGGCCGTGGAAGAGTTTCACCTGGAACTGGCGCGCGCATTGCGGCATGCCGGGCCGTGGGGGCAGCATTTTCCAGAACCGTTGTTTCACGGCGTGTTTCAGTTGGTCGAACAACGCGTAGTGGGCGAGCGGCACCTGAAAGTGGTGCTCAAGAGCGAATGCGGGTCAGTGAAGCTTGATGGCATTGCGTTTGGTGTGGACCGTGAAGTCTGGCCGAACCCGACGGTGCGTTGGGTGGAGTTGGCCTACAAGCTGGACGTGAACGAGTTCCGTGGGCAGGAAACTGTGCAGTTGATGATTGCGCATATCGAACCGCGCTAGTTATTCGGCACGCCGCAAACAAATGTGGGAGCGGGCTTGCTCGCGAATACGGAGTGTCAGTCAATGTTGCTGTGACTGATCCACCGCTTTCGCGAGCAAGCCTGCTCCCACGTTTGGTTTTGCATACAGCCTAGAGTTACTCGGCTTTGTCCTTGGCTTGGTGCTTCACGATGATGTCTACCAGCCGCTGCGCCAGCGCCGGGTAGTTTTCATCAAAGTGATGCCCGCCTGGCAGCTTCACCGCTTCGCCAACAGCGGTCTTGTCGGTGCAGCCACTCTCGTCGACTTCTTCGGCGCCGTAGATGCACACCACTTTGTCAGCCGGCAGCTTGGCCATTTCCGGGCCGGTCGCGGCTTCTTTGCCGGCGTTGCCCAACCAACCTTCCACTTCGATTTCAAAGCTACCGGTACGTGCGAACGCCAGCAGGATGATTGCATCCACGCGCTGCTGTTCGTTTTCCGGCATGCGGTTGTAGATCGCCGGCAGTACGTCAGCGCCGAACGAGTAGCCGGTCAGCACGAAGCGCTTGGTGCCCCATTTCTGCCGGTAGTGCTGCATCAGTTCGGTAAGGTCTTTGGCGCTCTGTTCCGGGGTCTTGTGCTGCCAGTAGTAGCGCAGGGTGTCGATGCCGACCACCGGGTAGCCGATCTTGGCCATTTCACCGGCCACGTCACGGTCCAGGTCACGCCAGCCGCCGTCACCGGAGAGGAACAGGGTAACGGTGTCCTTGGCTTGGCCAGCCGGCACTTCCACCACTGGAATCGCCAGGCCGCCGTTGTCCGAACCGACCAATTGCTTGCGCAGTTCGTTGTTCAGCACTTGCGGGTAATGAATGTCGTAGTCGCTGATGCTGGTGGTCGCGCGCGGAGTGTCGCGTACGAAACTGGCGCTTTCATCGTCAGGGTTATCGTTCCACGCCACCAGCCAGTTGCCATGGGCGGAGGTCTTCGGCAGCGGGTCCTTGCAGCCTTCCTGTACCAGGGCGAAACCGACGGAGATGGCGTTGGCCTTGTCGTCGTTCTGTGTGGCCAACCAGCGCCAGGCGAGCGCAGCGCCAGGGCCGATGCCGCTGACCAGGGTCGCCGGGCCTTTAAGCTGGGCCAGGGCGCTTTGCAGCGCTTGTTCCTGCAGCTTGCAGTCATCTTTTGGCAGGACCACTTGAACGATTTGAGCTGCGCCGCCCCTGCTCAGGGCAATCAACTGGCTGTCGGTCAGGGTTTCATCGGCCATCACGGCCACCGCCACACGGGCTTTTGCCGAGCCGTTAGGCGTTACACGGGTCATCACCGAGCCGTCAGCCTGGGGCAGTTGCTCCAAGGTCGGTTGCGGGGCAGGGCGGTTCCAGTACCAAAAGCCACCCGCCGCGATCAGCGCGAGCAGCACTACAAAGGCCAACACATACCGCCAGGAGCGTCGAATCATCAGCGTTTCACCAATCCAGTCAAGCCGCCCGCAATCAGGGCGGCGGTATCGGCCAGTGCCACCAGCGGATCAAGTCCTGCGGGCACGGCCATATAACGGGGTTCCCAGTCAGGCTGGAACTTGTCTTTAAAGCGGCGCAAACCTTGGAAGTTATACAGTTGCTCGCCACGGCGGAACACCATTGAGCCCAGGCGTTGGGTCAGCGGGGCGCCACGGCGGGGTTGCAAGCCCGACAATGGCACCATGCCGAGGCTGAAGCGGGCGTAGTCGTGGTTCTTATAATGTTGAATCAGGCCAACCATCATGAATTCCATGGTCAGCTTCGGCGCGTCCGGGTGCGCACGCATCAGGTCGAGACTGGCCAGGTCGTGGTTGTAAGTCTCGAGCAAGTTGGCGAAAGCCACCGGGCGCCCTTCGAAGCGAATGATCGCGATGCGAAAGTGCTTGAGGTAGTCGTCGCTGAAACGGCCTAGCGAAAAGCCCTTTTCCCGCACGTTCTTGCCCGTCAGCCAGGCATCGGAGATGACTTTGAGTTCATCCATCGGCGCCTGGCCCGGGTCGAAGATCTCCAGGGACAGGCCGTCCCGGGTGCCACGGTTCCAGGTGTAGCGCAAATCCTTCATCTCTTTGCCCTTGGCTTCCAGGTCAAAGCGTTTCAGGTCGACGCGGGCTTCTTCACCCAGCTTGATCGCGGTGAGGCCAATGTCCATGTAGTACGGCAGGTTCTCGGCGCGGACCTGGTAGAACACCGGGCGCGCGTGATGGATGTCGCACAGGTCACGGAACTGCCAGATCATCTCGGCGCGCGGTTGGGTCGGGCCGATGGGGTCATACAAAGCCACCAGGCTGCGCCCGCGACGGGCGTACATCAGGAAGGCTTCATCGTTGGGGTGGAACAGCAGCGCCTTGTCACCGGTCAGTGCCAGGCCGCCGTCGGGTTGGGACGAGGCCATCAAGATCTTGGTGGCGCGTTCCAGTTCATCCGGGGTCGGCAGGTGGATCACCGGGCGCGCGGTGCGCAGCAACCAGGTCAACGAGACGATCACCAGCAGCACCGCCGCACCCAGCAACGAGCGCAGGCCGCGTGGGGCGTTGGCATCCAGGGTGAACTGCCACCACAGCTGATGGCTGTAGGGTACGTCTTGATAGGCAAACAGCAGCAGCCAGATCGAGGCCCCCAGCACGCACACGCTGGCCACCAGGTAGAGCGGCGAGAACGGCAGCTCGGTCAGGCGGCTGGCGCGGTAGAACGAGCGCCGGAAGATCGCCAGCAGCACGGCGGTCATGATCATCAGGCTGGCTTCTTCCCAGTCGAAGCCTTTAAGCAGCGAGAGCAGGGCGCCGGTCAGCAGCAACACCATGGTCAGCATCCAGGCGGCGGATAAACGCCGACGCAAACCTTGGGCAAGCAACAGGCACAGCACGCCGATCAGGCTGGCACCAAAGTGCGAGGCGTCAATCAGGCGGTGGGGAATCAGGAAGCCGATGTTTTCCAGGCGTGAGTCGATTTCCGGCGTTGCGCCGGAAAACAGCAGGACCACGCCGGACAAAAAAACCAGTACGGCCAGCACCGGTGCGGCCAGGCCTGAGGCCACCCGCAGGCTTTGCTGGGTCTGGAACAGGCGCTGGGCTTCGTTGACCAGCAGGAACACACAGGCGATCAGCAGCGGCAGTACCACATAGATCATCCGATACAGCAGCAGGGCGGCGGCCAATGGCGCGGCGCCCAGCTTGTCGGCAAAGGCGGCGAGCAGAATCGCTTCGAATACACCCACGCCGCCCGGTACATGGCTGAGCACACCGGCGGCCAGGGCCAGCAGGTACACCAGCAGGAAGGGGCCGAACGGCGGCGCTTCCGGCAGCAGCATATAAAGGACGGTGGCGGCGGCGGCGACGTCCAGTGCGGTAATCACCAGTTGCAGGAACGTCAGGCGCCGGCCGGGCAGGCGCAGCGTGCGGCGACCCGCCTTGACCAGCAGGTTGTCCGGGTAGGGTTGTTCCGCCAGGCGGCGGCGATAGATGCCGATGCACAGCGCGACCGACAGCAGCAGCACCGCACCCGCAATGCCACCCAGCAAACCTTGCGACAGGTGCAGGTAGGTCGATGCTGCCGGCAAGTTGCTCAGCGTGGCCAATGCAGCCAGCGGCGGCAGGGCGCAGCCCAAGGCCAGGCTGGCGAACACGGTCATGTGCGCGACTTCTGAAGCCCCGATGCCATGGCGTGCATATAAACGGTAGCGCACCGAACCGCCGGAGAGCATCGACAGGCCAATGGCATTGCCGATGGCAAAGGCGGTGAAGCCACCCAGGGCCAAGGTTTTGGCGGGCAGCTTCACCCCGGCATAGCGCGCGCCGGAGAACTCATAGCCCAACAGAATGATGAAACCGACGACCGCCGCCGCAAACGCACCCAGCAGGGCGGGCTTGGGCACTTCCAGGATCGAGTCGTGGAGAGCGTACAGGTCCAGTTCCAACAGCAGGTGTCGGCAGGCGATCAGGGCGATTGCGAACAGCAACAGGGTAACTGCCAACCCGATGGGCTGACGGTATTTGCTCAACAGATCCAGCCAGCGCAAACGGGCGGGTGTGATCGGTTGTGTCGCTGTGACGGTGTCTTGTGGTTCAGACGAGTTGGCGCGCATCAATCACCTCGTGGATTGTGCGCGACAGGATGGAGGTATCCAGCCAAGTTACCAATCCCTATGGACAAAATAATTACAAATATTAACGCGTATCGCCGGGTGCGGCGACTGCGGCCATTGGTCGTAGAGGGTAGCGCTTGAGCATTGAGCATAGCGTGCAATGAGATGGACTCTACAAACCGTATACGGTTTCATGAAAGATGCCATGCCATTGTTTCAGAAGAACTTTTTCGCCAGATACAAAAAAGGCCACTCTTTCGAGTAGCCTTTTTTGATGTTTGGTTGCGGGAGCCGGATTTGAACCGACGACCTTCGGGTTATGAGCCCGACGAGCTACCAGACTGCTCCATCCCGCGTCTGTGGGCGGCATTCTACAGCGCAACGACGAGGTGTCAACCGTTAATCGGTCGATGGGTCAAATTAGTGTGAATTAGTGGCTCAAGCGACCTAAGTTCTCGTTTGGAAACGGTTTTTGTAGTGAGCGGGCTTGTCGAATCGTCGCACCACCCGCGACGGGTTGCGGAGCAGCCCGTAGTGAAGTTCACGCGCTCTGGTCTTTAGAAAATAGACGCGCACAAAAAAGGCCACTCTTTCGAGTAGCCTTTTTTGATGTTTGGTTGCGGGAGCCGGATTTGAACCGACGACCTTCGGGTTATGAGCCCGACGAGCTACCAGACTGCTCCATCCCGCGTCTGTGTGTCGGCATTCTACAGAGGAACGCAGGTGTGTCAACCTGTGAATAGAAGAAAAGCGCTTGTGGTTCAACCGCTTAGCTCTCCAAAGCGTGCCTTGGAAGGGCTCGGGGCCAGTCGGGCCGAGGGTTTCAGCTCTATCGATGGGCTGATTTCGATTGAAAAAATAAATTCATCTGCGAGATTTCCCACCGTTCAAACGGAAGATTCAAACTACTGGTGCTATATACAGGTGTGAGTGCGATACTGGCCGCCCGTTGGATTACACCCTCTGTTTATATGACGCAGCGCAAAATCATCCACGTCGACTGTGATTGCTTCTACGCCGCCATCGAGATGCGCGACGACCCGAGCCTGGCGCAAAAGCCCCTGGCGGTTGGCGGCTCGGCGGACAGAAGAGGGGTGATCGCTACCTGCAACTATGAGGCGCGGGCGTATGGCGTGCGGTCAGCCATGTCGTCACGCCACGCCTTGAAGCTGTGCCCGGACCTGACCATCGTTAAGCCGCGCATGGATGCCTATAAGGAAGCGTCGAAGGAAATCCAGACGATCTTTCGTGATTACACCGACCTGATCGAACCGCTGTCACTGGACGAAGCCTTCCTGGACGTCTCTGACAGCCCGCATTTTGGCGGCAGTGCCACGCGTATCGCCCAGGACATTCGCCGTCGGGTCTCCAACCAACTGCACATCACCGTGTCAGCAGGCGTTGCGCCGAACAAGTTCCTGGCCAAGATCGCCAGCGACTGGAAAAAGCCCAACGGCCTGTTTGTGATCACCCCGGACCAGGTCGAAGACTTCGTGTCCCAGTTACCGGTAAACAAGTTGCACGGCGTCGGCAAGGTCACCGCCGACAAGCTGGCGCGCTTGGGCATTGAAGACTGCCTGCAATTGCGTGAGTGGAACAAGCTGGCGCTGGTGCGTGAATTCGGCAGTTTTGGCGAGCGGCTCTGGAGCCTGGCCCGTGGGATTGATGACCGCGTGGTGCAGAACGATAGCCGCCGGCAATCCATCAGTGTGGAAAACACCTACGACGTGGACCTGCCGGATCTCTCAAGTTGTTTGGCGAAGCTGCCCGAGTTGATGGAAACCCTGGCCGGGCGTATGGCGCGCATCGACAGCAGCTATCGGGCGGGCAAGCCGTTCGTCAAAGTGAAGTTTCATGACTTTACCCAGACCACCTTGGAGCAAGCCGGGGCAGGGCGGGATCTGGAGAGTTATCAACAGCTGTTGACCCAGGCGTTCAATCGCGGTGGTAAACCGGTGCGGTTGCTGGGGATTGGGGTGAGGTTGCTCGACCTAAGCAGCGGCAATGAACAGCTCGAGTTCTCCTGGTAGAAACCCAAAACCACCTGTGGGAGCTGGCAAGCCAGCTCCCACAGGTGTATTTCGGTGTTCTCGGGAATTCAGCGAGCCCCAGGATCCGCCACCAATCGCCCCGCATCCTTGGTCAGCGCCTGCAGAAACTCCTGCTGCAACTCGGGATCATTGCGGGTCAGTTCGATCAGGCTTTGTTCCAGCTCACTGGCTTCTTCTTCCAGGCCCAGTTCCGACAGACGCTTGACCCTGTGCACCCACTGGTTGACTTCGTCATCTTCCAAGTCGTCGTAAATCAGGCCATGGGCTTCCAGCAACTTGCCGCGCAGGGTGTTGCTGATCGCCAGGGTGGAGTCCGAATGCACGTCGTCCTGGCCATCTTCCACGCTGATCTTTAGGGTCGTGACGCGGTTCAGGTCCTGCTCGGCAAATGGGCTGTCCAACAGGTTCAGGCGCAGTACGCCGTTGCGGTCGGTGGTCAGCTCATGGGTCTGCTTGCCGGCGGTGACCTGTACCGGGCGTTCGCTCCAGGGCAGGCTCGAATACTCCGTGCGCTTGTCGCGCTGGACTTCATCAATGCCGGCCAGGTTCTGTTGCGCACGGCCGTGGGATTGCACGTTCATGAACGGGTTAATGCCGTCCACGCCGTAGCTCAGCCAGTCGCGGGTCATGCTGGTGGGCAGGTTGCCGAGGGCGAAAATGTTCGCCACGTTGGCCCCCGCGCCCGCCACCAAAGCGACCGCGCCCAGTGGCATCTCGTAGAGTTTGCGCCAGGGTTGGTAGGGCGTGTAGCGATCGTAACGGCGGGTGACTTCGAATTCGGTGACCTCAAAGGTCTTCTGCTCGTGAATGCGAACCCGGCGTTGCGGCAGTTCCAGCACTTTGGGTTCGCCTACATCGATCTGCAGGCTGTGATCGAGCAACTTACGCTCGATCCGCTCCTCGTGCTCACTGCGTTGCGACATCTGGTTGGCGCAGCCGCTGACCAGCAGGGCGCCGCACAAGGCGGCGCCCCCCAGGGCTCTGGTGTTTCGCTTGAACATGACTTCTCTTGATCTGATTTTCAGCGACGAATACGCGCCTGAAGGAAAGACAGCACGTCAGCCACCGGCAACGGTTGGGCTTCGGCTTCGGTCCGGCTCTTGTATTCCAGATTGCCATCGGCCAGGCCGCGGTCACTGACCACGATCCGGTGCGGGATGCCAATCAGTTCCATGTCGGCGAACTTGATGCCCGGGCTGGTTTTCTTGTCCCGGTCATCCAGCAACACTTCAAAACCGGCGGCCGTGAGTTCGGCATACAGTTTGTCGGTGGCTTCGCGTACTTGCTCGGTTTCGTAGCGCAGCGGTACCAAGGCCACTTGGAACGGCGCCAGGGCGTCACTCCAGATGATGCCTTTCTCGTCGTTGTTCTGCTCGATGGCAGCAGCCACCACGCGGGACACACCAATGCCGTAGCAGCCCATGTCCAGGGTGATCGGCTTGCCGTTCTCGCCCAGCACTTCGCACTTCATCGCCTTGCTGTACTTGTTGCCCAGCTGGAAGATGTGCCCGACTTCGATGCCGCGCTTGATTTCCAGGGTGCCCTTGCCATCCGGGCTTGGGTCGCCGGCCACTACATTACGCAGGTCGGCCACGGTCGGAACCGGCAGGTCACGTTCCCAGTTCACGCCAAAGTAGTGCTTGTCGTCGATGTTGGCGCCGATACCGAAGTCGCTCATCAGCTCGACCGAACGGTCGATGATGATCGGCAGCGGCAGGTTCAGCGGGCCGAGCGAGCCGGCACCGGCGCCAATGGCGTCGCGCAGTTCGGCATCGCTGGCCATGACCAGCGGGCTGGCCACGCCAGGTTGCTGGGCAGCCTTGATTTCGTTGAGCTCGTGGTCGCCACGGATCACCAGGGCGATCAGCTTGCCTTCTTCTTCGGCGCGCACTATCAGGGTCTTGATGGTCTTTTCAATCGGCAGATTGAATTTTTCCACCAAGGCCGCGATGGTCTTGGTATCAGGTGTGTCCACCAGGCGCAGCGCTTCAGCCGGTGCTGGGCGGGAAGTCTCGCGTGGCACGGCTTCGGCTTTCTCAATGTTCGCCGCGTAGTCGGAACCGTTGCTGAACACGATATCGTCTTCGCCGGAGTCGGCCAGCACGTGGAATTCGTGGGAGCCGGCGCCGCCGATGGAGCCGTTGTCCGCTTCAACCGGGCGGAATTTCAGGCCCAGGCGCGTGAACACGTTGCAGTAAGCCTTGTGCATGCGGTCGTAGGTGACCTGCAACGAAGCTTGGTCGGCGTGGAACGAATAGGCGTCCTTCATGATGAATTCGCGGCCGCGCATCAAACCGAAGCGTGGGCGGATTTCGTCACGGAATTTGGTCTGGATCTGATACAGGTTCAGCGGCAGCTGTTTATAGCTGCTCAGCTCGTTGCGCATCAGGTCGGTGATCACTTCTTCATGGGTCGGGCCAGCACAGAAATCGCGGCCATGACGGTCCTTGAAGCGCAGCAACTCAGGGCCGTACTCTTCCCAGCGCCCGGATTCCTGCCACAGCTCAGCCGGTTGGGTGCTCGGCATCAACACTTCCAGAGAGCCGGCGGCGTTCATTTCTTCGCGAACGATCGCTTCGACCTTGCGCATCACCTTCAAGCCCATGGGCAGCCAGGTGTACAGGCCGGAGGCCAGTTTGCGGATCATACCGGCGCGCAGCATCAGCTGATGGCTGATCACAACCGCGTCGGAAGGCGTTTCTTTCTGTGTGGCGAGCAAATATTGACTGGTACGCATGGTAGGCCGTTGTCGGTTGCTTGGACTTGAAATGACTTGGGATTGTACGGGCGCAAACTGCTGGAGTACAGGTATCAGAATACAGAGGGGTCTGTGGGAGCGGGCTTGCTCGCGAAGGCGGTGTATCAGTCATGCATGTATCAACTGACACTGCGCCTTCGCGAGCAAGCCCGCTCCCACATTGACTGAGGTGAGTCAGTCTTCAGTGGGCGGGTTCAAACGAATTCGTCGAGTTTCCTGAAACCAATGCAACGCAATCAGGAACAACGTCGGCACACCCAGCAAACAGGTAATCATGAAGAAGTTGTGATACCCGAACTTCTCCACCATCACCCCCGAATAGCCGCCAATCAGGCGAGGCAGCAACAGCATGATCGAGCTGAGCAGGGCGTATTGGGTGGCGGAGAACTTGAGGTTGGTCAGGCTCGACAGGTAGGCGACGAACGCCGAGGTGGCCAGGCCTGAGCTGAAGTTGTCCAGCGAGATGGTGAAAATCAGCATCTGCAGGTCGGGGCCCATGTCGGCGAGCGCGACAAACAGCAGGTTGGTGCCGGCCGAGGCGATGCCGCCGATAAACAGGATCGGCAGGATCCCGAAGCGCACGATCAACAGGCCGCCCATACCGGCGCCGAGCAGGGTCATGATCAGGCCGAAGATCTTGCTGACTCCGGCAATCTGGTCCTTGGTAAAACCCTGGTCGATGTAGAACACGTTGGCCATCACGCCCATCACCGTGTCGGACATGCGATAGGTCGCAATCAGCCCGAGCAGCAGCAACGCCTGCCAGCGGTAGCGCAGGATAAAGTCGTTGACCGGCGTCAGCACCGGCGCCAGCCCCCGGCGACCCATGGCCGACAGGCACAGTGCGGTGAGGATGATATAGAGGATGGCGCGCAGGAACGCGCGGTCTTCCATCAGCAGCTCCCACAGGCTCACGCCGTGGAACAGCACGCTGGCGAAGTCGGTGTTGTACAGCTGGGTGAACATCGCCGGGACCGACACCAGCAGCACGATCAGCACAAATACAGAAACAAGCTGATGCGCGAAGCTGTAGCGGCCGGCCTGCAACTGGGTGCGCAGTGGCACATTGGGCTCGCGCATGAAGAAGGTGGTCAGCAGCGCCGGGATCATCAGCAAGCCGAACAGCACGTAAGTGCCGGTCCACGCCGAGTGTTTATAGTTGAAGCCGGTGGAGCCGAAGCCTTCGGCGAAAAACAGTGCACCCGCCGTGGCCAGCAGGGCGGCGATGCGGTAACCGGACATGTAGCTGGCAGCCAGGGCCGCCTGGCGACTGTCGTCGGCGATTTCCAGGCGGTAGGCATCCACCGCGATGTCTTGGGTGGCCGACGCGAAGGCGACGATTACGGCAATGGCAATCAGCCAGGACAGGTGTTTTTGCGGGTCGCAAAAGCCCATGCCGATCAACCCGAGGATCACCAGCGTCTGGGCCAGCACCAGCCAGGACCGACGACGTCCGAGTTTACCGAGCAGCGGCAAGCGCCATTGGTCGAGCAACGGCGACCAGACCCATTTGAAGGCGTAGGCCAAACCGATCAGGCTCGCATAACCGATGGTCTCGCGGGCCACACCGGCCTCGCGCAACCACACTGAAAGCGTCGAGAACACCAACATGTAAGGCAAGCCGGCGGCGAAACCGAGCAACAACAACACTAACGTCGAGGGGCTGGCATAGGCGGCGAGCGCGGCGCGCCAGGTTTTACGGGGCATGGGCTGGAGTCTGCCTCAGATTTGCGGAAACAAAGCGCGCACTCTAACCGCTGTGCTCTACCGGGCGCCAGCCATGACGCTGAATATCAACGCGATTGTTCAGGATACTGACACCTTCACTGCGTAAACGCGCACGTTGTTCGTCGCCTGAGGCACTGCCCACCGGCAGACTTATCCGACCACCGGCACCCAGCACCCGGTGCCAAGGCAACCGAGTGCCCTCTGGCAGCTGGCTGAGCGTGCGCCCGACCCAGCGTGCCGCGCGGCCCAGCCCTGCCAGGTTGGCCAATTCGCCGTAGCTCACCACGCAGCCCTCGGGCACTTGCGCCAATGTCAGGTACAGCGCCGTGCGGCGCATGTCGGCCGGGCTTTGAGGGGGTTCGGCAGGTGGATTTACTGTGGGCATCGTCGGTGTCTTTGTAAGAAACGTCTGTAATCATGGTGTTGAGAATTGAACTCAACATAAATCCTTGAGTCAGTCCTAGCTATCTAACACGATAACGTCCCTTTTTCGCCAACTCCGAGCTCCGAATCCGCTTATGTTGTCCAGAACCCTGCTGTGCCTTGCTGTTTTCAGCGCTTCCACGCCCTTGCTCGCCGACACCGTCTGGTTGAAAAACGGTGACCGCCTGACCGGCAAGATCAAAGTCTTCGACGGTGGCAAGTTGCTGATTCAGACCAGTTACGCAGGGGCGATCCCGGTGGACTGGAAACAGGTGAAAACCCTGGAAAGTGACCAGGAGTTGCTGGTCAAACAGGACGCCTATACCGGCGAAAAAGCCAAATCCCTCAAAGCGGCGGATGATGGCAAGGTGGTGCTGGCCAATGGCGAAGCGCCGAAGACGGTTGAGTTGGCAAGCATCCAGCAAATCATCAAACCCAAGCCTGTGATCGAAGACCTGGTGTGGAAGGGCAACGTTGACCTGGCGCTGGACTACAAGCGTGCCGACAAAGACACCAACGACTACGACATCGACTTCAAGACCACCGCCCGCCACGGCCAGTGGCGTCATACCGGCAAAGGCGAATACAACCGCGAGTTCCAGGACGACGTCACCACCACCGACAACTGGGCGTTGGAATATGACTTGGACCGCTTCATCACCGAGCATTGGTACTGGCAGGGCCGCCTGACCTACAAGCGTGACAAGGTTGAAGACTTGTCCCGCCAACGCACCGTCGGTACCGGCCCGGGCTACCAGTTCTGGGACGATGAGCTGGGTGCGTTCTCCCTCGGCTCCTTGGTAAACCGCACCGACTATGAATATGAAAACGGCCGCAAGACCGACTTCTATTCCCTGGCCATGAAGTGGAACTACAACCGCTACCTCGTAGGCAAGACCGTGGAGTTTTTCACCAACGGCGAGGTGGGCAAGCCGCTCTCCGGGCCGTCCGAATACTCCTTGGATGCGGAGATGGGCCTGCGTTACAAAGTCACCGAATGGGCTTCGCTTAACCTTAAGGCCGAGCGCGACATCATCAGTGGCGAGTCGGAAGGTAGCTTGAGCAAGACCCGTTACACCGCAGGGTTTGGCGTGGCCTGGTAAAAGCACTCTGGCAACCTGCGCGGATATTGATTACCTTGTATTGAGATCCATTCCCATAGTCCCCATAGGCTGTGGGTGGCGGAATACCCGAGGAGTCATACGTTGAGCGCGCACGTTGCCAAGAACGCCCGAGAGCTGTTGCTCAAGGAATACCGTGGGGCTCTCTCCACATTGTCCAAAGCCATGCCCGGGTTTCCCTTCGGCTCCGTCGTGCCGTATTGCCTCGACGAGCAGGGCCGCCCGCTGGTCCTGATCAGCCGCATTGCCCAGCACACCCATAACCTGCAAAAAGACCCCAAGTGCTCGCTGCTGGTGGGTGAGCGCGAGGCCGATGATGTGCAGGCGGTGGGGCGCCTGACCTACTTGGCCGAAGCCGAGAAGCTTGAAGACGCCGCTGCCATTGAAGCGGCCGCCGAGCGTTATTACCGCTACTTCCCTGATTCTGCCAACTACCACAAAGCCCACGATTTTGACTTCTGGGTGTTCAAGCCCGTGCGTCACCGATATATAGGCGGGTTTGGTGCGATCCACTGGGTCGACCAACTGACCTTGGCCAACCCGTTCGCGGGCAAGGCTGAGCGCAGCATGATCGAGCACATGAACAGCGATCACACCAAGGCCATCGCGCATTACGTCGAACTGGCCGGTTTGCCGACCACCGAGCCTGCGCAATTGGCCGGCGTCGACAGTGAAGGCATGCACCTGCGCATTGGCCAATCCCTGCATTGGTTGCCTTTTGCGGAGCCTTGCAATAATCCGACACAAGTACGCGAAGCCCTGGTTTTATTGGCCCACGCCGAGGTCTGGCCGAAAAAAGAGCGCGCCAACGCTTGAATTCACGAAACGGCGACGTCATCTAGGGTGGACTGGCAAGGCATTCTTGCGTTGAGGAACCATTTGATGCGCCCTTTTTTATTGCTCTTTCTGCTGTTCCCGGTGTTGGAGCTGTTCGTATTCGTTCAAGTCAGCGGTGCGATCGGGTTTTTCCCGGCACTGTTACTGATCATTCTCGGCTCGATGCTCGGCGTGCTGGTGCTGCGCGTCGCCGGCCTGGCCACGGCGTTGCGTGCTCGTGAAAGCTTGAACCGCGGCGAACTGCCAGCCCAGACCATGCTTGAAGGCCTGATGATGGCCTTGGCCGGTGGCCTGTTGATCCTGCCGGGTTTCATCAGCGACGTGGTCGGCTTGGTCATGCTGCTGCCGTTTACCCGCAAGCTGCTGGCCGGCAAGATGCGCCAGCGTGCCGAAGAGGCGGCGATTCGCCAACGTGCGTTCGCCGACGACCTGCAACCCCGTGGTGGCCCGGCTCCACGCCAGCCGTTGGGGCGTGAAGGTGATGTGATCGAAGGCGAGTTCGAACACCGCGACAGCAAATAACCGCTTTATGGGCACGGCACCTATGGGTGTCGTGTTGCTTTTGGTCGTCAGCAGACACAAAAAATTTCCGCTACGGCCCCTTGTAATAAGCTTATGCGCCCTTATGTAACGGTCACCGCAAGGTTTCTGGTGGCGACACCAGACAGACTTCCGCGTCTTGCTTGGCGAGGCGCGACCGGCACCGCCGGAATACAACCCGCCGGTACCGATACCGGCCGATGAAAAACACAATTAGGAGAGATCGACAATGAGCAAGCTTCGTCCTCTGCACGACCGCGTCGTAATCCGTCGCAGCGAAGAAGAAAAGAAAACCGCTGGCGGTATCGTTCTGCCAGGTTCGGCTGCTGAAAAAGCCAACCACGGTGTGATCATCGCTGCTGGCCCAGGCAAGGCTCTGGAAAACGGTGAAGTACGTGCGCTGGCTGTGAAAGTGGGTGACAAGGTTGTTTTCGGCCCTTACTCCGGCAGCAACACTGTGAAAGTCGACGGCGAAGACCTGCTGGTAATGAGCGAGAACGAAATTCTCGCCGTTCTGGAAGACTGATTCCCCGCTCACTTTCCCGTTACTACAAAGTATTTAAGGAATATCGATCATGGCTGCTAAAGAAGTTAAATTCGGCGATTCCGCCCGCAAAAAAATGCTCGCCGGTGTCAACGTCCTGGCTGACGCAGTAAAAGCGACCCTGGGCCCTAAAGGCCGTAACGTGATCATCGAGAAAAGCTTCGGCGCTCCGACCATCACCAAAGATGGCGTTTCCGTAGCCAAAGAAATCGAGCTGAAATGTCGCTTCGAGAACATGGGCGCGCAGCTGGTCAAAGACGTTGCCTCCCGTGCCAACGATGACGCAGGCGACGGCACCACCACCGCTACCGTTCTGGCTCAGGCAATCGTCAACGAAGGCTACAAAGCCGTCGCTGCCGGCATGAACCCGATGGACCTCAAGCGCGGCATCGACAAGGCGACCATCGCCGTTGTGGCTGAGCTGAAAAACCTGTCCAAGCCATGCGCTGACACCAAGGCTATCGCTCAGGTAGGCACCATCTCTGCCAACTCCGACAGCTCCATCGGCGACATCATTGCCGAAGCCATGGAAAAAGTCGGTAAAGAAGGCGTGATCACCGTTGAAGAAGGCACTGGCCTGGAAAACGAACTGTCGGTTGTAGAAGGCATGCAGTTCGACCGTGGCTACCTGTCCCCGTACTTCGTCAACAAGCCAGAAACCATGGTTGCCGAGCTGGACAGCCCGCTGATCCTGCTGGTCGACAAAAAAATCTCCAACATCCGCGAAATGCTGCCAGTACTGGAAGCCGTTGCCAAAGCCGGCCGCCCACTGCTGATCGTTTCCGAAGACGTTGAAGGCGAAGCCCTGGCGACGCTGGTTGTGAACAACATGCGTGGCATCGTTAAAGTTGCAGCCGTCAAGGCTCCAGGCTTCGGCGACCGTCGCAAGGCCATGCTGCAGGACATCGCTGTTCTGACCGGCGGTACCGTTATCTCCGAAGAGATCGGCCTGAGCCTGGAAAGCGCCACCCTGGAAAACCTGGGTAGCGCCAAGCGCGTGACCATCTCCAAAGAAAACACCATCATCGTTGACGGTGCTGGCGTAGAGCAGGACATCCAGGCGCGCATCACTCAGATCCGTGCCCAGGTTGCTGAAACTTCGTCCGACTACGACCGTGAAAAACTGCAAGAGCGTCTGGCCAAGCTGTCCGGCGGCGTTGCAGTGATCAAGGTTGGCGCCGGTTCCGAAGTTGAAATGAAAGAGAAGAAAGCCCGCGTTGAAGACGCCCTGCACGCAACCCGTGCAGCCGTTGAAGAAGGCGTGGTACCTGGCGGTGGCGTTGCGCTGATCCGTGCTCTGGAAGCCCTGACTAATCTGACCGGCGACAACGCTGATCAGAACGTCGGTATCGCTGTACTGCGTCGTGCTGTTGAAGCTCCACTGCGCCAGATCGCTGCCAACTCCGGCGACGAGCCAAGCGTTGTGGTCAACGAAGTCAAGAACGGCAAAGGTAACTACGGTTACAACGCCGCAACTGGCGTCTACGGCGACATGATCGAAATGGGCATCCTGGACCCTACCAAGGTGACTCGTTCCGCATTGCAAGCAGCGGCCTCCATCGGCGGTCTGATCCTGACCACCGAAGCGGCGATTGCTGATGCACCGGCTGAAGGCGGCTCGGCTGGCGGCGGTATGCCAGACATGGGCGGCATGGGTGGCATGGGTGGCATGGGCGGCATGATGTAAGCCAGCCTTACCCGGCACCTGAAAAACCCCGCCTGCAGTGATGCAGGCGGGGTTTTTTTATGCGCCGCTGATGGTTCTTTATGCGCCGCTGATGGCTCTTTATATATCGCTGAGGGCTCAGCCGATTGAACGTCGGCGTAACAGCCTCTTGAAGGTCATGCCGCGGGCCAGGGTCAATTGGGCATTCGACACCAGTGCCAGGGGTTGCGATGCAGCAGCTTCGTAGAATGGGTGAGGGCCAGGCAGGTGCGCGAGTTTTTCAGCGGCAGTGCCTCTGGGCCTCCTCCTGCGCCCGGCTGTCACGCCCGAGCCCTGCGTGCTTGGGGTCCAGGTATTGGCACTTGGGGTTTTGTCTTGCGCCTGTTGTGATGGCTGGTTCGTGATCGACTTACCGGGTACGAGTGAGCCGGTAATGATGCACAACGACAGCATCAGTGTGAACACATGCTTTTTGGGGGGACGCATGAACGGGCTCTCCAACCTGGGATTCAGGCGGCAGAGAGTACGGGCAATGGCGGCGCCTCGCTGTCACAGGCTGTAACACGCTTTCTACCGCGGGCGCAGTGGCAACAGCAGTGTCAGGCGTGCACCGCCCAACGGGCTACGGGCCGCCGACAATTCGCCGCAGTGCCACTGGGTGGCACGTTTGGCCAGCGCCAGGCCGAGGCCGAAGCCCCCGGGCGCATCGCCGCCCATGGCTAGGCGCACAAAGGGCTCGAAGATCTTTTCGCGGTTTTCCGCGAGGATGCCGGGCCCGTCGTCGTCCACATGCAACACCAGGTGATGTTGGCCATGGTAGGTGGCACTCACGCACACCTGATCGCGGGCGTAGGTGATGGCGTTGCTCAATAGGTTGCGTACGATCAGGTGCAGCAGGGCACGGTCGCCGATCAGTTCAAGGTGTGCAGGCTCGGTTTCCAGGCTCAGCCGGCGATGGTGCCCGTCGAGCAGGGCAAACTCTTGATGCAGCCAGTCACGCAGGTTGATCGGTTCATGCTGCAGGTCGGTGGGCGCGCCGGCCAGTCGCGCAAAGGCCAGGCTGGCGCGAACCAAGGCTTCGAGCTCTTCGACATCGGTAAGCAAGCGTTCCTGAAGGCGGGTGCGGGTGAGCGGGTCTTCGCTTTTGCTCAGCAGCGACAAGGCGAAGCGCATGCGCGCCAGGGGTGTGCGCAGTTCATGGGAAACCGCCTGGGAGACTTCGCGATGGCGTTCACTCATGGCGCTGATGTCCCGCGCATGTTGTTGCAACGTCAGCAGCAGCGGCGTCCATTCCTTGCCCATGGCGGGCAGCATCACGTTCGGGCTGCGCGCAAGGGTGCCCAGGCAGGTATTGAGCGTGTTCAGCTCGGCGTTGCGCCGCCGGTGTAGACGTAAACCAATCCCGAGCAGTAGCAGGACCGGCAAGCCCGCGACGCAGGCGGTTATCCAGAAAACCGGAAATTTCAGCAGGTCCTTGACCTCGGCGCTCCCCCACATGGGGCCGAATCGGATCACGGTATCGTCGTCAAGCGGGAAGTAGCTGATGTCTTCGTCGCTGTTTAGCGCCGGTTGCTGATGTTCCAACATGACCATGGCTTCCGGCGGCAACTCGACATCGTCCAGCGTGATCAGATTCACCGGGTACTGAAAGTGCGCACGCAGGAGGTCCATCCGTGCTTCCCGCTGGTCGACGGGCACGCCTTTGAGCTGTTCAGCCACCAGATAACCCGGCCCGGCCATCAGGCGCAAAAAGCTGTCTTCACCAACAAATACTGAGGCATTGGTGCACAGCCATAGCAGATACAGGGTCAAGGCCGCCCAGCCCGTGCCCACTACGGCCACCATCCACGGCCGCACCTTAGCCAGCATGCTCAGCTTCCTGCGGGATTTCGACGAACAGATAACCTTGGGCCGTGATGGTCTGGATGGTCACCGGGCATTCCAGGCTCATCAGCTTTTTGCGCAAGCGCGATACGCGCATATCGATGGAGCGGTTGAGCCCGTCGTATTCCAGGCCGCGCAGGCTTTGCAGGAGTTTTTCCCGCGTCAGCAATACGCCGCAATGGCGGGCAAAAATCGCCAGCAATTCGAACTCGGCGACCGAGAACTGCAAGGGCGTGTCATTAAGCCAAGCGAAATGGCTGTTCAGGTCCAAGCGAAACGCGCCCCACTGGTAATACGCGCGAGGGGCTTGCGGGTGGCGGCGCAGTAACGAGCGGACCCTGGCCAGCAACAGCAGCGGGTCGACAGGTTTGACCACGTAGTCGTCGGCGCCGACGTTGAAACCGGTCAATTGCTCGGCGTTTTCATCCAAGGCCGTCATCATCAGGATCAGCCCGGGGTACTGGTCGCGGATCTGCCGGCACAGGGTGAAGCCGTCGATACCCGGCAACATCACATCCAGGATCAACAGCGCCGGCTGCTCGTCGCGAATGCGCTGGGCGGCACGGTCGCCGCGGTGCTCAATGGCGACGGTAAAACCTTCGGCGCGCAGAAACTCGGCAGTCAGCGCGGCCAGTGGGCGGTCATCTTCTATCAGCAGCAGGGTGTCGGACATGAAAGGGCGTCGTCGCCGGAGAATGGGCGCAAGTGTTACGCCCTTGCCCTGTGGCAGGCAAGGGCTCACGTAGGCTGTCAGCGGACGCTGATGGCGGGAGCCTCATCTTTGGGCGCTTTCCAGCTCAGCAATTGCTGTTTGAAATCATAGCTGGCGGCCTGGTAGTAGGTGATTGCGCGCTGGATCAGCGGGTCATCACTGCCCACGCGCAACTCCTGGCTCTCAGCCAGGGCTTGATCGTGGCGGCGCAAGCCCAGGCGTGGGCTTAGGATCGCCAGGTCCTTGCCGTCAAACAAGCCCAGGTGTTGGTAGTTGCCGACCACCACACGCGGTGGCAGCGGGTTGTCTTGCAACAGGTTGCGGCCAAAGAAGGTCGATTCGTAGCTCAGGTTGATCAGGCCCAGCAAAGTGGGCGCCAGGTCGATCTGGCTGGCCAGTTGCGCGGTTTCCCGGGCGTTGATCAGCTTGGGTGCATAGATGAACAGTGGGATCTGGTAGTTGGTGATGGGCAGGTCCTCTTTGCCTGCACTGCCGGCGGTGTGGTCGGCGACGAACACGAAGATCGTGTTATCGAACCAAGGCTTCTGGCGTGCCGCCTCAAGGAACTCACCGATAGCGTGGTCGGTGTATTTCACCGCGCCGTCACGGCCGTTGCCGGATTTGATATCGATACGCCCGTCCGGGTAGGTGTAGGGGCGATGGTTGGAGGTGGTCATCAGTTGCAGCAAGAAGGGCTGCTGCTTGGCGTAATCGGCGTCGGCCAGTTTCAGGGTCTGCCGGTAGAGGTCTTCATCGGCCATGCCCCAGGCGTTTTTGAACGAGATTTCGGTTTCCGGCACGCTGCTCTGGTCTACAACCCGATAGCCGTTGCCGCTGAAAAACGCGTTCATATTGTCGAAGTAGCCGCGACCGCCGTAGACAAACACGCTGTCGTAACCGACGGCACTGAGTTGTTGGCCAAGGCTGGCAAAGCCGCTTTCACGGCCGATGCGCTTGACGATCGAACGCCCGGGCGTGGGTGGAATCGCCAGGGTGATGGCTTCCAGGCCACGGTCGGTGCGGGTGCCGGTGGCATAGAAGTTATTGAAGTACAGGCTTTGTTTGCGCAGGGCATCGAGGTTGGGCGTGAGGTTGCGCCCATCGCCATTGCTGCCCATGTATTTCGCGCTGAAGCTCTCGATGGTCACCAGCACGATGTTGGGTTTGCGCAAGGTGCCTGGGTTGGTGATTGCACGGCGAATGTCCAGCGGGTCGGTGCCGATAAAGCGCGCGTTGGGCTCGCTGAGTTCGGCGCGCAACTGCTTGGCGACCACCTCGGTGGGCAGGCTTTGGTAGAACTGTGGGTAGTCCAATTCATTGTTACGGAACGCGGCGAAAAACTGGTACGGGCCATTGCTCGCCAGTTCGTTCTTGTAGGCGTTACCGCCTTGGGCGCGCGGGCTGTCCTGGCTGATCAGTTGCAGGCTGAGGCCAGCGACCACCAACAGGCCCAAGGCATTCAGCAGGCGGCCACGCAGCGGTGGCAGCGGCGCGTTCAAGGCGGCATTGAACGGCTTGCGCAGGACCACGCTTAACACGATCGCCAGCATCGCCAACAGGCTGAGCAGCTTGCCGATCGGGTAAGACTCCAGCAGGTTGTTCAACACTTCGTCGGAGTACACCAGGTAATCGACGGCGATAAAGTTGAAGCGCACGCCGAACTCATCCCAGAACAGCCATTCGGCCACCGAGGTGAACAGCATGGCGAACAGGCTGACGGTCAGCACCGCCTGCAGGAACCAGCGGTGGCCACGGCGGCGCCACAACGCGGGCGGGCACAGCAGCACATACAACCCAAGCGGCAAGGCGGCATAGGCTAGGAAACCCAGGTCATACAGCAAGCCCACGCCAAACACCGGCAGCAGGTTGCCACCGACTTCATCCAGGTGGGTGAGGAGCAGCACGCTGCGGGTCAGCAGGAAAACAACCAGCCAGGCGCCGGTTACGAGCAGCAAAAAGCGCATAGGCGCCGTTTTGAGAAACCCCATGTCTATGTTCCTTATATCAATGGCGGTGATCTTCGGCCTGACGCTGTAGTCAGTTTGTGAAGCTATAGTGAAAAACTTGTTGGCTTGTGTAATTGGTTGAAAACCTTTATCGACAGGCCTTTGAGGTCTATCCCTGAGCCACCGTTGGCCTTAAGCTGCGCGAGCCAACACGGCTGGCACGAAAGAACGGAGACACTGCCCATGCGAATTCTATTGGTTGAAGACAACCGCGATATTCTGGCCAACCTGGCCGATTACCTGGGGCTGAAGGGCTACACCGTGGACTGTGCGCAGGACGGGTTATCGGGCCTGCACCTGGCCGCCACTGAGCATTACGACTTGATCGTGCTCGACATCATGCTGCCCGGCATCGATGGCTACACCTTGTGCAAACGCCTGCGTGAAGACGCCCGTCGCGATACGCCGGTGATCATGCTCACCGCCCGCGACCAATTGGATGACCGGCTGCAGGGCTTCAAGTCCGGCGCCGATGATTACCTGCTCAAACCCTTTGCCTTGTCGGAATTGGCCGCCCGCATCGAAGCCGTGCTGCGCCGTGCCCAAGGAGGTGGACGCCGTGCCCTGCAGGTGGCTGACCTGCATTACGACCTCGATACCCTGGAAGTCACTCGCGAAGGGCGGCTGCTGAAACTCAACCCTGTTGGCTTGAAGTTGCTCGCGGTGTTGATGCAGAAGAGCCCCCACGTGCTGCGTCGGGAAATTCTCGAAGAAGCCTTGTGGGGCGACGACTGCCCAGACAGCGACAGCCTGCGCAGCCACGTCCACCAATTGCGCCAAGTGATCGATAAACCCTTCGCCAAGCCGCTGCTGCAAACGGTGCACGGTGTGGGTTATCGCCTGGCCGAGGGTCGTGATGGAGTTTAAGCAAAGCCTTGCCCAGCGGATCATCATCGCCTTCGCCTTGATGAGCGCGTTGGTGGCGGGGGCGTTCGCCATGGGTATCGTTGCAACGGTACACCTGGTGGAAGAAAAGCTGATCTCGGCAGGCTTGGGTGGCGACTTGCAACGCCTGCTGCTGATGGACAGCGTTGAGGACTGGAGCCACCGCCCGGAGCCTGACCAGCTGTTTTATTTCAGCGGTGGGCGCGGGGATTTCGAGCTGCCCAAGGATTTGCGCCACCTGGAGCCGGGTTTTCATGAGGTGTTCCGCGAGTCGCTGTCGTACCACGCTATGGTCGAAGTGGTGGATGGTCGACGCTATGTCCTGCTGCAAGACCAAAGCGATTTTGAAGAGCGCGAGCGCGTGCTGTTTGCCGTGGTGCTGGTGGGCTTTGTGCTCAGCCTGGCGCTGGCGGTGTTCCTCGGTTGGGTGCTGGCGCGCAAAGTAATGGCGCCGGTGGTGCGGCTGGCCCGCCAAGTGCGTCATCGCGACCAGTTGCTGGGCTTGGCGCCGCCGCTGGCGCCGGATTATGCGGCCGATGAAGTCGGCGAGCTGGCCGTGGCTTTCGACGCCACCCTGGGCCGCTTGCGCCAGGCGTTGTCCCGCGAGCAGCTGTTTACCAGTGATGTAAGCCATGAATTGCGCACGCCGTTAATGGTACTGGCCAGCTCCTGCGAACTGCTGCTGGAGAACCCGGCGATTGATCAGCGCGGTCGCAACCAAGTGCTGCGAATCGCCCGTGCCTGTGAAGAGATGCGCGAGCTGGTGCAAACCTTCCTGATGCTGGCCCGTGCCAAGCATGATGATGCGGCCATGTCGCCGCAGGTCAACTTGACCCAGGTGGCCGAAGACTTGCTCGGGATCTGGCGGGAGCCTATCGAGCAAAAAGGTCTGGAATTGGTCTACCTGCCGGGTAATCCGCTGGATACTCGCTACAACACCACGTTCCTGCACGCGGTGATGGGCAACCTGTTGCGCAATGCCCTGCATTACACCGAACAGGGTTTTATCCGCCTGACTCTCGAGCCCAGCGGGTTTGTCGTGGAGGACTCCGGCGTCGGTATTCCCGAAGACAAACGTGAGGCGATGTTCGAGCCGTTCGTGCGCGGCAGCGAAAAGCGCGGTGAAGGCCTGGGCTTGGGCTTGTCGTTGGTGCAGCGCATCTGCGAGAGCCAAGGCTGGAGCGTCAGCCTGAGCACGATGGAACCTCACGGATGCCGCTTTCATGTCGAGTTGAGCCAGGCTAAACCCTGACTTCCCACCCTGCCGCTGTCCTGCGGCAGATACCGTGCTTTTCGGCGAAGATGGCCCCATGCCACTGATTGTGTCTGTAAAGTCTTGAAATGTATGAGGCTGGACAGGACAAGTTTTTCACAACGGGTTGACCTGTTGATCACAGTTAGCTGCTTAAGGTTGTAGGCAACAGCTACTGGAGATCCGTTGATGTCTACCCCTATCAAGCTCGATTTTTCTGAAAAGTACGACGATCAGCACGCGAAGAATTATTTGCTCAAACATCAGGACAATCTGGCTCGCCGGTTGTCCCACAAACGAGACGAGCAATTGGCGCGCGGCGCACTGGCTATGGCCGGCGAGCCAGGCCTGGTGTTGGACTTGCCTTGCGGGGCCGGGCGTTTCTGGCCGCTGCTGGCTGAAAAACCCAACCGTGTGATTATCGGGGCTGACAATTCCGAGTCGATGTTGAAGGTCGCGACCGCCGCTCAGCCGGCGGACGTGGTGAAACGGGTACGCCCCTTGCAGACATCTGCTTTTGATATCGATTTGCCGGATAACTCGGTCGACAGCATCTTCTGCATGCGCTTGATGCACTACATTGGTGAACCGGAGCACCGGCTGGCGATACTGCGGGAATTTCAGCGGGTTACCCGTGACAGCGTGATTATTTCGCTTTGGGTGGACGGCAATTTCAAGGCCTGGAAACGCAAGCGTGCCGAAGTGAAACGTCGCAGTAAAGGTGAGCAGGGAGGTTACCAAAACCGGTTCGTGTTACCGGCTGCTACTGTTGAGGCAGAGTTCGAGCAGGCCGGTTTCCGTGTTCAGGAATCCCTGGACTTCATACCGCTGTACGCCATGTGGCGAGTGTATGTATTGCGTAAGAGGTAACAGGATGGCAGTTGAGTGCATAGCAGGCAGTCATGTAGCTCCCGAAGAACGCTTTGATTATTTTTGGCGCCAACAGGGCGAGTGGGTTGAAGAACCCAACCGCCGACGCGGTGGTGAAAGCGGTGTGCAACGTGTGATGAGCCCTAATGGCCGCTTGCTCTACAGCAAACGCCAGACGGGCCACATCTACCGCAGTGTGCTGCACCCGTTCGGGCGCCCGACCGTGTTGCGCGAACGCGATGCCCTCAAGGGCTTGCGCGCATTGGATGTGCGGGTGCCGGAACTGGTGTTCTGCGAGGCGCGTCGCGATCCGCAACATCAATGGAAAGCGCTGTTGGTGACGGCGTCTCTCGATGGTTTTGACGAGATCGAAAACTGGTACGCCGCCGGTGGCCGTGAGCAGTATGGCGAGTGCGTCCACGAGCGTGTGCTCAAGGAAGTGGCGGGCACCCTGGCACGTATGCACAAGGGCCGCTGGCAGCACGGTTGCCTGTATATCAAACACATCTTCTTACGGGTGACGGGCGAGGGCGACTCGGCCAATGTGGAAGTGGCGTTGTTGGATTTTGAGAAATGCCGTCAGCGTTTGACCGCTTATCGGGCGGCGTCCCACGACATGCAGCAACTGCGGCGCCATTCGTCGTGGAGTGACACTGACTGGAAAAAACTCAGCTACTTTTATGAAACGGCGTTTGGCAGCGCTATCAAGGGTTTAACCAGATGAAGCTAGAAATAGCACGAGGTTTGTTCCTGGTCGGGGCGTTGGGCATAGCAGCCCTCGCGCTGGCTGCGTGGGAACAGCCTCGCACACAAGTGCTCAGCGCGGTGCAAGGTAGCGGGCAATGCCTGTTGCCGCGTGTCGCAAAGGCGAGTGTGGCGGTCAAGCCTGATCATGATTTGTTGTTGTTCATGTTTGGGATGTCTCAGGGCATGAGGCCGCAGAGTTGAAACGATTCAAACCCCCGGGAAAGGGCCTTGCGATGCGAGGCCCTTTTTTTGTGTGTGGGGGGGAGATACATATCCGTTGCTGCGGTAATCGTGGTTAACGGGGCCTGTCAGATCGAGATCAAAAGCAGAGCACGGCGGCCTAGTAGCCGACCTGAGTGGTAGAAGCAAAAGCAGAGCAAAAACACGGCAGCACACTCTCTGCCTGATGTACTGAGATCCAAGTGTGGGAGCGAGCAAGCCCGCTCCCACATTTTTGACCGAGTTCGGCTGCCAGTACCGCAGTGCTTTGCTTTTCTGTGGGAGCTGGCTTGCCTGCGATGGCATCAACTCGGTGTACTTGATGGACCGAGGTGTCTGCATCGCAGGCAAGCCAGCTCCCACAGTTGATTGAGTTTCAGCTTCCACTATCAGGTCGGCTGTCAGGCCGCCTCGGCTTCGCTTTTGATTTAACCACTCAGGTAGGCTACTAGGCCGCCGTGCTTTTGATCTTGATCTGAGGCGCCCCGTTAAACCACGCTGGCCGAACGCAGGCTTTGGAGCGGGGGTAAACCGGCAGGACGCCGGTTTAGCCGCGATGGGCCAAGGATGGCCCATGGCGGCGGCCCACGGTCCAAAGCCTGCGTGAGGGCACACCGAGCCTAAGCGAGGTGCCGAGTGGTGGGGCGAAGACCTTTTGCTTACTTTTGGGTCTTTCCAAAAGTGAGCCGCCGTAAGGGCGGAACCAATAGACGCCGTTACCGCAGCAACGGATATACCCCCAGCCCCAACCCCAACCCCAACAACGTCAAACCAGATGCAAATGGTTATCCCAAAACCCCGAAGGCAATTCCAACGGCTTAGCGACCAACGGCGTCTGCCGGCAGTTATAAAACCGGCAACGCCCCTGGCCTGAAGTCACCACAAACCCATCCGCCACCGCACCCACCCCGGCGCAGTCGGGCAACGGCCCATCCAGGCGCAGCTCACCACTGTCCATGTCCCAGATAAAAAACCGATTCCCCCGCGGCGCCGTCAACGCCACCAACCGCAACTCACTGTGCACCGCGACACTGGCGGTGTAATGCCCCATCGCCTGCAACTGCTCATCCGCCACCGGGAACGCCACAAACGGCTGCCCCGGCCGCTTGATCGCCAGCAACTCGGAGCGCTCCTGCGACGCCCCCATAAACTGCTGCCCCGTGAGAATAGTGCCGTCGCTGGCAATCCCCATATGACGCACGCTGTTCATCTGCTGGCCCAGGGTTTCCTTGCTGATCAGGCTGCCATCGCGATGCATCAAGACAAGGCTCGGCGCCATGGCATTGAGGTTCATCTCCACCCGGCTTTCAGCCTCGGTGCGAATCCCGCCGTTGGCCACCACCAAGGTCTCACCGTCAGGCATCCACGACACTTGATGCGGGCCGATACCGTGAGTGGAAATCTCCCCCGTGTGCACCAGCCGCTCACCTTCGAACTTATACACACCCAACAACCCACGGCCCGGGTCGGACGTGTCGTTCTCGGTCGCATACAGCCAGTCGCCGCTCTTGTGGATCACCGCATGCCCATAAAAATGGCGGTTGGCATTCGAGGCGATGGTCTGCAGCAGCGTGCCATCACGCAGGTTGATCAGGTAACTCTCGGTGCCCGGGCGACGGGCGACGAACAGCGCAATCGGCAGCGTCGGGTGGTTGATGATGTCGTGGCAGCGCTGGCCGACCTGGGTGGCAAACACCTGCTTGCCGTCCAACTGGTAGCCGACGGCGTAGTGTTTTCCGTCCGCATCATCGCGCGCCGACAGCAGCAGCGGGCCTTTCAACCCCTTCTGCTTGAACAACGTCCAGCCGCCCAACGTGAGTGCGCTGAGCAGCACGCTGCCAATCGCCAAAGCCTGTCGCCTGAGCATCATCAGTCACCGTCGTTGGCGTTAAAGCCCAGTTGGATGCCCAGCGCCTTGGCCAGCTCACCTTCGTGCAGGCGGTGGACCACGTTGAGGCTGTCGTAGAGGTCGTTGAGCTGCTGGCGCCCGGCATCGTCGGCCAACAATTCATTCAGCGTGCGCGGGTTGGCGGCGAACAGCTTCAGCGACGCGGCATAGGCGGCGTCGATCTTGTCGGCCAATGGCTTCTGGTCCGAAGGCAGCAGGCCACGCAGGCCTTTGTTGTCGACCCCGGCCCACACGGTCTGGGCGGCGGCTAGGCTCGCTTGCAGGCTTTGCAGGGACGACTGGCTGCGCCATGCATCGGCCTGGAACGGCTGCGCAATGCCCTTGGTCTGGCGACCCATCGGCGTGCCGAGTTTTTTCTTCAGGGTGTCCAGCGCGGTCACTTGCACACGCAGCAGATCGGCGATGGCTTCGTGGGAGTCGGCGTAGCGCTGGTTCGGAAACTTGGTCATCTGCGCGAGCATGCCGTCGGTGCTGTTCCAGCTGGCCAGGATCTCTTCGGCCAGGGCTTTCTGGCGCTCGCCAATGGCCACCAGCAGCGGGCAGTAACGGGCTTTCTGGGCTTCGTCGGCGATGTCGGTCTTGGCGTCGTAGAGGATGTATTCGTAGGCCGACAGGCCTTGTACTACGACGCTGGATTTGGCCAAGGCGGCGCTGTCGATCTGCGGCTGGGCGATGACCAGCTGTTCAACCTGGCGGCCCACCAGGTTTTTCTTGTCCGGCCAGAACTGCACTTGCCACGAGCGGTTGCCCTCGGCCAGCGGGCCGATCAGCAGCGGCTGCAACTCGGCCCAGGCTTTTTGCGCGTGGAGGAAGTCGGCGCGGGCGGTCTCCAGGCTTTCCTTGCCCTGGCAGTAGGCGAGGGCGCTGACGGCCAGTTGGCGGTCGGCTTCAACCCAGCGGCTGTAGGTCGGCAGGATCACTTGCTTGGCGATGGCCGCCGAGGTCACCGCTTGCGGGTCCTGGGGCGAGCAGGCGCCGAGGGCGAGGGCGGCAAGGCTGGTGAACAACAACTTGGGACGAAACATGTCGAGCTCCCTTCTGTAAGTGGGGCAAAGCTTATAAAGAATTCAGGAACGCCAGCAACGCGGCACGTTGCTCGGCATTAAAGGACAACACATGCTGCTGCGCCGTTTGTGCTTCACCGCCATGCCACAGCACGGCTTCGAGCAGGTTGCGGGCGCGGCCATCATGCAAAAATTGAGTGTGGCCACTGACGGTTTGCGTCAAGCCAATGCCCCACAACGGCGGGGTACGCCAGTCGCGGCCACCGGCCTTGAATTCGCTGCGGTTGTCGGCAAGGCCTGGGCCCATGTCGTGCAACAGCAGGTCGCTGTAGGGGCGAATCACTTGGTTGGCCAGTTCGGGTTCGGCGGCGTTGGCGGCCGTGGTAAACGTCGGCTTATGGCAGCCCTGGCAACCGGCTTGGTAGAACAGGTTTTTCCCGGCCAGCACCTGCGGCGTGTTGACGCCACGGCGCACCGGCACGGCCAGGTTGCGGGTGTAGAACAGCACCAGGCGCAGGATGTTATCGCTGACTTCCGGCTCGCCATCGGGGCCGTTGCCGTTGGGGGCCTGTTTGCAGGCGACTTGGGCGTCGGTGCAGTCATCAAAGGGTCTCAGGGACGTGGTGAGGCCCATATCACCAGAAAACGCGTGAACATTTTGTTGATTGAGGTTGGGTTGCCCGGCCTTCCAGCCGAAGCGCCCGAGCACGGTTTTCTGCTGGGCGTCATCCCAGACCCAATTGGCGCGGCCCACGAGGGCTTCTTTGTCGGCCGTTTTTGGGTCAGTGTTGCGCAGCACATCGGCGTCGCTGATGGCTTCGAGCAGGCCCAAGCCGATCATCGGCGGGGCGATGCGCGCTGAGAAGAGTGTCTCCGGGTGCATCGGGCCGTAGCCGAGCTGGGTGATTTGCAGGGCCGGCTTGCGCAGTTCGACCACGGTGCCGTCCTTGAACGCCACGTTAACCGGTGTGTAGTCGACCCGCACTTTGCCTTCCGGCACTACGCCCGGCACGGCCATGTCTTGCAATTGCCCGCCGTAGACCGGTTCGGGCACTACGCCGACCTGCTCGATAAGCTTGGCGAGGGCGGGTGTATCCGGGATGGAGAGGCGCACCAGCATCGACACCGCATTAGGCGCATCGGGCAGCGGCGGATGGCCACGGCCGTCCTTGATATGGCAGTTCTGGCAGGCGTTGGTATTGAACAGCGGGCCGAGGCCATCACGCGCGGTGGTGGTGGACGGCGCGATCACCCACGGGCTGCGAAAAAAGCTGTTGCCGACGCTGAAGTCCAGGCGGCGGGTGGGCGCCAGGTTCGCCGAGGGCAGGGAAAAGGCGTTCTGGTCGCGCTTGTTCACCGTCGTCGCGCCGCCGGCCCGCGCTTCACCAGGCTCTGCCTTAGTGAAGCGGGGAGCGTCATCGCAGGCAGCCAGGCTCAAAGCCATCAATGCTGCGGACAGGCGAAATAGCGAACGGAACATCAAGATTCCTGAAGCGATGGCCAAAATTAGGCCGCAAAGTCTAACAGGGCGGGGCGGATTGAATAAGAGCAATTATCGTTTGGTCGAATCCGATTCATTCCCGCTAGAATGGCTGCACATTTTTCTCTGGAGGTGGCCAATGCAGGCTCTCGACGCTTTGCTCAACCGTGTTTCCGTGCCGCGTTTGCTGGAACCGGCACCGACCCAGGAGCAGCGCGATCTGCTATTCGCCGCCGCCATGCGTGCGCCGGACCACGGCCAGTTGCGCCCATGGCGTTTCCTTACCGTAGAAGGCGCCGCCCGCGAGCAGATGGGCACGCTGTTAGCCGAAGCTGCGCGCCTGCAGGACGCCGACGCCCCGCAAGCAGCCATCGACAAGGCGCAGAACGGCCCGTTGCGCGCGCCGCTGGTGGTGGTGGTGATTGCTCGCTTGCAAGCGCATTTCAAAGTGCCGAAATCCGAGCAACTGCTGGCGGCCGCGTGTGCGGCCCACGGTATTCTGCTGGCGGCTTACGCCCAGGGGATTGGTGCAGTGTGGCGCACGGGGGAGTTGTCCTATTCGGCCCACGTGGCTAAAGGCCTGGGGCTGACGGAGGGCGAGGAAGTGATTGGCTTCCTTTACTTGGGCACGCCGCAGAACCCGCCGCGTACTGCGCCGAAGGAAGATGTGGCGGCGTTTGTTCAGGCTTGGACTGGCCTTTAGAACAACAGTGATCTAAATGTGGGAGCGAGCAAGCCCGCTCCCACATTTGCCCCTCATTGGTTTCAGGAGTGGCGTTACACCTTGAACTGATCCATCAGCTTCATCTGCTGGCTGGCCAAGGCGTTCAGTTGGCTGCTGATCGCCGCCGACTCGGTGGCCTGGCTGGTAAGGGTTTCGGTCACGGTGCGGATCGCCGAGACGTTGCGGTTGACCTCTTCGGCCACGGCGCTCTGTTGTTCGGCGGCGCTGGCGATTTGCAGGTTCATGTCGCTGATCACCGTCACCGCATCGCTGATCTTGCCTAGCGCTTGCACCGCTTGATGGATCTGCCCGGCATTGCTCTGGGCTTGGTGCTGGCTGGAATGCATGGTCGCCACCACGCCACGGGTGCCGCTCTGGATGCGCTCGATCACCAGGCGAATCTCTTCCACCGAATCCTGAGTGCGTTTGGCCAGGTTGCGTACCTCGTCGGCCACGACCGCAAAACCCCGTCCGCTTTCTCCGGCGCGCGCCGCTTCGATGGCGGCGTTGAGTGCCAGCAGGTTGGTCTGTTCGGCAATGCTGCGGATCACTTCCAGCACCGAGCCGATCTGTTCGCTGTTCACCGCCAGGGCTTCCACTTCGCCTACGGCCTTGCTGACTTCTTCGGCGAGGGTGGTGATGTCGCGGGTGCTCTGTTCAATGATCGCCATGCCGTCACGCGCCGACTGGTCCGCCCCGCGTGCTGCGCTGGCGGCGTTGGAGGCGCTGCTGGCTACTTCGTGGGCGGTGGCGCTCATTTCGTTGGAGGCGGTGGCGACCTGGTCGATCTCGCGGAACTGCACCTGCATGCCTTCGCTGGTCTGGCGCGCGATGGCGGACGACTGATCCGCCGTGCCACGTGCCTCGGTGATGCTTTGCTTGATCTGCGCGATGGTCGGTTGCAGCTTGTCGAGGAAGCGGTTGAACCAGTTCGCCAGCTCGCCCAATTCGTCTTTTTTGGCGTAGGTCAGGCGCTGGGTGAGGTCGCCTTCGCCGCTGGCGATGTTCTTGAGCATCGCGGCCACGGTATTGATCGGGCGGGTCACGCCGGTGGCGGTCAGCCAGATCAGCAGCAAGCCCAGCAGTGCGGCGGCGGCACCGACCAGCAAGGCTTTGAGCGTGCCGGCAGCCTGGGCTTTGTCGAGTACGCCTTGCAGTTTCAAGGTGTCGGCAAGCATCACGCTCTTGGGCAGTTTGATCACGATGCCCCAGGACTTGGCGTCGGCAATCGGCTTGACCGGGTACACGGTGCGAATCGTGTCGTCTTGCTCGCGGATCGTGCGCGTGTCGTTGGCCAACAACTGCACAATCTCTTTGCCCTCGGCACCGAGGGTGTCCATCAGGTTTTTGCCGACTCGGGCCGGGTCACCGCTGTAGGCCGCAATCAAGCCGGTGCTGGAGATAATCTCCAGGTGCGCCGCGCCGTCGAACAGTTCTTTCTGGGCGGCATCCGACGAGGCTTGCAGGGTATTGAGGGCGATATCGATACCGATAACACCGATGACTTTACCGTCGACGATCAACGGCAGGGAGATGGTGGTCATCAGCACCTGTTTGCCGGCCACTTCATCGGAATACGGGTCAAGCAGACAAACGTTGCGCGTGTCCCGTGGGCAGGTGTACCAGATGTTGTAGGGCGTACCGCTGAGGTTGGGGGTGGTCTTGGTCAGGTCGTCCTCGACCATTACCGTGTTCAGGCCATCTCCAGCGGCGCGGCTCCAGTAGCTGGAGAAGCGGCCTTTTTCGTTGGAGACGCGGGCTTTATCGTCGACAAACTCGCTGTCCTTACCATCCAGACCGTTAGGTTCGAACGACAGCCAGATCCCCAGCACCTTGCTGTTGCGTTCGAACGCGGTTTTAAGACTTTGGTTGAGTTCCTCACGCAGGGCGCTCGGTTCCAGCGAGCGTTTGCTGGCGAGGGCGCGCAGGTCCTTGACCTGATCGGCCAGTGCTGTGACCACTGCCAGATTTTCGCCAAAGGTTTTCTGCAATTGCACTGCTTGCTCGGCGGCTTTGGCTTGCAACAGCTGTTGCACGCTTTGGGTGAGCATTCGCGAGCTTGAATCGCTGATCAGTTGATCATTTTGGTTGGTTTCGTACAGGTTGATGCTGATGATCAGCGCAATCACCCCTACCAGGCAAAGGCCAGACAGCAGCACGATTTTCAAGCGGATGGAGAGGGTGTCGAACATAGGTTCACTCGCGAATAGTCTTGTTGGTGTGCAAGCTGGGCGAGCCAATTCCATTCGGCGCTATGTCCGAAACATCGGCGCATCGAGATGTTTCATGAGGGAAAGGCGATGAGCGGTAGGTAAAAGACTACACGCCTCGCTACACGGGCGTTGCAAGCCGTTCCGGGCGTGACCAGATCCACAGGTTGCCCAGGCTCATGCCGGCAATCGCCAGGTAAATCGGCCAGCCGTGATCGAGCATCACCAGCATCAAGACGGCACACAGCAGCATGCTCACGGTGGCGCTGACTTTGGCGCGGCGCGCGATGATTTTGCCGTTGCGCCAATTGAACAGGATCGGCCCGAACAGCCGGTGGTTTTCCAGCCAAGCGCTCAGGCGCGGCGAGCTTTTGGTCGCAGCCCAGGCGGCGAGCAGAATGAATTCGGTGGTGGGCAAACCCGGTATGACAATCGCCACCAACCCAATGCCCAGGCTGACGTAGGCCAGCAGGCCGAAGAGGATCTGCGCGATTTTTGAGGTGGATTGGGTTTTGCCGGTCATGGGTAGGGTGATCACAAAAATCAGTTTGAAATGGGATTCAAATGTGGGAGCGGCGGGGCGACGATTCGACTTGCCGCTCCCACATTTTTAATCGCATTCCAGCAGTCAGGCCAGTTCAGGGGCGTTAGCGTACGCCTGTTCCAGCAGCACGGTGAAGCGCACAAACGCGTCGATCGCACCTTTTTCTACCGCGGCTTCTTCTTCGGCGCTGAATACCAGGCCATCGAGTGTGCGGGTGAAGCTTTTCCAGCCTTCTGCGCGACCACCGGCCGGCTCGCCAAGGTGGCGAGCACCGAAGGTTTCGCTCAGGCCCAGGCCCACGGCGCGTTTGATCAGGAACGCAGCGCCGAGCTTGGAGCCTTCGGACACGAACAGCCAACCCAAGGCTTGCGCCTTGCTCGGGTTCTTCACGGCGCCGGCGACCGGTGCAGGCACGTCGGTGTCCAGGTCGCTCAGGTCCAGCTTGGCGGCGTCGGCGCGGCAGCGCTCAGCCAAGTCCGGGACGATCTTGATCAGCTCAGGGTCGTTGTACAGGGCCACCAGTTCCGATTGGAACAGGTACTGCGCGACCACGAAGCGGGCGAAGTTAGCTTGGGTTTCGAATGGGGCGTGAGCTTTGACCAGCGCGTCGAGCTTGGTGTGTGGCTCGTTGGTGATCTGGTTCAGGCGCTGGGAGCGTAGGCTTGGGCGTTCTGCGGTAGGGGAAGCGGTCATCGAAAAAAGTCCTTGAGAAGAGTAGCGCCTGGGTGCCCTAAAGAGAGCTGTTATCAACTAGACGAAAAAGAAGACGCGGCACAGTAAAAAATCCTCACCTCGCCGCTGCAATGCTGGCGAGGTAAGGGACGGCATTTGGGTGAAGTGCTGTCAGATGTCCCAGATCAGGTTGATCGCGAAGTTGCGCCCGGGCTGGGTCAGGCGGTCGAGGTTGGCCGGGCCGGTCACAGCGGCTTCGCCGACGCTGTCGTAGCTGCGCACGTCATCCCAGTTCCAGTATTTTTTGTCGGTGAGGTTGTAGAGGCCGCCGTTGAGGGTCACGTCGTTGGTGACTTTGTAATAGGCGGTCAGGTCGAAGACGCCGAAGCCTGGCGTCTTGAACGGGCCGTTGGTGTCGCCGTCGGGGGCGTGGAAGGTCGTGCTGTCGACGCGGTTCTGCTTTTTCACCAGGGTCCAGCTCAGCAGCCCACCATAGGTGTCCTGATCGTAACCCAGGCCGAACACGCCCTTGAGCGGGTTGACGCTGTTCAGCGCCTCGCCGTTGTCGTCGTTACGGCCGTAGGCGTAGGAGATCGAACCTTGGGTGTACAAGCCCTGCGGTGCGCCGAATGCATCCAGGTTTAAACGGCCCTTGGCCTCTGCGCCTTTAATGGTGGCACGCTTGATATTCACGGCCTGGAACTGTTCGACAGTGCCGCCGACCACGGCGTTGTCTTCGTCGATAAAGTCGCGGTACTTGTTGTAGAACACCGCGATGTCGAAGGAACCCTCGTCGAACTTGCCGCGAATCCCGGTTTCGATGCCTTTGCTGGTTTCCGGCTTCAGGTCAGGATTAGGCTCGACGGTGTAGCCCAGGTTGAGGTTTTCAAAGCGTCCGTACAGCGCCTTGGCTGACGGGGTGCGGAAACCCTCGGCGTATTGACCGAACCAGGTGTATTGATCGGTCAGCGCGTAGGTCAGGCCGAACTTGGGCGTCACACGGTGCCAGATTTTTTCCTTGTCGCTGACCGGGTCCTTGCCGGTCGGGTTGACGGTGTTGAGGAATTCCTGGGTCAGCTTCGGCTTGAGCTGGGTGTAGTCGTAGCGCACAGCAGGCAGGAAGGTCCATTTGTCCCAGCTGATCTGGTCCTGTGCGAACAGCGAGTAGGTGTTGATGGTTGGGTCCGGGAAGTCACTGGCCTTTTTTACACTGTCGCCGGCGGAGGGGCTGGGCGCGCCGATGGCCGTGCAACCCGAACCGACGGCGAGGCAGGAGGCTGAACCTTCGCGGGAGCCGGTGACTTTCTGCTGCTTGAGTGTGGTGCCGTAGGTGACGTGGTGATCGGTTTCACCGAGGCTGAAAGCCTTGTCCAGTTGGGCGTCGAAGACCCACTGTTTTTCTTCGTAAAGCGTGTCGCGGGTGCGCAACACGCGACGACCGGCCTGGTAGATCTCGGCGGTGGTCTGGTCGGTCTTGGCGATCTGGTAATTGAGGCTGGTTTTGATGCGATCGGCCATCGGTGATTCGAGGGCGAAGGTGTTTTCCAGGCCGAAGCGTTCACGGGTGATGGTGTCGTTGCCCGAGCGGGCGCGGTACAGATTCATCCCCCGACCACCGATAAACGGGCCGCCCACGGCGTTTTTCAGGTTTACGTCGCGATCATCCTTGAACTTCTCGTACGTCAGGCCCAGTCGGTTGTCATCGCCGTAATTCCAGCCCAACTTGGCGAGGATATTGGTGGTGCGCGCATCTTCCGGGTTGGCGCCGGTGCGGGCCAGGCCGGTGGCGTTGTTGCCATCGTAGGACTCCATTTCGTGGCCGTTGCGCTGGCTCAGGTGCAGCAAACCGTCGACGTCCTGCACGCGGCCGGCGACGGTGCCGGAGGTCAGCCAGCTTTCATCGGCGGAGCTGTAGCCGGTTTTCAGGCGGGCGCCGACGTCCTGGCCGGGCTTGATGATGTCATCCGGGTCGAGGGTGAAGTAACTCACTGCGCCGCCGATGGCGCTGCTGCCATACAGGGCCGAGGCTGGGCCGCGCAGGATCTCCACGCGCTTGACGATTTCCGGGTCGACGTAGTTGCGGCGGGTCTTGGCATAAGGGCCGTTGAAGAAGTTGTCCGGCACTTCCACGCCATCCACCTGGGTGAGGATGCGGTCGCCGTCGATGCCGCGAATGTTGTAGCCCGCGTTGCCGGCGCGGGTGCCGGCGCCACCGACGGACACGCCGGGTTCGTAGCGCACCAGTTCGCGAATGGTATTTACGTTCTGGCGGTCTAGCTCTTCGCGGTCGTGCACGCTGACGGTGCTCGGCACACTGTTGACGTCCTGCTCGTTACGCGTGGCGCTGATGGTCACCTGTTGCAGGTTGAGCACGCTGCCGGCTGCGCGTTTTTCCAGCACGATGTTGTTATTGCCCAGTTTGCGGTAGTTCAGGTTGGTCCCCACCAACAGCCGGTCCAGGGCTTTTTCCGCTGACAGTGGGCCGCGTACGCCAGGGGACGACACACCCTGGCCCAGCTCCGCCGGCAGGCCGACTTGCCAGCCGGTCACCGCAGTAAATGCATTAAGTGCTGAGACCAGCGGCTGCTGCTCGATGCTGAAGGTGTAGTTGCCGTGGCTGCGGGCGACCGGCTCGGCAGCGGTGGCGGTGGCGGCCATCACGGGCGCGCTGGCCAACAGGATCGCGGCGGTCAGCAAGGACAGGACGGGCGAAGAAGACCGGCGGTTGAAACGAGAGGACATCGAGAGCGCTCCGGAGGTACGAATCTTATAGTTGCGAACCGAATCAAATAGGAATCAGTTGCATTGGCTATAACGAGACGTACTGCCGGTTACCTTCGAGTAAAAATAATTCTCATTTAGTTCAAGATGACCAGCGCCGGGTATTCCGAGAGATTGGCCGAGGTGATGTGCGCCAGCGAGCGCACCACGTCCAGGGGCTGGTCGAGGCGGTAGTTGCCGGTGACGGCGGTGCTGGCGAGCTTGTCATTGGTGTTGACGATCCAGCCCGGGTAGTAGCGGCGCAATTCGGCAAGCACTTCGCTCATCGGGCAATTTTCGAACACCAGCCGGCCCTGGACCCAGGCCAGGTCCTTGCTCACGTCCAGCTTGGCGGGCTGGCCAAAGCCTTTGGGGCCGATACGGATGCTCTCACCGGCGCGCAGGCGCACGCGGGCATCGTCGAAGGTGTTGCTCAGGTCGACGTCACCGCGCTGCACCTGCACTTGCGCCTCGCCGTTGAGGTAGCGCACGGCGAAGTCAGTGTCGCGCACGCTGGCGCGCACCGGGCCGGCATCGATCTCAAGCGGCAGACCGCGGTTGGGCGCAATTTCGAAAAACGCCTCGCCCTGGTACAGGCGAGCGATGCGCTGGTGGTCCTTGATGCTGCTGGAAAATGCCGAGTTGGTATTCAGCAACACTTTAGCGCCATCGTCCAACTGCACGCGCTGACGTTCGCCGACCACCGTGAGATGGTCGGCTTGCAGGCGCACGGGTAGGTTGCTGAAGCTGAACAGGCCGATCAGCAGCACGGCGGCGGTGGCCAAGGGTTTCCAATGCGGTTTGATCCGGCGCCAGGTGCTCGGTTTACGCGGCGCCGCCAAGGCCACGGCGGCGCTGTGTACCGGCGCGCCGCCCCAAGCAGCCTGGGCTTTGTTGAAGGCGTGCAGATGCGCCGGGTCGCTGGCCAGCCAGGCGTCGAACTCGGCCTGTTGCCCGGGTTGCGGGCACTGCAAGGCGATCAGCCAGTCGAGGGCCTGGTCCATAACCGTGTCTTGCAACACCTCATGAGCCAGCTCATGGGGGCGCAGTTTATTCGGGTCCGTCACGGTGTTCCTCGGGTCTTCGCCACGTTCTATTCATCTTTCCTACAGCCTGGATCGATACCTCTGTCAGGTGCAGCTTAAGGCTGATCCAGCCGTTCGGCCACACCTACACAGATGGCCATGATCAATTTCAGTTCCTTTTGTACGGTGCTCAAGGACACTTGCAACTGGTCGGCAATCTCCTGGTAGCTGCAACCGTGCAGGCGGCTGAGGATGAAAATCTGCTGTTGACGGGCGCTCAACTGGCCGAGGCTGACACTCAGGTGTTCGAGCAATTGCTCGGCCTGGGTCGCGTCTTCGGGCGTGCTGATAGGGGCGGCGACGCTTTGCAGCACGTTCAGTGGGACATCTTCCTGCAACGTGCGCGCCTGGATTTTGCGCGAGCGCAGGTGGTCCAGCGCCAGGTTGCGCGCCGTCTGGTAGACGAAGGGTTCGAGGTGGTCGATCGGCCGCTCGCTGAGGGCCCGGGTGACGCGCAGGTAGGTTTCCTGCAACAGGTCCTCGGCAGTGCTGGGGTTATTCACCATCCGCTGCAAGGTACGTAGCAGAATCACCCGTTGGGTGAGAAAGACATGGTTGAAGCGAGATTGGCTCACAGTGCTACCAGATCGATTTGCAGTTAATGATAATGCTTATCATCAACCAAAATGGCAAGTGGCACGTTGAGAGGGGGCGAAGAACCCTGTGGGAGCCCGGCTTGCCCGCGATGCAGACACCTCGGTATTTCAATCACACCGAGGCGATGCTATCGCAGGCAAGCCAGCTCCCACAGGGGATCTGCATTGGCCAATTACTCGGCGTTACACAGCGCCAAGCAGTTATCCAGCATCCGGTTGGAGAAGCCCCACTCGTTGTCGTACCAAGCCAGCACTTTCAGCAATTTACCGCTGACCTTGGTGTGATTGGCATCGAAAATCGACGACAGCGGGTTATGGTTGAAGTCACTGGAAACCAGCGGAAGGGTGTTGTAGCCGAGGATTGTCGAGTGCTGACTGGCTTCCTTGAGCAGTGCGTTGACCTGCTCGGCCGTGGCTTCTTTTTTCAGCTGCACGGTCAGGTCAACCAGCGACACGTTGATCACCGGTACACGCACCGCCATGCCGGTCAGCTTGCCCGCCAGTTCCGGCAGCACCAGGTCCACTGCTTCAGCGGCGCCGGTCTTGCTCGGGATCATGTTCTGGGTGGCCGAGCGCGCGCGGTACGGGTCGGTGTGGTAGACGTCAGTCAGGTTCTGGTCGTTGGTGTAGGCGTGAATGGTGGTCATCAGGCCGCTTTCAATGCCCAGCTCGCGGTGCAGCACCTGAGCCACAGGCGCCAGGCAGTTGGTGGTGCAGGATGCGTTGGAGATGATCTGGTGGGATTGACGCAAAATGTCATGGTTCACACCGTAAACCACGGTGGCATCGGCGCCTTTGGCCGGGGCCGAGATGATCACCTTGCGCGCGCCGGCGCTAATATGGGCGGCAGCTTTGTCACGGTCGGTGAACAGACCGGTGCATTCGAACACCACGTCGATCTTGTGCGCAGCCCACGGCAGGTCGGCTGGGTTACGAATGGCACTGACGGCAATCCGGTCACCATTGACGGTCAGGCTTTCCTGATCGTGGGCAACCTCTGCTTCGAATGTGCCATGTACGGTGTCGTATTTGAGCAGGTGGGCGTTGATCGAACTGTCGCCCAGGTCATTGATGGCGACGATCTGCAAATCCTGGCGGTAGCCTTGGGTATACAGTGCGCGCAGGACATTGCGGCCGATACGGCCAAAACCATTGATTGCGATACGAAGAGTCATTGGAAAGTGCCTGTCGTCGATTTGTTGTAAGAATTACAAGATTATTCGCATAAAAATAGAAAACAAGCCTTTTTAGTGGCAATATTTTGTTCAATCTACAACGAGTGACCTGAATCAACTGGTCCGATTGGTCAAGTAACACCCTGCCAACCTCTTCGCGGCGGGCGTTTGACCAGCATAGACTCTCAGGTCGCCACATCCGTTAGCCTGGAGTTCTATACATGCATCCCCGCGTTATTGAGGTCACCGAACGGCTTATCGCCCGCAGTCGTGCAACCCGCGAGGCTTACCTTGCGCTCATTCGCGGCGCAGCCAGCGACGGCCCGATGCGCGGCAAGCTGCAATGCGCCAACTTCGCCCACGGCGTGGCCGGTTGCGGCACTGAAGATAAAAATAGCCTGCGAATGATGAATGCCGCCAACGTGGCAATTGTTTCGTCATATAACGACATGCTCTCGGCGCACCAGCCGTACGAACATTTCCCTGAACAGATCAAGACCGCCCTGCGCGAAGTCGGCTCGGTCGGCCAGTTCGCCGGCGGCACGCCTGCCATGTGCGACGGCGTGACCCAGGGCGAGCCCGGCATGGAGCTGAGCCTGCTCAGCCGTGAAGTCATCGCCATGTCCACGGCGGTAGCGCTGTCCCACAACATGTTCGATGCCGCGCTGATGCTGGGCATCTGCGACAAGATCGTCCCGGGCCTGATGATGGGCGCATTGCGTTACGGCCACCTGCCGATGGTCTTTGTACCGGGCGGCCCAATGCCGTCGGGCATCTCCAACAAGCAGAAGGCCGACGTGCGCCAGCGCTACGCCGAAGGCAAGGCCACCCGCGAGGAGCTGCTGGAGTCGGAGATGAAGTCCTACCACAGCCCTGGCACCTGCACCTTCTACGGCACCGCCAACACCAACCAGTTGCTGATGGAAGTGATGGGCCTGCACTTGCCGGGCGCCTCGTTCGTCAACCCGTACACGCCGCTGCGTGATGCGCTGACCCGCGAAGCTGCGCATCAGGTCACGCGCCTGACCAAGGCCAACGGCAACTTCACGCCGATCGGCGAGATCGTCGACGAAAAATCCATCGTCAACTCCATCGTCGCGCTCAACGCCACCGGCGGTTCCACCAACCACACCCTGCACATGCCGGCCATCGCCATGTCGGCGGGCATCATCCTCACCTGGCAGGACATGGCCGACCTCTCCGAGGTGGTGCCGACCCTGTCCCACGTGTATCCGAACGGCAAGGCCGACATCAACCACTTCCAGGCAGCGGGCGGCATGTCGTTCCTGATCCGTGAACTGCTTGAAGCCGGTTTGCTCCACGAAGACGTCAACACCGTGGCGGGCAAGGGCCTAAGCCGTTACACCCAGGAGCCGTTCCTGGTCGACGGCGAGCTGATCTGGCGCGAAGGCCCGATCGAAAGCCTCGACGAAACCATCTTGCGTCCCGTGGCCCGTGCGTTCTCGGCGGAAGGCGGCCTGCGCGTGATGGAGGGCAACCTCGGCCGGGGCGTGATGAAAGTCTCGGCCGTGGCGCCAGAGCACCAGATCGTCGAAGCACCGGCTGTGGTGTTCCAGGATCAACAGGATCTGGCCGATGCGTTCAAGGCTGGCCAGCTGGAAAAAGACTTTGTCGCGGTGATGCGCTTCCAGGGCCCGCGCTCCAATGGCATGCCGGAACTGCACAAAATGACGCCGTTCCTCGGTGTGTTGCAGGACCGTGGCTTCAAAGTGGCGTTGGTGACAGACGGGCGTATGTCCGGCGCGTCGGGTAAGATCCCCGCCGCGATTCACGTCAACCCCGAAGCTCAGAGCGGCGGGCCGCTGGCGCGGGTCAAAGATGGCGATATCATTCGCGTGGATGGCGTGAAGGGCACCTTGGAGCTTAAGGTGGACGCCGAAGAATTTGCAGCGCGCACGCCTGCCACGGGCCTGTTGGGCAATAACGTGGGGGCGGGGCGTGAGCTGTTTGCATTTATGCGCTTGGCCGCAAGCTCCGCAGAGCAGGGCGCCAGCGCCTTTACCTCTGCCTTGGAGACGCTTAAGTGAAGCTAGCGCTGGTCGGTGACATCGGGGGTACCAACGCCCGTTTTGCGTTGTGGCAGGATCAGGCGCTGCATTCGATCCGCGTGCACGCCACGGCGGATCACCACAGCCCTGAGGAGGCCATCAAGGTCTACCTCAAGGAAGAAGGCCTGGACATCGGCGCCATCGGCGCGGTGTGCCTGTCAGTCGCGGGGCCTGTGAGTGGCGATGAATTTAAATTCACCAACAATCACTGGCGCCTGAGCAAAACTGCATTCTGCAAAACCTTGCAGGTCGATGAGCTGCTGCTGATCAATGACTTCTCGGCCATGGCCCTGGGCATGACCCGCCTCAAGCCCGACGAATTTCGCGTGGTGTGCGAAGGCACGCCGGAACCGTTGCGCCCTGCCGTGGTGATCGGCCCGGGCACCGGCCTGGGTGTCGGCACCTTGTTGGATTTGGGGGGCGGGCGCTTCGCTGCGTTGCCGGGGGAGGGCGGGCATGTCGACCTGCCGCTGAGCAGCCCGCGTGAAACCCAGCTGTGGCAGCACATCTACGCTGAGATCGGCCACGTCAGCGCCGAAACGGCCTTGAGCGGTGGCGGCTTGCCGCGCGTGTACCGCGCCATTTGTGCGGTTGACGGGCATACACCGGTGCTGGACACGCCCGAAGCCATTACGGCAGCCGGCCTGGCCGGCGACCCGGTGGCGATGGAAGTGTTAAACCAGTTCAGCGTTTGGCTGGGCCGCGTCGCGGGGAACAACGTGCTGACCACCGGTGGACGCGGTGGCGTGTACATCGTGGGCGGGGTGATTCCACGGTTCGCCGACTTCTTTATCAACAGCGGTTTTGCCAAGAGTTTCGGCGACAAGGGCTGCATGAGCGACTACTTCAAAGGCATTCCGGTGTGGTTGGTGACCGCGCCGTATTCCGGGTTGACCGGGGCTGGAGTTGCACTGGAGCAGGCTTTTGCGTAGGCCATGAGGGCGCTATCGCAGGCAAGCCAGCTCCCACAGGGGAATGCATTCGTGCTGAAAAATGTATTTCAAATGTGGGAGCGGGCTTGCCCGCGATAGGGCCTCAAGGGCAACAAATGACTTAAGCTTGGCCATAACAACAAGGAGGACCCCGTGAGCGTAATCAGTAAATCGATTCTCCTCGTCGACGACGACCAGGAAATCCGCGAATTGCTGCAAACCTACCTCAGTCGCGCCGGCTTCCAGGTGCGTGGCGTGCCGGATGGCGCGGGGTTCCGCCAGGCGATGAACGAGGCGCCGTGCGACCTGGTCATCCTCGATGTGATGTTGCCCGACGAAGACGGTTTCAGCCTCTGCCGCTGGATTCGCCAGCACCCGCGCCAGGCGCAGGTGCCGATCATCATGCTCACCGCCAGCTCCGACGAAACCGACCGCGTGATCGGCCTGGAACTGGGTGCCGACGACTACATCGGCAAGCCGTTCAGCCCTCGCGAGCTGCAAGCGCGAATCAAAGCCCTGTTGCGCCGTGCCCAGTTCGGCCAGGAGCGCGGCAGCGGTGGCGATGTGTGGGTGTTTGATGAATGGCGCCTGGACATGGTCAGCCATCGTTTGTTTCACGTCGACGGCGAAGAGGTGATTCTCTCCGGCGCCGACTTTGCCCTGCTCAAATTGTTTCTCGACCACCCGCAACAAATTCTCGACCGCGACACCATCGGCAACGCCACCCGTGGCCGCGACCTGATGCCGCTGGACCGCATCGTCGACATGGCCGTCAGCCGCCTGCGCCAACGCCTGCGCGATACCGAAAAACCGCCACGGCTGATCCGCACCGTGCGTGGCAGCGGTTATCAGTTGGCAGCCAGCGTGGTTGCCGGCAATGCCCACTGAGCATGTGACCGAACGCCGCCGTTTTCCGGTGCCGCGCTCGCTGCTGGGGCGCATGCTCCTGCTGACCTTGCTCGCGGTGCTGTTCGCCCAGGCGCTGTCCAGCGTGATCTGGGTCTCGCAATTGCGTGCCACCCAGCTCGAAGGCCTGGTCACCAGCGCCCGCAGCTTGGCGCACTCGATGACGGCCAGCGTGAGTTATTTCCGTTCGCTGCCCGTGGCCTATCGCCCGCTGGTGCTGGATCAGTTGCGCAGCATGGGCGGCACGCGTTTTGTGGTGACCCTCAACGACCGACCTTTGGATATGCAGATATTGCCGCAGACCCCGCGCAAACAGGCGGTGCTGCAAGCGGTAGACGAAGTGTTGCGCCAGACCCTGGGCGGCGATGTGCATATCTCGGTGGAGTTCGTCAGTGCCGAGGACCTGCGTATTTTCAACGCCGGCTTGAAACTCGATGAACTGCCGCGCTCCTGGGCGCATTACGCGCTGACCCTGGAGCCGGTGAACCCGCCGGTGCTGGTCACCCAGATCCAGCTGGCGCCGGGCGAATGGCTGTACATCGCCTCACTGTTGCCCGAGCCCTACACCAGCCTTGAAGAACAAGGCCTGCCCTCGCAACAGGTGTGGTTCATCGTGCTGACCAGCGGCTTCCTGTTACTGTTTATTGGCCTGTTGGTGCACTGGCAGAGCCGGCCACTCAAGCGCCTGGCGCTGGCGGCGCGGGATATGTCACTGGGCGCGGACGTGGAGCCGGTGGCCGAAGGCGGCGGCAGTGAAGTGGTGGAAGTGGGCCGTGCGTTCAATGCCATGCGCGAGCGCATCAGCCGTTACTTGACCGAGCGCAGCCAATTGTTCAGCGCGATTTCCCACGACTTGCGCACACCGATTACCCGCCTGCGCCTGCGCGTGGAACTGCTCGAAGACGAGAACCTGCAAACCAAATTCGGCCGCGATCTGGATGAACTGGAGTTGCTGGTGAAGGGCGCGCTGCAATGCGTGAAAGACACCGACATCCACGAAAACATCGAGCCGGTCGACCTCAATCACGTGCTTGACTGCCTGGTGGAACCGTACCTGGCGCCCAATGGTAATGGCCGCATCACTCAGGACGGTCGAGCATTGGCGCCGTATGCGGGCAAGCCGCTGGCGCTCAAGCGTTGCATCGGTAACCTGATCGACAACGCGTTGAAGTATGGGCAGAACGCGCATTTGCACATCGAAGACGATGGCGCGGAATTTATCCTGCACGTGGATGACGAAGGGCCTGGCGTACCGGAGCAGCGGCTGGAGCAAGTCTTTGAGCCGCACTTTCGGTTGGCTGGGCAGCAGCAGGGTTATGGGTTGGGGTTGGGCATTGCGCGCAACATTGCCCACAGCCATGGTGGTGAAGTGAGTTTGCAGAACCTGCGTGAGGGTGGTTTGCGAGTGACGCTGCGGTTGCCCCGGACCCTGGACTAAAGAACACCGAGGATCAAATGTGGGAGCTGCGCTGAGTCAGATACTTTGGCGCAGTCTGGCCAGATCCCGCAGCGGCGGCGCCCCAAACAACCGGCTGTACTCCCGGCTGAACTGCGACGGGCTTTCATACCCCACCCGATACCCCGCCGCCGAGGCCTCCAGGCCTTCGGCAATCATCAGCCGCCGCGCCTCCTGCAAGCGCAACTGCTTCTGGTATTGCAGCGGGCTCATGGCGGTGATCGCCTTGAAGCGGTGGTGCAAGGTCGAGACGCTGAGGTTCACTTCCTTGGCCAGGTCATCAATGCGCAGCGGTTGTTCATAGTTGCTGTTCAACCACTTGATCGCCTGGCTCACGCGATGGCTCTGACTGTTGGCCACGGCGATTTCATACAGCCGATAGCCCTGCGGCCCACGCAGCAAACGATAAAGAATCTCGCGGTTGATCAACGGCGCGAGCATCGTGATGTCTTTGGGGCTGTCCAGCAGGCGCGCCAGGCGCAGCACCGCGTCGAGCAGTTGGGAGTCGATGCAGTCGACGTACATGCCGCGCGATGTCGGGCGCGAGGGCACGCCCATCGGGCCGGCCTCGGCGATCAGCGCCGTCAGCTGCGCGGGGTCGATGTTGATGCGCACCGACAGGTTCGGATCTTCGGGGGTGGCGTCGATGATCCGCCCGGCCACCGGCATGGCGACCGAGAACACCAAATAGTTAAGCGGGTCGTAGGCAAAGATTTCGTCGGCCAGGCGCACTTCCTTGCTGCCGCTGGCGAGGATGCACAGCGCGGGCTCCACCAGCACCGGCATGAAGTCGCGTGGCGTGTTATGACGGTTGAGGAACAGTGAAGTGATTGCGGTGCCGTAGGAGCCGTCTTCCCAGGTATGCCGATGCACGATGCTGGCCAGTTCGGCGCGCTGTTTTTCCGTCTCGGCATCGAGGGGAATGGACTTATGTTCCGGCGACGGCATTGGGGCGTCCTCTACACACTTCTTTGATGGGCCAAGCTTAGCGGCGGTGTTTGAAAAGGTGTTACGTCGATTCTGCACAATCCTTGCCTGATCCTGCGATAAGTTGCGAATCAGGCAAGTGCCGCGCCTGTCATCTCCCTGAAACACTGAGCATGAGCCTGGAATAAACCTCAGGGGCCCTACGTCTCGCCTGCGCTTCTCGCAGGATTGTGCAATAAGCCGGCAGGAATTGACTAACCGCACCCACACCCGCGCCGTTATCTTTGATCCTGTGGCAACACGCCCTCACAGTGCTTGCCGAGCATCACTTCTCAACGGGAGAGTTGAACATGTCCACCCCCATTCCCGCGAGCCATATGGCCTTTATCCGCGCCCGTACCGGGTGCAGCACCGAACTCGGTGCACGCTTGAGCAGTTTGATCGAACCGGGCCGTCAGGCTCAGGGTTGCCTGCAATTCTCGTTGCAGCACTCACAGGTCGACCCCGATGTATGGCTGGTTTCGGGCTTCTGGAGCAGCGAGCAGGCGATGAGCGCCTACTTCAATTCTCCCGCCTTGATGATCTTTACCGAGCTGTTGAACGACAGGGTGTTGCGCAGCATGGACTTCCAGACCTTTACCGATGCATCCGCTGCGCATGCCTATGGCGAGTACCTGCAACTGGCCGGCTAGTGCTTTAGAATGGCCGACTTACCCATTGGCCAGGACCTGCAACATGGCACGTAAACAATTTGCCCACCACGAAGCTGTTTCCGCCTTGGTACGTGAAGAGGCGGGTGGCTACAGCGCTGCCATCGCCGTAAAGGCACTGGATGGCATGGGCGCACCGCGTTTTCACAAGATCCTTGATGGGCAGACGTTCAAGACCGCCTCCGACGCTGATGATGCGGCTACCGTGCAATTAGAGCGGTTGATCGATGTGGACGAAGAGGGTCAACTGACCTGGGCAACTGCCGCCAGCTAACGCTCTTTCTGCTGATCAACATAGACCAAATGTGGGAGCCGGGCTTGCCCGCGATGAGGGCGTAATGGTCGACTCATTGGGTGGCCGACACGCCGCTATCGCGGGCAAGCCCGGCTCCCACACTGGTCTGTTGTGTCTGTTGGGAAGTATTCCAATCAGCGAGGGCGATACATCTTGAACAACGCCTCCGGCCCCAACTGGAAGTAATCCGCCGGCCCACCACCGCGCAAGATCGGCTCCGCGGCGGCGGTGTCGTAGACCCCATCCTTAAGCAGCCACTTGGCAATGTGCACCGCGACCACTTCGCCCAGTACCAGCCAGCTCGGTACCAACTCTTTGTCGGCGCGCTGCAGCTGAATGATCTGCGTCACCTTGCACTCGAACGACACCGGGCTTTTGCCCACGCGCGGCACGCCGACGATTTTCGACGCCACCGGCGTCAGGCCGGACAGCTCGAACTCATTCACATCCGGCGATACCGCCGCGCAACTCTGGTTCATCTGCTCGGCCAGTGGGCGGGTGGCCAGGTTCCACACAAACTCGCCGGTCTGCTCGATATTGTTCAGGCTGTCTTTGCGCCCGACGCTGGAAAACCCAATGATCGGTGGAATGTAGTTGAACGCATTGAAGAAACTGTAGGGCGCCAGGTTCAGGCGGCCTTCGCGGTCGTGGGAGGAAATCCAGCCGATCGGCCGAGGGCCGACGATGGCGTTGAACGGGTCGTGGGGCAGGCCGTGGCCGTTGGCGGGCTCGTAGAAATGGATATCGTCAGACATGGGCCGGGGTTCCTGCTGCGGGGTTCTGGGAGGTAGCCATAGTGCAATCCATAGCGGCGAAATTCCATTGGCTGGATGGAATTTTCATTGATTGCCCACCTATTTTTCACAGCGTCCGGTTCAGTCTGCGCGCCAGGTCGATACCCCCTATAAGTCGGCCCAATGAAAGACTGAGCTTCGGAGCCTTGCGCATCATGAACAAACTTCCTCAGATCACCCTGGCGTTCTGGGTCATGAAAATCTGCGCAACTACCCTGGGCGAAACCGCCGGGGATTTGTTGTCGATGACCCTGAACGTTGGCTACGCCATCAGCTCGATGATCCTGATCAGCGTGTTTCTCGTCACCCTGGTGACGCAACTCTGGTCGAAAACCTACAACCCGGTGCTGTACTGGATCGTGATTTTGTCCACCAGCACGGCCGGCACCACGATGTCGGACTTTATGGACCGTACGCTGGGCCTGGGGTATGCCACGGGGTCGATGATCCTGATCGTGATCCTGATGATCATCTTTGCCGTGTGGCACCTCAGCGGCGATTCGCTGAATGTGAACAAGGTGCAGACCTTGCGGGGTGAGTTGTTTTACTGGATGGCGATTCTGTTCTCCAACACCTTGGGCACCGCGTTGGGCGACTTCCTGGCGGACGATTCCGGGCTGGGCTTTGCTGGCGGCGCCTTGCTGATCGGCTCGGCCATTGCGGTGGTGGTGGCACTCAAATACTTCACTCAACTGTCGTCGGTGCTGTTGTTCTGGGTGGCGTTTGTGCTGACGCGACCGTTTGGCGCGACCCTGGGCGATTTCCTCACCAAGCCCCATGAAAAGGGCGGGCTGGATTTCGGCACCATTGGTTCATCGGCGGTGTTGGCGGGCGTGTTGGTGGTGATGATTGCCGGCGCGTCGTATGCGCAGCGTCGGTATGGGCGCGCCGCATTAGCGGACGTGTCCTGATTCAAAATGTGGGAGCGGGCTTATGTGGGAGCCGGCGGTTCGACGCTTTGACTTGCCCGCGATGCAGGTACCTTGGTTTATCAGGTAGACCGAGGTGATGCTATCGCAGGCAAGCCAGCTCCCACATGTTTTAGCGCGATAAACCTTTAGTCCGTAGTAATCCGCGAGTGCTTGCGCGTGTCCTTCATGGTCACGTAAACCACCAGCGACACCGCAATACATGCCGTTACATACCAGTAGTAACCGGTTTCCATGCCAATGCACTTGAACCACAGTGCGATGTATTCAGCGGTACCGCCGAAGATCGACACGGTCAGCGCATACGGCAGGCCCACGCCCAGGGCGCGAATCTCCGTAGGGAACAGCTCGGCTTTCACCACCGCGTTGATCGAGGTGTAGCCGCTGACGATGATCAGCGCCGCCATGATCAGGAAGAACGCGCCCCACCAGCTTTGGATGGTGTGCAGGGTGGTGAGAATTGGCACGGTGAACAGCGTACCGAGTATGCCGAAGGCGATCAGTATCGGGCGACGGCCGACTTTGTCGGAGAGCCCGCCGACCAGGGGTTGCAGGCACATGAACAGAAACAGCGTGGCGGCTGAAATGGTGGTGGAGTCGGAGATGCTCATGCCGACGGTGTTCACCAGGTACTTCTGCATGTAAGTGGTGTAGGTGTAGAACGCCAGGGTGCCGCCCATGGTCAGGCCGACCACGGTCAACACTTCCTTGGGGTGGCGCATCAAGGTGCGCATCGCGCTTTCCTTGGCTTTTTCCTTTTTGGTGAACGACTCGGTTTCTTCCATGCCACGACGCAGGAACAGCGCGACCACTGCGCACAGCGCGCCGATGGCGAACGGGATGCGCCAGCCCCAGGCATACAGCTGCTCGGTGGTCAGGGTTTGTTGCAGCACGATCAATACGGCCAGGGCGATGAGTTGGCCGGAGATCAGGGTCACGTACTGGAAGCTGGAGAAGAAACCGCGACGTTCCTTGGTCGCCATTTCACTCAAGTAGGTGGCCGAGGTGCCGTACTCGCCGCCGACCGACAGGCCTTGCAGCAAGCGTGCGAACACCAGCAGGATCGGTGCGCCGATGCCGATGGTGTCGTAACCCGGGGTCAACGCGATCAGCAGCGAGCCGAAGCACATCAGCAATACCGAGGCCATCAGCGCGGCCTTGCGGCCCTTGTAGTCAGCGTAGAGGCCCATCAGCCAGCCACCGATCGGGCGCATGATGAAACCCACGGCGAAGATGGCGGCGGTGTTCATCAACTGGGCGGTTGAAGAGCCGGCGGGGAAGAAGGCTTTGGCGAAGTACAGCGAGAAGGCGGCGTAGACGTACCAGTCATACCACTCGACCATGTTGCCGACGGAGCCGCTGAAGATCGATTTGATCCGGCTGGACGTCGTGCGTTCTTTTGCCGGCGCAGCCACCGACCCCAGAGGCAAGGTGTTGGAGTTATCCATTGAAGGATCCTTCATCTAATTGTTTTTGTGGAGCGGCGCGAGCGCTGCCTGGTTCGGCTATAGCAGGAGCTGTGCCAAGTAGATGAAGGCCCGGTTTAGAAGGGTTTCAGAATATTTTTGAGCGGAAAGTCGCTGATGGTTTGAGGGTGATGAGCGGAAATCCGCTTATGGCTACTGGCCTCATCGCAGGCAAGCCAGCTCCCACAGTTGAATGTGTTCACAAATCAAAATGTGGGAGCTGGCTTGCCTGCGATGGCGTCTGTGAAAACAACACAAAAACCGGCCTACAGAAACGTATCCCGCACCAACCCATGGCGCTGCATCTTTTCATTGAAGGTTCGCCGCGGCAGTTGCAACTCGGCCAACACCGCCTTGATATCACCCTTATGCCGAACCAGCGCCGCTTTCAGGCAGTGCGCTTCAAAGGCCTCCTGCTGCGCCGCCAACGATTGCCCCGCCTCGATACCTTCCGGCTCCGGCTCACCCAGGCCCAGCACTTGGCGTTCGGCAACGTTAGCCAGCTCACGCACGTTGCCCGGCCAATCATGGCTGAGCAGCCGCCCCAGTTGCGCGCCGCTCAAGGGTTCGGCGCTACGCCCCAGCCGCTCGGCGGCGCTGTGGGCAAAGTGGTCGAACAGCAGCGGAATATCTTCGCGGCGTTCGCGCAACGGCGGCAGGCGCAGTTGCGCGACGTTCAAGCGATACGCCAAATCCTCGCGAAACCTTCCGGCGCGGGCCTCTTCCAGCAGGTCCGGCTTGGTGGCAGCGATGATGCGCAGGTCCACGTGAATGCTTTGGTTCGAGCCCAACCGCTCCAGCTTTTGCTCCTGCAACACACGCAGCAGTTTCACTTGCTGCGCCAAGGGCATGCTTTCGATTTCATCCAGGAACAGCGTGCCGCCGTGGGCGTATTCCAATTTGCCGATGCGCTTGCCTTGGGCGCCGGTGAACGCGCCACTTTCGTGGCCGAACAATTCGGCCTCAAACAGTTGCTCGGGGATGGCGGCGCAGTTGAGCGCTACAAATGGCTTTTTCGCGCGCGGGCCGAAATCATGCAGGCAGCGCGCGACTAGCTCTTTACCACTGCCGGTCTCGCCACGGATCAACACATTGACCGGCAAACTGGCCAAGTCGAGCACCTGGCGGCGCAAATTCTGCAAACCGCGGGACACGCCCAGCAGGCTGGATTCCAGTTGCGCGCGATGGTCGGCCTGTTGATGCAAGCGACGGTTTTCCAGGATCAGCCCGCGTTTGTCCAAGGCGCGGCGCAGGCTGTTGAGCAAGGCGTCGGGGCTGAAGGGTTTTTCCAGAAAGTCGTAGGCGCCGTCGCGCATGGCTTCCACCGCCATCGGCACATCGCCGTGGCCGGTCAGCAAGATCACTGGCAAGTCGGCATCGCGGCGTTGCACTTCGGCCAGCAGCTCCAGGCCGCTGAGCCCGGGCATGCGCACGTCGCTCAAGATCACTCCGGGAAAGTCCTTGGGCAGTTGCGCCAGGCACTCTTCGGCGCGGCTGAACAACTGCACCTCAAACCCCGACAGGCTCAACCATTGTTCGACAGCCGTGCGAATGCTGGCTTCGTCATCGACCACAATCACTGCGTTCAACATAGGTCGGGCGTCTCCAGCGCAATCGGCAAGGTCAAGGTAAATACTGCGCCGTCGCCACGGTTGCCGGCGAGCAAGCGCCCGCCCAGTTCGTGGACGATAGCGTAGGACACCGCCAGCCCAAGGCCGAGGCCGTCGCCCACGGGTTTGGTGGTAAAAAACGGGTCGAACACGCTGTTCAAGTGTTCCTCGGCAATCCCGCCGCCGCTATCGCTGACGGTCAACTGCCACAGTTGCTGATCGGCCTGCAGGCGGATTTCCAGGCGTTTGCGCGGCTTGTCGGCCATCGCGTCGAGGGCGTTGCGCAGCAGGTTGATCAGCACCTGTTCCAGGCGGATGGCATCGCCGCGCACCCAGGCCGGGCGGGTCAGGTCCAGCACCACGCCGATGGTTTCGTCGCGCAGGCGCGCGTCGAGCAAGTGCAGGGATTGATCGACCACGGTGGCCAGGTCCAGCTTTTCGCGCAGGCCGCTGGGGCTTTTGCGCGCGAAGGTCTTGAGGTGGCCGGTAAGTGCAGCCATGCGCGTGAGCATGTCGTCCAGCGGCGTGAGGGCCTTGTAGGCATCGTCCACACGGCCGTGGTCCAGCAGCAGGCGCAGGGTCGCCAACTGCATGCGTTGGGCGGTCAGTGGCTGGTTGATCTCATGGGCGAGGGCGGCGGACATCTGCCCCAATGCCGCCAGTTTGGCCGATTGCACCAACCCATCCTGGGCCGTACGTAGCGCCTGGGTGCGCTCCTCCACAAGCCGTTCAAGTTCTTCGCGGCTGCGTTGGCGCAAACGGGCCAGGCGCCAGCGTTGGGTCAGGAACAGCACCAGGAACACCAGCGCCAGCCAGGAACCGGCAGCGGCGAGGCCGGCATTGCGCTGGTCTTCAAAGGCGAACTGCGGTTTGCGCAGCAGGTGCAAGGTCCAGCCTTCGGCCTTCAGCGGCAGCGATTCCCAGATGTAATTGGCGCTGCCGTCGGGACCGTTGACGCGCATCAGGTGGCTGTTTTCGTCAAAGCGCTGCAACGTTTGCGTGTCCAGCGGCTGCAATTGTTTTTTGTCGTATTGGCGGGTGGCCTTGAGGTCGGCGAGGTCACTGGCCGACAGCGGGCGCAGGTTGCGGTAACGCCAGCCTGGCTGGTTGGCGATAAACACGACGCCGCGCGCATCGCTGACCAGCAGCAGGTCGTTGCCCTGGGCCCACTCGCGCTCAAGTTCGGGGAATTCGAGCTTCACGACCATGGCGCCGAGGAACTGTTCATGTTCATCGACCATTGCGCTGGAGAGGAAGTAACCCGGGATCCCGGTGGTCACGCCCACCGCATAAAAACGCCCGGTGCCCTGGCTCAAGGTCTGGCTGAAATAGGGGCGAAATGCGTAGTTGTGCCCGACATAACTGCTCGGCAGGTTCCAGTTGCTGGCGGCCACGGCCAGGCCGGTGCGGTCCATCAGCTCCAGGGTGGAGGACTGCGCAGCACTGTTGATGCGCTCCAGTTTGCGGTTGAGCAGGTCTTGGGTGGTGTCGCTCAACGGGCCTTTCAACGCGTTGATCATTTCCGAGTCCAGCGCCAGTACGGCGGGCAGGGCGCGGTAGCGTTCGATCAGGGTGTGCAGGGAGTTGGCGTACAGCGCCAGCTGTTGATTGGCGCGGGCGGCGTCGTCTACCAAAGCTTGGCGTTCGGCATGGCGTGTGGCCAAGGCAGCGGCCAGCACCGCACCGGCGATGATCAACAGGGAGTAGAAGGTCAGGCGCAGGGGGCGTGGGATCGCGATCATACGGTGATGAACAGGCACAGTAAGGGGTGAGCACCATAGCATGCACAACGTTGATGTTGTGGGAGCTGGCTTGCCTGCGATGGCATCACCTCAGGTTCAATGAAAAACCGAGGTGCCTGCATCGCAGGCAAGCCAGCTCCCACATGACCGCGTTCGTCATTACAAAATTACCCTGCATAAAAAAGGCGACTGGGCCATGGGGCAACAGTCGCCTTTATCCTTGCGGGGGAAGTGTTTACTGCACTTCTACCGCCAGGCTTTCACTGATCTTTTTCTGCCAGATGGCAGGACCGGTGATGTGGACGGATTCGCCCTTGCTGTCCACCGCAACGGTGACCGGCATGTCTTTCACGTCGAACTCGTAGATCGCTTCCATGCCCAGTTCGGCGAAAGCCACCACGCGCGACTTCTTAATGGCTTGCGCCACCAGGTAAGCGGCGCCGCCCACAGCCATCAGGTACACGGCTTTGTGGTCTTTGATCGCTTCGATCGCAGTCGGGCCGCGCTCGGATTTGCCGATCATGCCCAACAGGCCGGTTTGCTCGAGGATCTGGCGGGTGAACTTGTCCATCCGCGTGGCGGTGGTTGGGCCAGCCGGGCCAACCACTTCTTCGCGCACTGGATCAACCGGGCCGACGTAGTAGATGAAGCGACCCTTGAGGTCCACCGGCAGGGTTTCGCCCTTGTTCAGCATCTCGACCATGCGCTTGTGCGCCGCGTCGCGACCGGTGAGCATCTTGCCGTTGAGCAGCACGGTTTCGCCCGGCTTCCAGCTCTGCACGTCTTCTGGGGTCAGGGTGTCGAGGTTGACGCGACGGGCCGACGGGCCGGCTTCCCAGACGATTTCCGGGTAGGCGTCCAGCGATGGCGCTTCCAGCGACGCAGGGCCCGAACCGTCGAGCACGAAGTGCGCGTGACGGGTGGCGGCGCAGTTGGGGATCATGCACACCGGCAGCGAGGCTGCGTGGGTCGGGTAGTCCATGATTTTCACGTCGAGCACGGTGGTCAGGCCACCCAGGCCCTGGGCGCCGATGCCCAGTTGGTTGACCTTCTCGAACAGCTCCAGGCGCATCTCTTCGATACGGTTGGACGGGCCGCGCTTTTTCAGCTCGTGAATGTCGATGGATTCCATCAACACTTCCTTGGCCATCACGGCGGCTTTCTCGGCGGTGCCGCCGATGCCGATGCCGAGCATGCCCGGTGGGCACCAGCCGGCGCCCATGGTCGGAACGGTCTTGAGCACCCAGTCGACGATCGAGTCGGACGGGTTGAGCATGGCCATTTTCGACTTGTTCTCGGAGCCGCCGCCCTTGGCCGCCACGTCCACTTCCACGGTGTTACCCGGGACGATGGAGTAGTGGATCACGGCCGGGGTGTTGTCCTTGGTGTTTTTGCGCGCGCCTGCCGGGTCGGCGAGGATCGATGCACGCAGGACGTTTTCCGGCAGGTTGTAAGCCTGGCGCACGCCCTGGTTGATCATGTCGTCCAGGCTCATGGTGGCGCCGTCCCAGCGTACATCCATGCCCACGCGCACGAACACGGTAACGATACCGGTGTCCTGGCAGATCGGGCGATGGCCGGTGGCGCACATGCGCGAGTTGATCAGGATCTGCGCGATGGAGTCACGGGCTGCCGGCGACTCTTCGCGCAGGTAGGCTTCGTGCATCGCTTGGATGAAGTCAACGGGGTGGTAGTAGGAAATGAATTGCAGGGCGTCGGCAACGCTCTGAATCAGGTCGTCTTGCTTGATCACGGTCATGAGTCGCGCTCCTCTATAAGGGAACATTCAATAAAGGTGGCTCAGTGGGGTACATCGGTCGGCTGAGTCCACCTTTCCAAGGCACGCCGTATGGTGCAGGCGCGACGCTAAAAAGGCGCGGCAGTATAACCCGGCGCGGTGGCCGATACACCCGACTATGGTCAAACTCTGTCGGGCATGATTTCCTGTACGCGGCCCTTCTGATTGAGACCTTATATGCCTGAACTGCACGTCGGCGAACGCCACTGGTCGGTAGCCACCGGCAGTAACCTGTTGGATGCCTTGAATCAGGCGGGTGTGGCCGTGCCTTACAGTTGCCGGGCAGGCAGTTGCCATGCCTGCCTGGTGCGCTGCCTGGGTGAGGTCGAGGACAAGCAACCTGACGCCCTGAGCCCGGCGCAACGTCAGGACGGCTGGCGCTTGGCCTGCCAGTGCCAGGTCAGCGGGGATCTTCAGGTCGAAACGTTTGACCCGTTGCGTGACGGTTTGCCGGCTCAGGTCGTGGGTGTCGATTGGTTGAGCGCGGCGGTGCTGCGCCTGCGTCTGCAACCGGAACGCGGCCTGCGTTACCGGGCCGGGCAGCACTTGGTGGTGTGGGCGGGGCAGGTGGCACGCCCCTACTCGTTGGCGAGCGTGCCCCAGGAAGATACCTTCCTGGAATTTCATCTCGATTGCCGTCAACCCGGTGAATTCAGCGATATTGCCCGTCAGTTGCAAGTGGGCGACCGCCTGCGACTGGGCGAGTTGAGAGGCGGGGCGCTGCACTATGACCCCGATTGGCAATTGCGGCCGCTCTGGCTTCTGGCCTCTGGCACGGGGCTTGGGCCGTTATGGGGCGTGTTGCGTGAGGCGTTGCGCCAGGATCACCAGGGCGCCATTCGCGTGATTCACCTGGCCCATGATGCCGACGCGCATTACTTGGCCGAGCCCCTGGCGCAGTTGGCTGCGCAGCACCCGAACCTGACCGTGGAGCTGTGGACGGCGGCTGAGTTAACCCAGGCATTGGCGCAACTGCGGCTTGTTTCGCGGCAAACTCTGGCTTTACTCTGCGGGCACCCTGCCAGCGTCGAGGCGTTTTCCAAGCGCCTGTTCCTGGCGGGTTTGCCGCGTAATCAACTGCTGGCCGATGTGTTTTTGCCCCGTGGTTGAGCGCTGAATTCTACAGCCGCGAGATTCACCATGACCGACGCGATCCTGCTGCAACGTGAACGCGGGCTGCTGACCTTGCAGCTCAACCGCCCCGACAAGAAAAACGCCCTGACCCGGACCATGTACACGCAATTGGCCCAGGCGCTGGAGCAGGCTGATGCGGACGAAGGCGTCCGAGCTGTGTTGATCCAGGGCAGCAGCGACTGCTTCACTGCCGGCAACGACATTGCCGACTTCCTCGAGCAACCACCCAGCGACCTCGATAGCCCACCGTTCCACTTTATGAAAAGCCTGCTCAATTGCCGTAAACCGGTGATCGCCGCCGTGGCCGGTGCGGCCGTTGGCATTGGTACAACGCTGCTGCTGCATTGCGACCTGGTTTATATCAGTCGCGATGCACGCTTGCGCATGCCGTTCGTCAACTTGGGGCTGTGCCCGGAGTTTGGTTCCAGCCTGATCCTGCCGCGGCTGTTGGGGCATGCGAAAGCGGCTGAACTGTTGCTGTTGGGGGACGGTTTTACCGGCGAGCAGGCGGCGGCATGGGGCTTTGCCACCGAGGCACTGGGCAGTGGTGAGGCGGCCTTAGCCAAGGCGCGGGAAGTGGCTGAGCGTTTTGAAACGTTGGCGCCCGCAGCGGTGCAGGTGACCAAACAATTGATGAGGAGTGTTGATCGGGAGCAGTTGCGGCGGGTGATTGAGGAGGAGGGGGCGTTGTTTGTCCAGCGGCTGAAATCACCGGAGGCGATAGCGGCGTTGTCGGCATTTAATGCTCGGCGATGAATGTGCGTTGACGGGGCGGACCTCGTCGCGGGCAAGCCATGGGTATCTATGCAACTTTTTGTGTTGCTTTTAGCCTGCGATGGTTTAGGTAGATTGAGTACATATCCGTTGCTGCGGTAACGGCTGCTATT